>JBKHHV010000370.1:0-2819 GCA_046539005.1 Phycisphaerae bacterium
GCGGGGGCGGTTTGTGTACCCTGTTGGGCAGAAGGAGAAACCATGAGCTACGATCCCTATATCCAGGAAATGCAGGTCCGCGAGGCGAAGGAGTCGGGCAAGCCGGTAAGCGTCGAGCCCACGCCCGCCCAGCGTCGATGGATGGACCTGAAGTTCGGGCTGTTCGTCCACTTCGGAATCAACACCTTCAACGACGCCGAGTGGTCCGATGGGACGCTGGACCCGTCCACGTTCAACCCCACCGAGTTCGACCCCGACCAGTGGTGCGCGGCGGCCGCCTCGGCCGGGGCCGGCTACCTGATGCTCACCAGCAAGCACCACGACGGGTTCTGCCTCTGGCCCAGCCGCTGGACCGACTACTCGGTCGCCGCCTCGCCGTTCGACGGGGACGTGATCGAACAGGTCGCCGACGCCTGCCGCCGGGCCGGGCTGAAGCTGGCACTGTACTACTCCCTGTGGGACCGCAACGCCCCGTTCTACGAGTACGACCACGCCTACGCCATCTACATGAAGCGCCAACTCGCCGAGCTGCTTACAAACTATGGTCCGATCTGCGAGATCTGGTTCGACGGCGGCTGGAAGAAGGGCGGCGTGGACTACCAGGACCCCGAACGCTGGTACTGGCGTGAAATCTACGAGCACATCAAGGCGATCCAGCCCGACTGCCTGGTGGGCAACAACGGCACCTCCAAACGAAAGGGCGAGATCATCACCTGGCCGTGCGACCTGCGGTTCTTCGAGAAGGGCATTCCCCCCAAGGACGATCAGAAGGTCTACTACTGCGGCGGCATCGGCGATTACCTGCCGGCCGAGTGCGAGTTCACGCTCTCGAAGGGGGGCAGCGGCAAGGGCATGTTCGCCAGCGGCAAGTGGTTCTGGCACGCCGACGACGACAGCGTGCAGGACCCCCACTGGGTGATCGAGACGCTCACCGCCTGCAACGAGCAGCGCGCGAACTTCGTGATCAACGCCGGTCCCGATACCCGCGGAAAGCTGCGGGACCTGGACGTCACCTGCCTGCGGCAGGTGGGCAAACTGCGCGGAATCGCCGGGCATGGCTGATCGTCCCGTTGACGCGCCCGACGCGGCAGCGTTGCCTTCGCCCGGCCGATCGCCCCTGCCGGTGACCGGCTGGTACGGCTACCTCATGAGCCGGGTGACGCTGTACGCCCTGGCGGCGATCTCGCTGCTGGTGATCTACGCCGCACAATGGATGTACATCACCCACCCCGGGCAGATGGGCACACTCCTGCTGGGGGCGGCGATAGTGGTTGCGGTGCTGACGGCTGTGTGGCGCAGGCGGGAGTGGTTCCTTGCTCCCGGCGAGGGCAGGTGGATCGCCGGGGTGGTGTTCGTGGCGTTGCTGCTGCGGCTGGTGGCCGTCCTTGCGCTGCCGTACCTGCCGGTGGATGACTGGGCGGTGTATCACGGGGCGGCGGTTTCCTTTGCCCGCACCGGTCAGATCGGCGTGGGGGCCAAACACGGTGCCCCGCAGTACCGCTGCTTTCTCCCTCCCGCGCAGATTGCCACCCTGGGCGTTCTCTACAGGCTGTTCGGCCCGCACCTGCTGGCGGGGCAACTGCTGAACTGCCTGCTGGGCTCGGCGACGGTGGCGGGGGTGTATTATCTCGCGCGGCGCGTGGGCGGGGTGCTGGTCGCCCGGGTGGTATCGGTGCTGGTGGCGATTCTGCCCTCGGCGGTGCTGGCGTGCCTTCTGCAGGGTGCCGAGGTGCCCCAGACCTTCTGGATGGTGGCGGCACTGTGCGTGTACGTGGCATGGGTCGACCGGCGGCTGCATTGGGGCGGTGCGCTGGGTTGTGGAGTACTGTGGGGGCTTGCGGCGCTGATCAGGCCAACCTTTGTGCTCATGCCGGTGGTGCTCGGGCTGCACGTGCTGCTGGCATGGAACGGCCGACGCAGGCGGGCCTTGGCGGCGGCTGCGGTGATGGCGGTGGGGACCGCGGCAGTCGTGGCCCCGTGGACGTACCGTAACTACCGGGTAACCGGCGGGTTCGTGCTTATCAGCTCCAACAGCGGGTTGAACCTCTACTCGGCCAACAACCCCGACGCCCGCGGCGACTACACCCAGTCGGCGGCGGAGTACGTTTTCGAGCGAGCCGACAACGACCTGGAACTGCAGCAGGTGGGGCGCGAGAAGGCGATAGAATGGATCCGCGCCAACCCCCGGCGGTTCGCGGAGCTGGCGGTCTGGAAGTTCGCGATCTTCTGGTGGTGGGACAAGGACATCGCCTGGTGGTCGCTCACCCACCCCGCCGAGCGGCACTTGGAGGCCGTCGCCGACCGACCCGCCGAGGTCGACCGCTCGCTGACGTCCGCCGGGGCGTGGGGGCCGTATGTGGAGTCCTTCGCCACGGGCTTCTATGCGGCCGTGGTGGTTGCGGCGCTGGCGGGCGTATGGCGCCGGCGGCGATTCCTGGCGGCCGACCGGACGTGGCTGTTCATTCCGCTGCTGTGCATGTACTTCACCGCGGTGCACATGGTTTTCGAGGCCCAGGCGAAGTACCACTACTCGCTGGTGGGGCTGCTGTGTATCCTGGCGGCGATGGCGGTGGGGGGTTGGCTCAACCGTCCAGAGCCTCGCGAACCTTCTGCGACAGCGTCTGGGGGGTGAACGGCTTCCGCATGAAGCTCACGCCCTCTTCCATGCCTGCGGGGGGACGAATCGCTGGCGATCCGGGACATCGCCGCCCACTGCGGCTTCAGGAGCATGACCCGGCTGAACCTGGTATTCCGCAAGCACGACGGCTGACGCCGGGAGGTGCCGCCAGCGACATCGGCCGACGCAGCTACAGCAGGGC
>JBKHHV010000371.1:0-2792 GCA_046539005.1 Phycisphaerae bacterium
AGCCGGCTCGGCCACCGAAGACAAGTAGCTCGCCAGTGAGGCTTTGGATGTTCGATTGGTCCAGAAAGCCAGCCCCCGCCCCCGCCTCCTGCGAGACGGCTCTGCGGATCGCGCTGGTCGGTTCGTTGGCCGAGGAGACCGAGGCGGAGCTTCTGCGGCGTCTGAAAGAAGAAGCCGTCTGCAAAGCCCGCTGCACCAGAACATCGGACCCCGGCGACCAGGACGTTGTCATCGTCGGGATCGCACCCGACGTTTCGGCCGGCGATGCCGAAATCGAGGCGTACTGCTCAGCCGTGCGGAGGGCGTTGGACGCCCGGGAGAGCGACAGACGGCTGGTGGTGTGGGTCTCGGCTCCGCTGCAGCTTGACGCGGTACGGGCCGGGGGCGGCTCGCGCGAGGCGCTTGCCGCCGCCAATGCCACGCTGTCGGCCGAGTGCAAGGCGCGGGGCGCGACCGAGGTCAACCTCTCTTCCAAGTTCGAACGGTGGGGTCGCGACCGGATGATCCGCCCCCGGGGGAAGACGATCCTCACCGAGGCCGGTGCCGCCGCGACGGCCGGGGCTGTGGTCAAGAGCATCTGCCGCTGGCTGCCGCTGCACGAGATCCAGGGCATCGACGTGCCGCGTCTTTCGGGGATGTCGGCCGACGAGTTGCGGTCGCTGCTGGAAACCGACCCCGCCGCCGCCGACCGCGCCCTGCTGGAGCACCTGGGATGGGTGGACGTGCCCGAGCCGCTGGGACGGCACATGCCGCCCGAGTCGGCCGACCAGTTGCTGGCGGGGGTGGTCACGTTTCCGAACCATCCGCCGGTCGAGATCGGCCCATCGCCCGACTGGACCATGCCCGGCCCGGATCGCAACTGGCAGTCCTGTTTCCTGGCGCTGGACTTTCTGCAGATGACGGTCTCGGCCCTGCGGAAGGAGTTCCGGCCGGAGTTGCTCAAGCAGGCCGAGCAACTGGTGCTGTCGTTCAGGCGCGTCAACCCCCCGGCGAGCCCGGCCGTGCGGCGAGCATGGCACGAGGGAACCGTCGCCAAGCGGACGGCCAACCTGCTTCTGTTCCTGCCCTATTACCTCCGCTGGCTCCGCCAGCTACCCGCGCCCGGTGCCTCCATGGCTCCCCAGCCCGGAGCCCTTGCTGAAATGGTGGCCGTCATCGAGCAGCAGGCGGCCTACCTTGCCTGCCCGGCCGTTTACCTGCCCGGTGGAAACCACGGGCTGCGGCAAGATCTGGTGCTTCTGCTGGCGGCCGTGGCGCTGAGCGGGCTGGCAAAGTCGGCTGAGTGGAAAGCCCTGGCGCTGGAGCGGCTGAAAAGTTCGCAGCTTGGGCAGATCGTCTCCGATGAGGGGGTCTTCCTGGAGCACTCGGCCGGCTATCATTTTTTCGGTCTCAGCATGTTCCTGGGCTTCCGTCGCGTGCTTGAAGCCGGGGGCGAACCGGTGCCCCGGCGCCTGGCGCGGACGATCTCCGGGATGCTCCGGTTCGCCACGCACGTGCTGACGCCCGACGGGTACATGCCGCCCGTCGGCGACACTCCCAGCGGCCGTCGGCCCCCACGGGTGAGCGAGGCGTGGACGCTCCCGGAATCGGCGGCGCTACGGTACTCGGCAACTGTGGGGCACGAAGGCACCGTTCCCGACGAACTGGACGGTTTCTTCCCTGCCAGCGGCTGGGCCCTGATGCGAAACACATGGCTGGGGCAGGATGATCGAACCCCGGCGATGCAGGTGAACTTCCATGCCACGCTCCGCTCGCCGCGACACAAACACGCCGACGACCTGGCGGTGCTGCTGCATGGAGCGGGGCGGTGGTGGCTGGTCGACCCCGGCCGTTACAACTACGAACTGGCCGATCCCTACCGGGAATTCTTCCGGCTCAGCCCGGCCGCCCACAATACCTACACCGTCGACGGCGAGGCCTACAGCCTCAAGCCGCGCCCCGGGGGCGGGGTGGAGATGACCGGAACCTTCAGCTCGGCGGAGCTTTCGGCAGCCCGGGCCCACAACGCCCAGTATCGCGACGCCCGCGTGCAGCGGACGGTGGTGTTTGTCCGCGCGCTGCAGGTCCTGTTGCTGGTGGATCGCCTGCAATCCGGCCGAACCCGGAGGTGGCGGGCGCATCTGAATCTCGCGCCGGACCTTCATGCCGTGCAGGACGGGCTTGCCGTCACCGCCTCGGCCGAGGGTTGCGAATGGTCGCTGGACGTGGTGGGCGACGGCTCGTGGGAGGCCCTGGACGTGGTGTGCGGGCAGGAAGACCCGATCCTGGGCTGGTCGTCCACCGGATGGCAGCAGAAGGAACCTGCATCCGTGCTGGTGTACGAAACCGGCGGGGCTGAGCGGACGGCCATCACGGCGGTTCACTTGCGCCCGGCGGACGCCGAGCCGTTGAGTGAAGTGTCGGTTGAGGACGCTGCCGAGTCGGTGCGGGTGAGCTTTCGGGTCGCCGGGCGGCGATGGACGACGCAGGTGGACGATAGCGCTCCCGGTCTGCGAGCATGGCTGGAGGCGGCCGACTGCGCGGCAGGACCGGACGACGACCACGACCGCTACGAGGCCGACGCGGGGCCTGAAGACGAAGACGACGAGGAATGAGGATGCAACGGCGAACCGTTGAGCGCCGCCGCATGGCACGATAGACTCCCGGAACTGGACGGCAAGGCCGATGGCTTTGCCAGCACGGACGACACCTGCGGCCATGAAGGCCGACTCGGGGACCACGAATGATCAAGCAACTGCGAAAGTACATTGCCGACTTCCTCCGGCGGCCGGAAGACCTGCCCGACGTGGCGC
>JBKHHV010000372.1:0-2779 GCA_046539005.1 Phycisphaerae bacterium
TTTCGTGCCACACCAGGGCGACCTTGTGTCCACCGGAGGCGAGGATCGCCTTCATCGCCGCCACGACCCGCCCGTCGAAGCCGCGCCGCAGCGCGACCGCGGCCGTCGCTTCCGACATCCCTGCCGCCGAGGCATCCACGGCCTCGGCAATCGGGCGAAGCGTGCGGATCGCCTCCATGGTGGCGGCCTCCAGCTTGTCCTTCTCGGCGGGCACCATGGCCATCACCGGCACGGGCTTGGCCATCAGGGCGGCCGACATGAACCCGTGGGGCGGCTTCCAGTCCTTGACGGGTATGGCGTGAAGGGGCAGTCCCTGTTTGCCGGTCACCCAGGCGTCGGTGGCCGCCAGCGCGGTTGTGCGGTAGCCCAGCTTCTGCAGGCCCGCCTCGACGGCGGCGGCGGTTGCGTCGTCGAAGCCGGGCTGCACCACCATCGCCGCCATGGGCACAAACTCCTCGGCCGGCTCCGCCAGCGATTCGACCTTCCCGGCGGTCGATACGATCGCCGCCAGCCAGTCGCCGTCGCTGTCGGCGGTGACGGTAATTCTCTCGTCTTCGTCGACGGTCCTGGGCAGCGCACGCAGGCGGCTGTCCAGCAGCACTCCGCCGTCACGATGGGCGTCGATGGCGTCCACGATCTTCGCCATTCCGTCGCTACGGGCGAGCGTGTCGGCCTTCTCTGTGCCGACGACCGCCACCACCGCGTATTCGGAAGCCTTGAAACCGTCCTCGCCGGCAAGCTTGTCGACACCCTGGGGCGAGATCACCTTCGCCTCGATGCCGAGCACGCCCAGCACCTGGTTGAATATCCACCTGCGATGCCCGTCGAACCCCTCGCCGATGACGATGGCCTTGTGACGACCGTGGGGCGCCTTGCGTCCACCGGCTGCCTCCAGCTTGCGGAGCATGGTCCGGCAGAAGGGGGTGAGGTCGCCGGGGTATCGGCTGGTGAGAATGTTGCCGTGCACGACCACTGAGCGGTCCACGTACTTGCCGTAACCGCCCTTCTCCCAGTCTTCGGCAAGCTCGTTCTTGACGCTGGCCAGGCAGGTGCCGACGCGGTCTTTCATGATACCCGCCCGCATCAACAGCCGCGGGCCGTGACAGATCGCCGAGATCGGCTTGCGGGCTTCGTTGAAGGCCTCGCAGATCGCCAGCGCCTCCTTGTGCTTCTCGAGGTTGCCGGGGGAGTACCCGCCCGGGATCACCAGCCCCACGTATCGGCCGACCTTCACCTCGTCCAGGGCGAGGTTGGCGGTGGTGTCCTGGTCCCGCTTGCGTCTCCCGGCCTCGATGGTTCCCTTGGCCGGTCCGGCAATGTCGACGTCGTAACCGGCGCCGCGCAGGACGAGGTAGGGCATCCAGAACTCGCCGCTGTTGTAGCCCTTCGCCAGCAGGATCAGCACGCGGCTGTCGGCGGAGTCCTCGGCGCCGGCGGGGGCGGTGGTCAGCAGGACGATCAGCAGCGCGCAGAGAATTCCTGCCGCAAGACGGTATGCGAACGGTTTCATCGGTGGCCTCCCGTGGTGACTGGGCCCGGGAGACGGCGGCTGTTATCGGAAGCGGTCCTTGAGCTTCTCCAACAGCTTCCTCGCCTCCGGGGCGTGTTTGGAGTCGGGGTACTTATCGAGCAGCTCCTGGAGCTCCTCGTGGGCCATCTTCCATCGGCCCATGTTCAAGTATGCCTTGGCGACCTTCAGTTTTGCAAGGGCAAGGTCCTTGGCCGAGTTCGCCTTCGGCCGCGGTTTGGGCCTCGGTTTCGGCTTCGGGTCGCCGTCGGAGGAGGTGGCTGGCTTGTCGGTGCGGGGCTTGGAGTCGCGTTTGGAGTCGGCGGAGTCGAGACGGGCGGCGGCCTTTTTGGTATCGGCAATGCTCTTGACCAGCACCACGGCCCAGCCGTCGGGGGCCTCCTTGGTTCGCTCGTGATGGTCGGCTTTCATGAACTCGTTCCGCGACAGCAGGTGGGCGGTGCCCTTACCGACGGCCACGAACGTACTGCCCTTGACCGCGATGCCCAGCGTCGAACCCTGGCAGAATTTGGTGGCGAAGAACCGGTCGAAGTCCTTGTCGAACGCACAGAAGAACGCCCCGCCTCCGCTGAACTGCTTGCCGTATGCACCCTTGCTGATGGGCGGGTCGGAGGCGGACGCCCCGCCGACGAATACCCGCCCGTCATCCAACGCCGCCAGCGCACGCGGACGAATGGTGTTGCCCTTCCCGCTGTCCAGTCTCGCCAGCAGCATCGAGCCGGCCTCGGTCTTGCCGGTCTTCGCGTCCAGCCGTCCCACGAAGGTGATGTGGTTGGCCGCGGTGTTGTGGGCGGACTGGAAGGCATCGCTCTTGGTCAGGTCGGCCTTGGTGTCCAGGTCGTCGCTCATGCGTCCCCACATGGTGTTGCCGCCGGCGCTTTCGCCCGCGACGTAGAGCTTGTCGCCCGCCACGGTCAGCCGGTAGCCGCGCGTGTCGGCCATCAGCTTCAGGTCGGCGACTTCCTGGCCCTTCCAGCCGTAGCCTTTCCAGGCCTGTTTGCCGGTGAAGGCGTAGGCGTAGATAAACGCGACCTGGACGGGATAGTTCTTCTGGCCCGGGGGCGTGCCCCGCTTGTTGTCGAAACCGGTGGCGTACACCTGCTTGAGTTCCGGATGGCAGGCGATGTCATTGACGTAATCGCCCCGGACTCGCCAGGAGGCGGCCTTCTTGCCGCTGGGGGCGATCATCGCTACGGCCTTGTTCGCCAGCACCGCCGCGGCGCCCTTCCCGCAGGCGGAGATGCGCGACTC
>JBKHHV010000110.1:0-11497 GCA_046539005.1 Phycisphaerae bacterium
TTACATTCAGGCTATCTGGCAGCGGAGACGGCATATCCGACCTGGTGGACGGCAAGTGCGATATCGCGATGTTGTCCCGGCCTTTGAAGCTCTCAGAATACAGGGCGGCCGTCGCCATGGGCGTGCTCCCGTGTCTTCACACCATCGAGATGGACGCCTTGGCCGTGATCGTTCATCCGGGCAATCCAATCAAGGGGCTGACGCGGGAACAGATACGTGACATTTACACCGGGAAGATCACCAATTGGAAGCAGGTCGGCGGGCACGACCTGGTGATTGTTCCTGTATCGAAAGACTCGTCGTCCGGTAGTTGCGAGACATTCCATCGGCTCGTTATGAACGCCCGAAAGATGTCAGCCGTCGTGGAGACAACCCCTCGCTCGCCCCAAATGCATGGCCGCCTCAAGGACACATCCGGCGCCATTGGTTACGTTGGCCTGGGCTTCCTGGACAAGTCCGTCAAGGCACTTGCTGTTGACGGGGTGTTTCCAAGTCGGGCGGCCATCCTCGACGGAAGTTACCCGGTCACCCGCCCAATGTACCTGCTTACCGACGGCATGCCGAGGGTTGGGTCGCCCATCTGGAAACTAATCCATTTCCGTTTTGGTAGGGAAGGGCACGATATCATCGAATCCAAGGGCTTCTTCCCGGTAACACGCTACAAACCGAGACAGCAGGGCCGCTGCATAGAGCGCGCTTCCTGCATGGCCTGCTCGCCAAAGTAGCTCGGAGGACCGTGCAAAGTCCCATCCGCCTCCGCCGACCTCGGCTGCCGGACAGGCAGGGGTGACCTGTCGCACCCCGCGACAAGCGAAGGGTGATTTGGTGTTGAAACCCGGTCGGCCGTGGGAGAAGATGCACGCGCCCGCCTTGCGCCGCCGGAAGGGCGCATAAAGGTGGCCCTGGATGACCGGGCGGGAATCCAGGGCCGGGGGCATTGGTGCTGGGCTGGTGTGCAGGCCAGCTTGCGGTTGCCTTGGTGTCGTAAGGCACATGAAACCTACAATTCACCCCGCCGGGCGGCAAACGTCGATCCGCCGCGGGAGAGAATTTCTGCGGGGCAGGCCCCGCCCACGAGGACCGAACGGATGCGAACACTCACGACACTTGCAGGTCTGACCTTCGCGATGCTTCTTCTGGCGGCCGGGGGATGCGCGACACACTCCGATCCGGTCGTGGACACCGCGCCCGACACTCCCGCCGAGCGGAACTTCCGCCAGGTGTGGGACGCCAGCGAAGACGTCCTTCGCCGCGCGGGGTTCCAGATCGCCTATCGCGACCGCCGGGCCGGGCGGATCGTCACCAAGGAAACCGTCGGCAAGCAGTGGTGGGAACTGTGGCGGGACGATGCGGTGACCGCCCGGGGCATCGCCGAGAGCACCGTCCAGACGATCTACCGCACCGTCGAGGTGCAGATTACCCCGGCCGCGGACGGCCGATTCTCCGCCCGCGCCGTCGCCACCGAGCATCGCTCCAACGAGCAGCAGCCCCAGCTCGGCATCACCGCCGCGGCCTACCAGATGTTCAGCCCCGGAGGCCGTTCGCAACGCTGGTGGCTGGTGGACTACGGCTACGCCGGGGAGATGAACGAGGGTGCAGACGTCCCGCCCGGGCGCGTGAACCTGGGGCCCAACGCCGCGCTGTCCAACGAGCTTACCGAGCGCATCGCCGCCCGGGCCGGCTCGCCGCTTCCCGAGGACGCCGCCACCCCTGCCCCGCCCGCACAGCCGGAGTAACCGCCCGATGCACCTGAACGTGGAGATCAAGGCCCGCTGCGACGACCGCGATCGTGTGCGCGATGTGCTGGAGAACGCCGGGGCCGACTTCCACGGCCACGACCACCAGATCGACACCTACTTCTGCGTGTCTGCCGGCCGACTGAAGCTGCGGCAGGGCACGATCGAGACGGCGCTGATCCATTACGAGCGTCCCGACCAGCCCGGTCCGAAGGCCTCGGCGGTGCGGCTGTATCAGCCGGTGGGGCCCGACCAGGCAACACGCCTGCGGGAAGTCCTCGCAGCCGCGCTGGAAACGCGGGTGGTTGTCGACAAGCGACGCGAGATCTACTTCCTGGAGAACGTCAAGTTCCACATTGACGACGTGACGGCGTTGGGGGAGTTCGTGGAGATCGAGGCGATCGACCGGGACGGGCGGATCGGCCGCGACGCCCTGCAACGCCAGTGCGAGCAGTGGATGCGGCGGCTGGGTATCGACCCGGGGGACCTGGTGGAGCAGTCCTACAGCGATATGCTCGCCTCGCAGGGCTGAAGCTCTCTCCACGGAACGCAGCGCCCGCAAAGAGAAAACCACGCGGGTCTGCCATGGGGGAACCTGAGACATCAGACCTCGGACCTCTAACCTCTCTCCTCTGACCTCGTCGCTCACTTCCCCTTTGCGACGTACTTCTCCACCTGTTCGGCGTATCGGCCGCAGGTCATCTTGCCTTCGGGGCAGTGCCCGCAGAGGACGCACTTGGGTCCGGCCCCGTCGAAGACAGCGGGGCAGACTTCCTTGGCTTCATCGAGCATCTGCTCGGCCGCCCCGCGGATTTCCCACTGGGCGCGCAGGCACAGGCGTTCGGCGAAGAAATGCAGCAGTTCGCGGGCGTTCATGGTCACGAAGATCTTCGTCTCGCAGGCGTTGGGCAGCACGTAGCGGGCGTCCTGGTTGCTGGTCTCGCCGCGTCCGCCCATCGCCTCCTGCAGGCGGCCGTACCGCTCGGCGATCAGTTCCATGGTCTCGGCGAAATACTCGGCCGCCGGGACCGGGCTGCCGTCGACCTCGACGGTCTTGTCCTCCAGTTGGGGCGGGCAGATGTAGTCGAAATCGGCATGGGCCACGTACCGCTGCGACCGCTGGGAGTAGCTGGCGATGCGGTGCCGCACGAGTTGATGTGTCAAGGCACGGCTGACCCCCTCCAGCAGGAACGTGAACGACGCGTGCTCCAGCGGGCTGTGGTGCCCGAGGTTCTTGAGCATGCGGACGAACTTGCCCGCCCCGGCAGGGTCCTGCTGCAGGATGCCCTCGGTGTCCGAGGCATAGCAGAGCTTGGCGGCCGAGGCGATCAACTCCTGCGGGTCGGCGGTGTACCGCGCCAGCGTGACGGTTGCAGTGACTCGCTTCATGGTGCGTTCTCTTCTACCCGTTGCCGGCCGGGCATGCAAGACGCCGCGACGAATCCACGGCAGCACGAATCGCCACTGGGGCGGCGGGGTGCATTGGTGTGCCTGCTGCTTGCCTGCAGCGGGCGGTGCGGGTAAGCTTCAGCGACGCAATCTTTCCTGTAAATTTCAACGGAGCTGAAGCACGATGGCCTTTTTCCGCAAAGCATTCGAGAAGCTCACCGCCGGGCTGAGCAAGACCAAGGAGCGGTTCATCGGCGGGCTCAGGAGCCTGCTGGTCGGCCGACAGATCGACGATGAGTTACTGGACGATCTGGAAGCGACCCTGATCCAGGCGGACGTGGGCGTCAAGGCGGCCACGCAGATCATCGACGACCTTCGCGAGGCCCACAAGGAGGGGCGCATCGAGAAGGGCGAGGACGTGATCGACTGGCTCAAGACCGAGATGAAGGGGTACTGGCCCCCGGCCGACCGGTCGGTTCACATGGCCGCCGAGGGTCCGACGGTGATCCTCGTCGCCGGGATCAACGGGGCGGGCAAGACCACCTCCGTCGCCAAGCTTACCTGGTACTTCCAGCAGCAGGGCAAGAAGGTGGTGCTCGCCGCGGGCGACACGTTCCGCGCCGCGGCCGTCGAGCAGTTGACCATCTGGTCCGACCGCCTGGGTGTGGACATCGTCAAAACGTCGCAGGGCTCGGACCCCGGTGCGGTGGTGTACGACGCATGCGAGGCCGCCCGGGCCCGGGAGGCGGACATTCTGCTGGTGGACACCGCCGGGCGCCTGCACACGCAGGAAAACCTGATGCGCGAGTTGACCAAGATCCGCGACGTGGTCGCCAAGCGGCTCCCCGGCGCTCCCCACGAGGTGATGCTCGTGCTGGACGCGACCACCGGCCAGAACGCCATCAGCCAGGCCAGGAAGTTCATGGAGGCCATCGACGTGACGGGCATCATGCTCGCCAAGCTGGACGGGACCGCCAAGGGCGGGATCGTGGTGGCGATCCGCAGCGAAATCAACCTGCCGGTGAAGTTCATCGGCATCGGCGAGAAGTACGAGGACATCGAGCCGTTCGACCCCGAACGCTTCGTGGATGCCCTGTTTGCCTGAGCCTGTTGCGAAACCGCGGGCCCCGGTGGCGGTTTCAATGGCTGGGCCCGGTTTTGCCCCGCCGCCGCACGCACATGCAGGAGACGCACGATGACCGAGTTTCACGCACCGCCATTGCCCGACAACGTCACCCGTCCCCATCGAGGGGTGGTTACCACCGCGTTCGCCGCCATCGGCGTGCTGGGCGCTTTGGCGCTGGTGGTTCCGGCGTGGCTGCTGGGCGGTTCCTTCGGAATCACCTTCGCCGTGCTGGGCGGGTTGATGGTCGTGTTCGACGTGGGGGCATTGCTGATGGCGATCCACGATCGGCCGCGCATCCAAGCCGGGGAGATCGACCCGGCCGGCGAGCGATGGAACCGGATCGCCCTGGGCGCCGCCATCGCCGGTCTGGTGATCCATGCCGGGTTCGTCGTGTTGCACTTCTTCCAGATCAAGATGTAGAATCGGGGGACTATGGCCGACTGGTACTGCTACGTTCTTAGCCGGCGATATGGCCCGGTGGACATCGAGACGCTGCGGCGGTGGGTTCGCGAAGGACGGCTGACCGCCAGGGATCTCGTCTGGTCGGAAGACCTGCCCCAATGGACCCCGGTTCGGGACGTGCCCCAACTCGCCGTCGCGGTCGCCCAACCTGCTGCTGCCCCGCCTCCGGTAAGACCCACGACCCCCGCCGGGCTCAAACCCGATCGCGGCGTGCTGGTGCTGGTCCTCTCGGCCGTGGGACTGGCCACCTGCTTCGTCGTGAGCCTCATCGCTCTGGTGTTGGCCTTGACCGACCTGAAGGAGATGAAAGCCGGCATCATGGATCCGGAGGGCAAGAGCTTGACCCAAGTGGGGCTGGTGCTGGCGATTGTGGGGCTCGTGAAGGACTTGGCGGTGGGCACCTTCTGGTTCATGCTGCCGGGGGCGTTCTGCTGAGCCCCAGCCGGTGGGAGCAGGCAACCTGTCCAGTACCTTGCCGCGGACGGCGATCCGCCCCATAATGCGTGCGACGCAGACCTCCGGAGGCACCATGGCACAATGGTACTGTCTTGCAAACGGTCAGCAGCACGGGCCGGTCGATGAGGACACGCTCCGCCAGTGGATCGGGGAGAACCGGCTGACGCGGTCGGACCTCGTATGGCGCGAGGGCATGGACGAGTGGGTTGCCGTCTCGGCTGTGCCGGAGTTGTCGGGCTCTCAGCCGCCGTCGGCGCCATCGCCGTATTCCCCGCCCCGCGCCGGTCCCCAGGCGCGTTCTTCCACCGTGCCGGCCGGCATGCAGCCCCACCGCGGCGAGACGATTCTCATCCTGAGTATCCTCAGTTGGTTCACCTGTTTCATCCTGGGCATCGTGGCGCTGGTAATGGCCGGCAATGACCTCCAGGAGATGGACGCCGGACGCATGGACCCGGCCGGGCGCAGCCTTACCAACGCCGGCCGAGTGATCGCCCTGATCCAGATGGCCCTGCTGGCGGCGTTTCTGGTGGCGATACTCGCCGTGGCGGCAGGGATGTTCGCCAGCGCCTGACGGTGTCTCCGACATCCGTGCTGCGTTAATGGCAGTGGAATGTTTCGGTAGGTAGGGCAGCGTTGCTGCCCGCCGAACGGCAGGAACCCTTCGCCCGCCTTGGGGGAAGTGCCTGCGAAGCAGGTGAGGGGGGCTGCCGGGTACCACGGGCGTCTCCGTACGCCCGTCCTGTCTCAATGGCGGCGGCATGTGCAGGTTGGGTCACGGAGCGTTGCCTGCCTTGTCGGGCCTGTGGCGAGGGGACACTTCCGCGGCGCCGGGGTCGCTGACAGGTCGCGATACCGCACATGGTCGACCATCATAGACCGCCGAAGCGGTGCCGCAAGTGGCGCGGTGGGGTCAGCGTCGTCGGCCTCGCAGGAGGTTACGGCGGACCTTGTGGCGCCGTTTGCCCGCCCGCCCGGCAGAAGGGGACCGCCGCAGCGTCATGCTGGCGAAGGGGTGGTCTTCCACGTGCTTGATCTCCATGTTCACCAGCGCCTCGATCGCCGACAGCGAGGGACGCTCCTCCAGGGCGCAGAACGACCAGGCGTGCCCGGACGCCCCGGCGCGGGCAGTTCGGCCGATGCGGTGAACGTAGGTCTCCGGCTCGTTGGGCATGTCGTAGTTGATCACGTGGGTGATGTCGTCCACGTCCAGTCCGCGGGCGGCGATGTCGCTGGCGATCAGCACGCGCGAGTCGCCCTCGCGGAAGTCGCGCAGCGCCCGCTTGCGGTCGCCCTGGGTCTTGTCGGAGTGGATCGCGTTGGCGTCGATGCCCAGCCGCTGCAGGCGGTTGGTGAGGATGTCCGCCCGCCGCTTGGTCCCCGCGAAGACCAGCGCACGACTGACGTCCTCGTCCTTCAGCAGGTGCTCCAGCAGCAACTGCTTGTCCCTGCTCTCCACGAAGTAGACCCGCTGGTCGACGTTCTCGGCCGTGGGGGTCTCCGGGGCGATGCGGATCTCCTCCGGCTCGGTGAGGATGCTGTGGGCCAGCGAGAGAATCGCCTGGGGAATCGTCGCCGAGAACAGCAGCGTCTGTCGCTGGGAGGGCAACGCCGAGGCGATCCGCCGGATGTCCTCGATGAAGCCCATGTCCAGCATGCGGTCGGCCTCGTCGAGCACGAAAGTTTCGACGGTGTCCAGGTGGACCCATCCCTGCTGCATGAGGTCCATCAGCCGTCCGGGCGTGGCGACCACGATGTCCACGCCTTTCTTGAGGTCGCGCACCTGCGACCGCTGGCGGACGCCGCCGTAGATCGTGGTGTAATGAATGTGGTTCAGGTAGTGTCCGTAGGCCTCGAAGCTGTCGCCGATCTGCTGGGCCAGTTCGCGCGTGGGGCTCAGGATCAGGCAGCGGATCGGCTTGGGCGGGCGCGATTTCTTCTTGCCGCGTCGGCGTCCCTTGCCGCGTCGCCCCCGCCCGTCCGAACGGCTGTCGTCCTGCTTCTGCTCGCCCGGGTCCCCGTCGATGCCCTGTTCGCTCTGCGCCGGGGCATGCAGGGGAGTGGGGTTCTCGTGGAAGTTCTGCAGAATCGGCAGCGCGAAGGCGGCCGTCTTTCCGGTGCCCGTCTGGGCGCACGCCAGAAGGTCCTTGCCCTCCAGGAGGTGTGGAATCGCCTGCTCCTGGATGGGAGTCGGCTCCTTGTAACCTTCCTTGCGGATGGCCTTCAGCAGGGGCTCGATAAGCCCGAGATCATCAAAACTCATAGGTACTTTCCATAAACAGTCGGGAGTCCGGACCGATGCCGGACAGAGACACATATCTTACAGGATATGTGGCCCGGGGAAAAGCGACAATCTACCAGTGCCCGACGGGCCCGTGTCGCCGACGGTTCTCTACAGCACCTCGGCAGCCGCGTCGTGGACCTGTTGGATCACGTAGTCCACTTCGGCGTCGGACATGGCGGGGAAGATCGGCAGCGAGACCGCCCCGGCGTAGAACGCCTCGGCCACGGGCAGGTCGCCCTGTCGCCAACCGAGGTCGCGGTAGAACGGCTGGGTGTGAACGGGAATGTAGTGTACCTGCACCCCCAGCCCGCGGGCGCGCAAGGCGTCGAAAAACGCTCGGCGTCGGGATTTCTCGCGACAGCGAACGACATACAGGTGCCACGCCGGCTCCACGCCTTCCCGCACGGCCGGTCGGATCAACCCGTCGATGTCGGCAAGGGCGGAGGCGTAGCGGGCGGCGATCTGCCGGCGACGGGTGACGAACGCCGACAGCCGAGACATCTGCGAACAGCCCAGCGCCGCCTGCAGGTCGCTGAGGCGGTAGTTGTATCCCAGCGACTGCATTTCGTAGTACCAGGCGCCTTCGTCGGGTCGGGTCAGCCTGGCGGGGTTCTTGGTGATTCCGTGGGTGCGGAAGTCGGCCGCCCTGCAGGCCAGGTGGGGCTCGTCGGTCAGGACCGCCCCTCCCTCGGCGGTGGTTACGACCTTCACCGGGTGGAAGCTCAGGGTGGTCAGGTCGCCCAGGGTGCCGACCGGTCGGCCGTGATAGGCGGCGCCCAGCGAGTGGGCGGCGTCGGCCACGAGGGTCAACCCGTGTTCGTCGGCGATGGGTCGCAGGGCGTGGTAATCGGCGGGATGCCCGGTGTAGTCCACCGCGGCGATCAGGCGCGTCCGCGGCGTTATCGCCCGGGCGACGGCCGCGGGGTCGATGTTGCCGGTATCGGGCAGGACGTCGACGAAGCGGACACTCGCCCCGAGCATGACGGCCGCGTTGGCCGTGGCGGCGAAGGTGAGGGGGGTGGTGACGATCTCGTCGCCCTCGCCGATGCCCGCGGTGGCGTAGGCGGTGTGCAGGGCGCTGGTGCCGGAGTTTACGCTGAGGGCGTGGGCGGCACCAGTGGCGGCTCGCAAGGCCTCCTCGAAGCGGGTCACGGCCGGTCCGGTGGTCAGGTAGTCGCCGCGCAGCACGTCGAGCACGGCCGCGACGTCGTCCTCGTCGACCCACTGTCGGCCGTAGGGTACGAACCGGCGGTGGGCGTCGGTAGGGTCGCTGCGCGTTGTGTGGGTGTCGGCCATGGTGCTTCCAGACGCAGCCGCTGTGGGGGCAGGTCGTCCAGGCTCTGTTGGGAACCCCTATGCCGGGCTTCGAGCGGGCCTTGTGTGCCCTGGCTGAGTCTGGTTGCATCGACAAATCACCAGATTTGCCTGCTTCACCATCCTTGCCAGCCCGCCCAATACCTCGCTCTCTGGGCCTGCGGCAGCGTTTCCAAACAGAGCCTACGCCACGTCTCCCAGCAGGCTCATAAGCTCGTCCTGGCTGAGCCATTTCTCGTTGTGGTCCGAGCCGTAGATGAAACCGTCGGGCAGTTTGTTCCCGCGGAACCAGGTCTGGCGGGTGCGTTCCATGTAGCTGTGGGGGCGGATGACGTACATGTCCTCCAGTTCGATGGCGTCGCGGGCTTCGTCTACGCTTACCAGCACCTCGTGCAGTTTCTCGCCGGGACGGATGCCGATTTCGTTGATTTCGCAGTCGGGGCTGACGGCCCGGGCGAGATCCACGATGTTCATGGAGGGGATTTTCGGCACGAACACTTCCCCGCCCTGCATCAGTTCGATGCAGTTGATCACGAATCGCACGCCCTGGGGCAGCGTGAGCCAGAAGCGGGTCATCCGCGGGTCGGTGACGGTCAGGCGGTTGCCGTTTTCGCTCTGCCTGCGGAACAGCGGAATCACGCTCCCCCGCGAGCCCATGACGTTGCCGTACCGCACGCAACTGAGTCGCGTACCGCTGAGTCCGGAGTAGGTGTTGGACTGCACGACCAGCTTCTCGGCGCACAGCTTGGTCGCGCCGTAGAGATTCACGGGGTTGACGGCCTTGTCGGTCGACAGGGCGAGCACGCGTTTCACTTTCACGTCCAGGGCGGCCTCGATGACGTTGCGGGTGCCCATGACGTTGGTCATGATCGCTTCGATGGGGTTGTACTCGCAGGCGGGCACCTGTTTCATCGCCGCGGCGTGGACCACGATGTCCACCTCCTGGAAGGCGCGGCGCAGGCGGTCCTTGTCGCGGATGTCGCCGATGAAGTACCGCAGGCAGGGGTACTCGTTCTCGGGGAACATCGACCGCATCTCGAACTGCTTGAGTTCGTCGCGGCTGAAGATGATCAGCTTCCGGGGGCGGTAGTTATCCAGGACAATCCTGCTGAATGCCTTGCCGAAGGAACCCGTTCCACCCGTGACCAGAATCGTTTTGTCGTCTAGCATCGTCCCGTGTCCTCTTAAGTAGCGGCCGAGACAACCTGCCCCGCGCCGGAGGGGTACACTTCACCGTCCTGCCGGATGCACATCCTGTGCCAATCTTTGCAGTGTTGCTCCATATTGTTACCTAAGGCTTGTATCAAAACCTGTTTACGCATCTTCCAGGCCGGCGGTCTGTGGTTTCCGCCCGTCGGTGTCGTGCCCGAACGTCAAGAAACCAAGCGCAACATTTCTGACCGCCGATCCCCGCGGCCGACGGCGACTCCGCGGAAACTTGCTTTTCCCCCGCATTCGGCCGATCTATAATCGGACGTGACCAATCAGCAATGCGACGCTTTTCGGAGGCAATGTGAAGGAACTGCCACTTTCCGAGTTGCCGCGGTACAACCCCTGGCCGGCCAGGCTGCTGGGGCTCGAGCCGGTGACCGCCAAGCAACGGACCCGCCAGGAGATCCTCCGCGAGTACGACCGCGACAAGTACGGGCCGCGCCTGGAGTACTGCCGCCAGGCCGGCGGGGCCCTCGACGTCGACGAGGTCCGCAACGTTACCATCGACACCCCACCCGATAGATCCCACGTGATCTCCCGCGGCGAGCAGCTCTACCTCACCACCTACGGGCAAACGACTGACCTCTACGAGGACTTCGTCTACGACGCCCTCTCCGAGTGCCTCCCGCAGGTCGCCAGCGTCATCGAACTGGGAAGCGGCTACGGGTACAACCTCTGGCACCTCTGGAAGCGGTACCCCGACATGCAGTACTTCGGTGGCGAATTGACCCGATCGGCCGTGGAGATCGGCAAGTGTCTCTTCGAGGGCGAAGGTGCCAACGACCTGCCCATCCGCATTCGGCCGTTCGATTTCCTGCAGACGCCCTACACGCTGCTGGAGGAGTTGCCGGCGCCGGTCCTGGTCTTCACAAGCTATGGTGTGGAAAGCCTTTCGGAGTCGTCTGTCTTCTACAACGCCCTCGCCGCCAGCCCCGGGCGGATCCATTCGGTGGTCATGCTGGAACCCGCCCACCAACTGCACCAGAACACCACCCTCGGGCTCATGCGCCGCCGCTACGAGCAGATCAACGACTACAACCTCGAGATGGTCGGGACTCTCCAGGCCCGCTCCGATGTTGAAATCCTGCGGCTGGAGCCGCACGTGCTGGGCATCAACCCCCTGCACCCGACCAGCATCATGCACTGGCGGTTCCGGGGGCGGTCATGAGCAGGCGGAAACCACTCCAGGCCGTGCTGGTGGGGCTGGGAAACATCGCCTGGCGGTTCGGCAGCGACACCGGGGGCGACCCGTTGTCTCACGCGGCCGCCTTCCGGCAGAACCCCCACACCAAGCTCGCCGGAGGCTGCAGCCCCGACCCCGACGACCGCGCGGCGTTTGCCGAGCACTTCGACCTGCCGGCCGAGGAGTCGCTGGAAGACCTTCTTGGGCGCGCAAAGCCCGACGTCGTAAGCATCTGTTCGCCGCAGGAGCATCACTTCGCCCAGGTCATGCAGTGCCTCGAGGCCGGGGTGAAGCGCATCTGGCTGGAGAAGCCCCCGGCAAGTTCGGCCGACGAGGTC
>JBKHHV010000373.1:0-2758 GCA_046539005.1 Phycisphaerae bacterium
GAGGGACTTTTCGTCGCGGGTGACCGGGGCGGCCGGTGGCTGTTCTCCGCCGGTGTTCGTATCCTCGGCGATCGAGCCAGTGTCGGTGTCGTTTGTGGTCGCCGTTGCATCGACCAAGTCTCCGGTGGCCATCCGGTCGGCCGCGCCGTCCACCCAGGCGTGCTCCCCATCGCTCGCGTCGTCAGTGGTGGCCGACTGCGGTTGCTCCTCGGAGCTTACGCTGCCCACCGGGGCACCCTCGACGGGAGCGGCCGGGTTGTAGTTGCTCAGCATTTCCCAGGCGTCGCGGAAGTCCACGTCGCCGTCGTTGTCGAAGTCGCCTCCCGACCAGCCGACGCCCGAGGCGCCGTAGTTGCCCAGCAGCGTATCGCGGTCAGCTTCGTTGACGTATCCGTCGCCGTCGGTATCGCCCGGGGCGGCCACGGTGATGCTGACCGGTGCGGAGGTGGTTCCGTCGTCGGTCCTGGCGGTGATCGTGTGGGTTCCGTAGGCGGCACCCGACCACGTCATGCCCCACCCGTCGCTGCCGTCGCTGTCCGAGCCGATCAGCGTGGACCCGTCATAGAAGTCCACCTGCGTCACCGGTCCGGTCACGTCGGCCGAGAGGGCGATGTCGCTGCCTGGCTCGAAGCCCTGCCCGTCAGCCACGCCGGAGACGTCCACCGCCTGGGGGATCGCCGGGGCCAAGGAGACCAGTTCGATGCCGGTGCCGTTCTCGGAATCGAGGTTCCGGCTGTACTGGCGATCGAACGGGTTGTTCCAGTGTTCATGCACACCCAGCGACGAAACCGGCGTCCCGTCCGGGTCGTACACCACGCCGGAGTAGCCGTACTTCGCCGTCCAGGTCGGGTCGAAGTTCCCTGCGTTGGCGGCCTCGTGGAGGAAGTCGTCGGCAACGGCTTGAATGCCCTCGTATCCGCCGTGGTGGGTGCCTTCCTCGGCGATCACGGCGTACTCTTCCCAGCGTACGAAGTCCAGCGCGACCGAGTCGATCGCCACCGGGTCCTGCGAGGCCAGGATCATCGACGGGTAGTCGTTGCCCAGCGTGTACCACTTGGTGGGAGTGGACTTGGGAACGCCGCCGCTGCGCCACCCGCCCCACAGACCGTCGGTGACGTACAGCACCGTCTTGCCGCCGAGGTGCTGGTGAGCCAGGTGGTCGACCATCGGCCGATAGTTGCCGTATTCACTGGATCCCTGATTCGGCAGATCGCTGTGCAGGTTGATCGGGGCGTGCCCCAGCGAGCCGAAGTGGTTCTTGCCCACGCCGGTCATGCCCACGTCCTGGTGCTTCTTGAGCAGCGCCAGGTTCACCACGTAGCGAGAGTCCATGACCACCTGCGGCACGTAGTCGGTGGAGTCTTCCACGCTCCCGCCGCTGTAGGTGATCTTCGCATCCTCGCCGGTGGCCTGCACCGCCGCCTCCCGGCCGTCCGTGCCGCCGCCTCCGGAATAGAATGCGGTTTCGACCATGTGCACGCCCGCGAACGGATGGTTGCCCTGTTCGTCGGTGAAGTCCATGATCTTGTCGTAGAACTTGTTGGAGATGTAGCGCGAGGTATCGAACAGGTAGATGTCCTCGGCCGGCACGCCCGCGTCGTAGACGAGCGTCTTGAGCATCGCCAGCACGGTGTGCGGCGTGAGGTCGGCCGAGTTGTCCACGTCGTCGTGCGAGCGGGCCTCGTTGAAATTCGCCTTGATGGCGACCCCATCGCCGGCGGCGTATCCGCGGTCCGAGACGCCGTAGCGGCGAACGTTCAGATCGCGGAACAGCGCGTCCCACGCCCCCGAGGTGGTCGCCTCTCCGGCGACCCACTTGACGGCGTTCTGCATCATCCGGTCGATGACGCCCTGGTCGTTGTGGTTGTCCTGCCAGAAGTAGTCGGTCTGGTCTTTGTCGTAGAGGGTCCAGTTCTCGTCGGTGGCGTTGACGTCCCGCACCCAGGCGACGCGGCCGGGGTGAATCGCCGCGCTCTGCCCGACCGGATCGTTCACGGCATCGCCGGGCTGAAACCAGCCGGCCGGGACCCACTCGGAGGAATCGCCCACGGCGGTCATGTCGGCGGCGGTTTCGGGGTCGGCGGAGGTAAGTGAATCGTAGGTCGCCGGTTCCTGGGTCTCGGCGACGTAGGTCATGTCGCTTTCGTCCACCATGCCGTCGCCGTTGGCGTCGGTCACCGGCGTGCCGCAGGGGTACAGCAGCGAGCCGTCGCCGCTGAGCAACACGCGCTTCTCCAGCGACTCGAAACGGGGGGATTCTTTCGCGGGGATCGGGCCTTCGTAACTGCTTTCCTCAGCCGGCATGGGGGTACTCCTTGTATCGCGCCGACTCGGTGTCGTCACGCCCCCTGCCTCAGTCGAAGTTACTACTCTTCCAGTGGCGGGATTGTATCACAAAACGACTCGATATAGCGAGGAATTCCGTAGCCCGACTGTGCCCGCAACGCCCTTCTGGCCTATTGGTCAGAACAGGCGGCCTGGGAGGGTTCTGCTGCGCCTCTTCGCATAAGCCCCTGGGCTGCCAGGGCAATCGCCAAGGCCGGGAGAACCGCCACAGCCTTCGCTATGGTGTCCTGCGTCACGATCTGCGGAAGGCTGTCCAACGCATGCTGCAGCCTGACCTTCGCAGGCCCGTGCAGAAGCAGAACCGCCCAGGCCATCACCGGCCAGAACAGCCACGTCGCCTGCCCCAGCACTGCCCGCGCCCCTTGGTGGCGCCTCAGCGAAAGCACGCCCAGCACGTTCGCCAGCACTGCTG
>JBKHHV010000111.1:0-11406 GCA_046539005.1 Phycisphaerae bacterium
TGGTGTCGAACGCGGAGTAGATCTCCTCGCTCTTGAGCAGCCCGTCGGCGTGGATGCCGGCGCGGGTGGTGTTGAAGTCGCGCCCCACCAGCGGGAAATTGGTGGGAATCTCGTAGCCTACCACCTCCTGGAAGTAGTCGGCAATCTCGGTAATGACCGGGTAGTTGACCTTGGGGTTCTGCCCCTTGATCTGGGCCGCCTCGATCACCATCGCCTCCAGCGGCGAGTTGCCCGTCCGCTCGCCGATTCCCAGCAGCGAGGCGTTGCACGCCGAGACGCCGTACAGCCACGCGGTGGCGGGGTTGATGAGTACCTTGTGGAAGTCGTTGTGCCCGTGCCATTCGAGCAGTTCGCTGGGCACGCCGGCCTCGTGGACCAGCCCGTAGGCCATCCGCGCCACCGACCGCGGCAGGGCGGCCTGGGGCCAGGGGACGGCGTAGCCCATGGTGTCGCACAGGCGGATCTTGACGTTCATGCCGTACTGCTCACGGAGTTTCATCAGCTCGATGGCAAAGGGCATCACGAACCCGTAGAAGTCTGCCCGGGTGATGTCCTCGAAGTGGCACCGGGGAACGATACCCTCATCGAGGGCGGCCTTGGCGACGTCGAGGTATTGCTGCATCGCCTGGCGGCGGTCCTTCTTGAGCTTCAGGAAAATGTGATAGTCCGAGCAACTGGTAAGGATGCCGGTCTCGGGCAGTTTCATCTCGCTGACCAGCCTGAAGTCGCTCTTGACCGCGCGGATCCAGCCGGTGATCTCGGGGAACTCGGCCCCCACCTCGCGGCAGCGGTCCACGGCGTCGCGGTCCTTCTTGCTGTACAGGAAGAACTCGCTCTGGCGGATCAGCCCCGAGCCACCGTCGAGCTTGGCCATCAGCTTGTAGATGTCCACCATCTGCTCGATGGTATACGGCGGGCGGGCCTGCTGCCCGTCCCGGAAGGTGGTGTCGGTTATCCAGATATCCTCGGCCGGTGCCATCGGCGGGAAATCTTCCTCGAACTTCACCTTGGGAAGCTCGTGGTAGGGGAACTGGTCGCGATACAGATTCGGTTCGTCGACGTTCTGGAGCGGGTATTTGTCAGTCATGGGCTGGTTCACTCTCCATCTCTATCTCAGGGTCCTTGGTTTCGGCTCACAGCAACGGGGACAGGCCCGTGGCGAGCGTATTCCGGGTGTGGACACACCCCGGGCGGGAACAATTTCCCATTAGAGCCTGAGATTCTAGAATATCCCGCCCCGCTTTGCAACGGATTTTGCCCCCGGGATTGCGCAAGCTCCGAAGAACACAAAGGATAAAACCCAGCGGTTTGGCCCCATCCCCGCGCATCCCCCCGGGCCGCGGGGCTCCTGCAGGACTTGCCCGGCCCGACCGGTTACTTCGCGGGCAGCACGCGCACCCGTCGTCCTTCCACGCGGAGGCGGCCGTCGGCGAACAGGCGGATCGCCTCGGGATAGGCCCTGCATTCGGCGCCGAAAACCCGCTCGGCGAGCGAATCGGCCGTGTCGTCTTCCTCCACGCTCACCGCCTTCTGGACGATGATCGGGCCGGTGTCGTAGCTGTTGTCGGCAAAGTGAACCGTGCACCCGGAAACCTTGCATCCGTGTTCCAGCACCGCCTCGTGTACATGGTGGCCGTGCATGCCCTTACCGCCGAACGCCGGGAGCAGCGCCGGGTGGATGTTCATTACCCGGTGCTCGTACCGCTTGGGGATGCGCCACAGCGAGAGGAACCCGGCCATGCACACCAGGTCCACCGCGGCCGTGTCGAGATGCGAAACGATCGCGTCGGTATAGGCGACCAGGTCGGGCATCCGGCGGTAGGGCACCAGGTGCACCTCCAGCCCTGCGTCTTGCGCGCGCCCGATGCCTTTGCACTCGCGCGAGGCGACCACCACCGGCACTGCGGCATCGAGTCGCCCGGCGCGGATCTCCTCCAGCAGGTTCAGCAGCGTGGTCCCTCCGCCGGAGAGCAGCACCCCCAGGCGGATCGTGCGGTTGAGCGGTTCGGTCTGGATCATGGGTCCAATTATAGAGATGTGCCACCCGGGGGGAAGCGCGGGGCGAGGGCTTGTCGTTTCGCACCCGCCAGTCGGCCGGTCGGGTCAGGGCTCCAACCCCGTCAGGTGGCAAAATCGGGCAGGTTGCCGCGGGCCTGCCAGGTCAGGTCGATCAGCCGGGCGGGTGTGCCCTCGTCCGGGCGGTCCCAGAGTTCGGTCAGCAATTTTCCCAGCGAATCGCGGTTCAGGCAGCCCGGACAGGCCGGTAGATTCTCCGGAGGCTTCGGCAACTCTTCGCGACGGCGGATCATGCTGATGACCCCGGCGGCGGCTCCCATCGCCAGGCGGCTGGGCTCTGCGCCCGCTTCCAGCGACAGGCGCATGGTCCCGTAGAGGCGGTCGTCGTAGCCGAGTTTGCGGGCATGGTCGCGCCCGACGCGTGCGACGAGATCGTTGAGGTTGGGGTTGACCATCCGTTCCAGCAGGTCATCGGCGTAGGCGCGGTATCCCTCGGGCGTGAACAGCGGGTCGCCCAGGCCCCGATGGCGGGCGATGAGCGCCGCCCCCGACTCGCCCAGGAACGCCTCTCGGGCTGTACTCATGATCCACTCGTCCCCGCCGGCCTCGGCGATGGTGCGGTAGCCCTTCAGGTCGGCCAGGTAGCCGATCATCGCGTGGATGGCGTTGTGCCCGTAGAGTTTGGCTTCCTCGAAGGGCAGCAGGTCGGGCTTCTCCTGGAAGACCTCGATCCCGCGGGTGTAGCCGGGCAGTTCGATCTGCGAGATCAGGATGCGGTTGAACTCCTCGATCAGGATCGCTTTGCCGGCGCGGGGGGTGATGGGCACCAGTTCCAGCCGCCGGATGGTCGGGGGGTCGGAGATGACGCCGCTCATCTTGCCCACCACGGTATTGAGCACCTGCAGCGAAGGCACCTTGCCGCCGTGATGGCGATCGATGCAGTCGGAGAGGATTTCCGCGGCGTGGTTGTTGTTCTCGGCGGCGTAGATGACGGTGGGGCGGGGCTCGCTGCGGGCAGCGAAGCCTTCGGCCAGCAGGGCCGCCACGCTCTGGTCGCCGCCGGCGTCGAAGATATCCACGCTCGGCAGAGCGGTCGCCAGTTCGTCGGCATCGACGATGGCCGACAGCAGTGCAGCCCGGTCCTGCCCGTCCCGCGGATTCAGCAGTTCGATGCCCGACAGCTCGAACGGGTCGATGGACTCGCGCCGGGCGATGTTGACGGCATAGCGGCCGCCCGCGTCGCGCACCGCCTTGACCAGGTCGGCGTCGACCTCCGCGACCACGAACCGCTCGAAATTGCCCGACAGGTACGCCTCGTAAAGGAACAGCCCGCTCTGTATGGGCCCGAAACCGAACCCGACGAATGTCTTGTGCATTGTCTCTGCCGCTTACCGCTTACCGCTTGTTGCTTACCGCTTATCGCTTACTGCTTGCCGCCCGCCACCTTCAGCAGTTCGCGCTCGGCCTTGATCGTCCAGTTGCCGTTATGGAGTTTCTCGGCCACGTCTTCGTAGTGGTCTTCCATCTCATCCAGCGGGATCAGACCCATCTCGCGCAGTTGCGGGTAGACGATGATCTTCCCGGCGATGGTGCGGTTCTCCACCGCGCGGATGCCTTCGACCGCGCCGGCCATGCCGGAAACGGCGTCGACCGACAGGTCGGTGTCCAGCTTGCCGGAGAGCACCTTGGTGAGGACGATCTTCATGTCGGTGATGCGCGAGCCGCTGGTCCCGAACATGAAACACCGCTTGGCGATGTAGGTGTCCATGTCCAGGTCGTGGCGCGTGGGGGCGGGAATGCCGGCGAAGATGTTGATCAGCGCCCCCTTGTCGGCATCTTCGATCGCCTGTTCCACCAGGGCGCCCACCGGCGCCATCAGGGCGAAGTAAGTAAAGTCACCTTCCACGTCCTGGGTCTTGGGGTTGAGGACCTCCAGCGGGCAGCCCCGTTTGCGGGCGATCGGACCGGCCTTGTCGCGCAGGGCGTGCAGCCGTTCGGTGTCGAAGTCGGTCGCCACGACCGACACGTTGCGGAAACCGGCGGAGACGTCCCGGATGGTGTGCATCTGCCCCATGGGTCCGCCCGCGCCGATTACCAGCACCCGGTCGCCGGGGCGGATCTCGCCGGTCTGCGGGATCACCTGGTAGGAGACGCCGGCCGAACTGGAGGTGGTGCCGATCCACCGCGTGCCGCCGTAGTGTACCCGTCCCACGCCGACCGAGATCGGCCGCCCGATCTTCTGCCCGCCCTGGATGATGTTGAAGATGCCGCCCTTGGCGAGCTTGTCGTTGAGGGCATCGATCCCTTCCTTGCTGACGCCGAAGTAGAGGATGTCGTCGAAGCCTTCGTCGGGCAGGTCGTCGCCGCCGGACAGCCGCACCTCCAGTCCGTGGTCGCGGACCTTCTGTACCTGGGTCTCGTCGCCGCACATCATCGTCACGGCGGCGGGTTTGCCTTCGGGACTGAACGCCTCGTCCACGCCGTCGGCCTGGTGCCCGGGCTCGACGACAATCAGCGTCTGCCCGCCGGGCTTGAGGGTCCGGCGTTCGATGGTCACATAGGAGTTCTCCACGCAGGCCCACGGTTCCACCAGCGCCACCGACGAGGCCGTGCCCTTGTGGCCCTTGGCGGGGATCAGGTACCGCTCGCCGTCGGAGCCCATCACGACCCGCTCATCCATCAAAATGTACTCCTGCAGGCCACCCTCGAAGTTGTATCCGAAGGCCCCGTTCGAGCCGGCCGTCTTCAGCGGGCGGTAGTCGGCCTGGACCATCACCAGTTCGCCGACATGGTGGTGCTGCACCTCGTCGCCCACGGCGACGATCTCGGCGGCGACCTCATGCCCCGGGACGGTGGGTTGTTCTCCGGGGACGTAACTCGGCAGCGACTCCAGCACCGCCGGGTCGATCCCTTCCACGATGGGGGTTTTCCGCGGGTGCCGGTCGAACTGCTTGAGCAGTTTCAGGTCGGAGAAGCACAGCCCCACCGCCCGGACCTTCGCGAGGATCTGGCGGCCGACGGGTTTGTGCACGGGCTTGGACTCGTTCAGCTCCAGCGTGTCGGCACCGGTGAGCTGGACGGCGAACTGCGTTTCGGGGATATCCTGTTCGGTCATGGTTGTGTTCAGCGAATAGCGGTCAGAAGTAAAAGCCCGCGGGTCGTGCCCGGGAGCAACGTTCGTATCAGTGTATCCGTGTCGGCGTCTGTCATGCCGCCTGCGACGCCGCGGTTACCGGCCGTGCCCGGGGGCTCAATGGGCGTCGCGTTGCCCGGCACGCCACTCAGGGCAGCGATTGCCCTGCAGCCAGACTACCGATTGCCCTGTACTCAGACTACCGGTCGTCCTGCATCCAGAGCATCGGAGTCCCGAGCCGTTCGTCCCGCCCCGAAAGGGGCGGCACGAAGCTCGCAAGCCACCCGGCAGGAAACGTCTGTCTGTCCCGCCCCGAAGGGGCGGTGGCAAATTGCCGGGGGCGTAAGCCCCCGGAAAACCGTTTCCTCACGAGGGAGCCCCGAAGGGGCGGCACGTTATCCGGCATTCCACTCAGAGCCACGATTGCCCTGCAGCCAGACTACCGATTGCCCTGTACTCAGACTACCGGTCGTCCTGCATCCAGAGCATCGGAGTCCCGAGCCGTTCGTCCCGCCCCGAAAGGGGCGGCACGAAGCTCGCAAGCCACCCGGCAGGAAACGTCTGTCTGTCCCGCCCCGAAGGGGCGGTGGCAAATTGCCGGGGGCGTAAGCCCCCGGAAAACCGTTTCCTCACGAGGGAGCCCCGAAGGGGCGGCACGTTATACTAAATACTCCGGGTCATACTCAACGCCGTGCCTGTCCAGCAGCGCTCTCAACTCCTCGATGAAGTCCATCTTCCTGTGATGCTGCGCCTGGCCGGCGATGTATCTCTCCACGCGGGGCCGCTCCGAACAGGAGACCGAGAAGGCGGCGTAGGCCTCCTGCCAGGTGAAGCCCTTCAGGCCCGGCCATTCGTTGTGAACCCATCGTGATGAATTCGATTTCATGTCCCGTACACAGTCCGCCACCGCCCGGGAGGCCGGGAGAGTCGCAAGCCAGTGTACGTGATCCTCGGCCCCGCCGCCAACCAACAGGCGGCCGCCCGCTTTGCGAACGACGCCGCCGGTGTACTTGACCATCCGATCGAGAAGGGCCGGCGACAGCCACCCGATTCGTTCCTTTGTGGAGTACACAATGTGGTACGTCAGGTTCGTATAAGCCATGGCTCGTGTCGCCCCTTCGGGGCTCGCTGTTCTTGTTCGCCTTTTCCGGGGGCTTACGCCCCCGGCCATTCGCCACCGCCCCTTCGGGGCGGAACAGACAGCCGAGCCACACCTACGGGTGGCAGCCCTTCGGGGCGGAACAGGCGGTTACGCGGACATCGGTGCGGCCGGTTCCTGTCGGACGGCAGCGGGACCTCGTGTCGCCCCTTCGGGGCGGAACAGACAGTCCTGTCGGATAGTGCCGAGACTTCGCGTTGGCGTCGTCAGTTCAGCATCACCTGTCCGCCGGTGACGGGCAGCGCCTGGCCGGTCTCGAACTTCTGGTCTACCAGGTAGTACACCGCCTTCATCACGTCCGGGGTGGTGCATCCGCGGCGGATGGGCGTCTTGGCTTCGTACGCCCGCCGCACGTCTTCCACGGTTTTGGCGCCGGGCACCTTGCCGGTCCGCAGGTATTGCACGAACAGCCCGTTCTCGGGGTCCGACCACAACGGCCCATCGTAGAAGTTGCCCGGGCAGATCGAGTTCACCTTCACGCCGTCTTCCACCAGTTCCAAGGCGAACGACTGGGTCAGCCCGATGCCGCCGAACTTGCTGCCGGCGTACGCGAAGTTCCTGTTGGAGCCCACCAGCCCGCTCTTGGAGTTAACTTGGATGATGTCGCTCCAGTAACTCTCCCGCCCGGCGTGCTGCACCGCCAGCACCGGCGCCACCTGCTGCACGCACAGGTAGTAGCCTTTGTAGTTGACGGACGTTACGAAGTCGAAGTCTTTCTCCGGCTGGGTCTTGACGCTCTCGGCCTTCAGCACGCCGGCGTTGGCGATCAGCAGGTCCAGCCCGCCGCAGGTCTTCACCGTCCGGCTCACCGCCTCGCAGATGCTGCCGGCGTCGGTCACGTTCATCGCCAGGCCCATCGCGCGGGAATCGCCGTGCTCGCGGCAGATCGCCTCGGCCGCGGCGGCGGCACCCTCGGCATTGATGTCCGCCAGCACCACCAGCGCGCCCTCGGCCGCGAGGTGCTGGGCAATCTCCAGCCCGAAGCCCTGGGCCGCCCCGGTCACCATTGCCACCTTGCGGGACACCCGCCCCGCCGGGGCCTTCAGCTTCAGGAGGTCCCGGCGGTACGCCTCGGCTTCCCAGTTCTCGATGAAGGCCCGGTGCTCGTCGCTCAGGGGGCGAATGCCGCCCAGCTTCCTCGCAGCGACCATCACCAGCAGCGCGTCGTGGTACACGTCGCGCACGGCCGACGCGGCGGCCAGGTCGTCTCCCGCGGCCAGCACGCCCAGTCCGTTCACGACCACCACCTTCGGGGGCATGCCGCAGGTCTCGGCGTGTTCGGCGACGGCCGACCGGAGACGCTGCACCGCTTGGTCGGGCTGCTCGTCTGCGCGGGTCTCGAACCACAGCGGGTAGCTGCCGCAGTAGACGATCTGGTCGGGCGTGAGGGGGCCGGCTTTTACTGCGGCCGGTCCGTCGGCGCCGCAGGCAATCGCCCGGGCTGCGGGGGAATCGTCCAGCGTGACGATCTTCAGCGTGTCGCTCTCGGCCAGCAACGCCCGCAGGGCGGGGGCCACGGCCTTCAGCGCCGTCTCGGCCTGCCCGGCGGGCAGCCCCTCGCCGGGTCCGAAGGCGCCGGCGACGTCATCCAGTTCAACCCGCTGCTGCAGCGTGCTCACGATCCGGGCGGTGGTTTCCTTGACATCCTCGGGCGTGGCCCCGCCGACAATCAGCCCGTGGTTCTGCATGACGATCGCCATCGGGCTCTTGCCGGTGGCTTTGCGGAATGTCGAGAGCCCGTCGCAGACGGTCCGCGCCAGAACGTAGCCGGGCTCGACGAACGGCACCCACAGCACCTCCTCGCCGAAGATCTCCTCGCACAGCGCCTGGCCGTTCTCGCAGCAGGCCAGGGCGTTGACCGCGGTGGGGTGGGTGTGCACTACGAAGCGGTCGCTCAGCAGGTGGTGCAGCAGCGCTTCCACGGAAGGCCGTCGCATGTCGGTGGGGTCGAGCCTTGCATCGAGCAGGGCGTCCTTCACGCGGGCTTCACGCCGGGTGGCGTCGCCGGAGATCTCTTCGGTCAGCAGCGAGTCCAGCGCCGAGCGGTCCATGGGCACGAACCCGTCGGCATCGATGGTGCCCAGCGAGGTGCCCGAGGCTTTGACGTGCAGCGTGTCGTCGCTCTTGACGGAGGTGTTGCCGCCGCCGGCGATCACGTAGCGGGGCTGTTGTCCATAGTAGCGCGACAACGCGACCAGTTGCTTCAGCAGGGCGTCGTCGTTGGGGGTGTCGGTCCAGTCCTCAGCACGAGCCATCGACGGGGTGTCTCCTTTCGGTTACGTCGGCGACGCCAGGCAAACCCGGGCGCCGCCGGGTGAGTTTCCGGATCGGGCGTGACCGCCCGGTCAGTCTTTCACGGTGGCGCCATGGTACTCCGCGACGGCCGCGGCGCCGAGCGCCGCCAGCGAAGCGATCCGTTCCTCCTGCGAATCCCAGGCGTCGTTCAACTCGCCGGCTGCGTCGACGTAGCCGGTCTGCCCGTGGAGGCTCAGCACCTGGTGGGCGGCCGTCACGTAAGCCCCCTCGCGGAAAATCTCCACGCACTCGGGGGGCACGTTGCATCCGCCGGCGCAGGCGGGCTCCAGCGGGATCAGGTCCAGGGTGTTGTGCTCGGTGCCGGCGGTAACCAGGATGCCGGCCTCCCGCATCTTCGTGACGTATTCGTTGAGCACTTGCGGCTGGTTGCGCACCGGGATGAACTCCGCGCAGTGAATGCCCCGCTCGCGTAGGTTGCCGATGAGTTGGTCCACCGGCGTTTCGAACGGGCAGATCGGCGTCTTGCCGTCGGCCAGCGTCGGATAGCAGGGAATCCCCCCAAGCTCCAGGATCAGCTCCTTCGCCTCGGCGAAGCGTACGAACGCTTCCTCCACGAAGCAGGGCTTGTCGGCCTTCATCAGGTGCGAGCGGATTTCGCCCTGGATGGTCACCGCGGCGTCTGGGGTGGCCTTGGATTCGGTCCCGAGCACTTCCGAGAGCTTCGCGATGCGGTCGCCGGCGGGCACGTCCTCAAAGAACCGTTCCTGGAACGCCTGGGCGATGTGCCGCTCCTGGAGGGTGACGGTCTGGCGGGGCGAGCCGTGCCGGGCGACCACGCGGGAGACCACCGCCTCGGTGTCCAGCCGCAGGTCGAGACCGCGGGAGGCGAAGTGCCGCCCGAGGCGGTCGACCATCTCGGTCATCCGGGCGTCGTCGTTGCGGCGGATGGTGCCGATCAGTTCGGATGCCCGGGACGAGAGGGGATCCAGCCGGGTGATGCCCTTGCCGCAGATGTACATTTTGCCCGGGTTGCCGGGGTCGTTGATCTTCACGCCGGCCTGGCGGAGATCGTCGAGCATGCAGATGATCTCCAGGCCCATCAGCGGGAAGACACCCGCCTGCCGCACGGCCGAGAGGAAATCGGCGTAGACGGTGAAGTCGTAGTAGTTGCTCACGCCCAGCATGCCCAGCTTCTGCTCGGCCGCCAGGTACACCGCCTGGGTGACCGAGTCGAACGCCGAGAAGTTGGGCGGCAGGTGGATGTGGCCGTTGACCTTCGGTGGCTCGGCCGGCGAGTGCCCTTGGTCGGCGAGGCGCTGCAGGTCCTGCAGTCCGTCTTCGGGGGTTACCAGTGTCTTGAGTGTGTCCAGTTCTTCGCGAAGCGTGGGCATGGGTCGGTTCCTGGATTGGCGGAAAGCGATAAGCAGTAAGCGATAAGCGATAAGCAGTAAGCGATAAGCGATAAGCAGTAAGGGATAAGCGATAAGCAGTAAGCAACCGGCGGCAGCTCAACGCCAACGACTGATCTCTAAGAACCAATGACTAAAAACTAACGACTAACAACTAATGACTAGTAATCCCCCTCGACGCGGACGATCTTCCGCGGGGGCAGATGCAGGGCGGCGCCCAGGGCGTCCTCGGCGGCTTCCTTGACGGCCTCGCTGATGGTCGGGTGAGCGAAGACCGTCTCGGCCAGTTCGTGCGTGTCGGCGTGGGTGTGCAGCATGGTACCCGCGGCCGCGACGATTTCCGTGACGTTGTGCCCCATCAGGTGCACGCCCAGCAGTTCGTCGGTCTCGCGGTGACGGATGACCTTGACGAACCCGTCGGTATCGTTGACGGCCATCGCCTTGCCCAGGTGCCCGATGGGGAAGCGCCCCACCGAGATCGGCAACCCTTTCTCGGTGGCGGCGGCCTCGGTCATGCCGACCCCGGCGATCTCCGGGAAGGTGTACACCGCCCACGGCACGGGCGAATCGAATGTGGCGTCCTCGCCCATCGCGTGCCGGACGGCCGTGATTCCGTGGGCGCTGGCGGCATGGGCCAGCAGACATCCGCCGTTGGCGTCGCCGATGCAGTAGACCCCGTCGGCCGAGGTCTGCATGTGCGAGTCGACCTTCACGAAGCCGCGCTGGGTCCGCTCCACGCCGACGGTCTCCAGGCCCAGGTCGTCGGTGGCCGGGCGTCGGCCAATCGCCAGCAGTACGCGGTCGGCGGAGACTTCTTCGCCGCCGGCGAGCTTCGCCCGAATGCCGCCATCGACGGTGGTCAGTTCTTCCACGCGGGCGTCCACGTGGCAGGTGATCTTCCGCTGCCGGAAAATCTTCTGCAACGCCGGGCCCAGTTCGGCGTCCATCTCCGGCAGCAGTCGCGGCATCATCTCCACCACGGTCACCTTCACGCCCATCGCCTGGAGCATGCACGCGAACTCACAGCCGATCACGCCCCCGCCGACGATCAGCAGACTCTCCGGGAGCGTATCCCAGTGCAATGCCTCGTCGGAGGTGCACACCAGGCTCGGGTCGCTGGGCCAGCCGGGAATGCGGGCGGGCACCGAGCCGGCGGCGAGGATGACCTTCGCGGCTCCGATGGTTTCGGTCTTGCCGTCGGAATCGGTGACGGTGACCTTTCCCGGCCCATCGAGGCGGCCGACGCCGCGGAACAGCGCAACCTTGCGGGCCTTGAACAGGCCCTGGATTCCGCCGCGGAGGTTTTTCAGGACGCGGTCCTTGCGCTTCTGGATCGCCGGCCAGTCGGGCTTGCCCTCGCCGACGGTCACGCCCATTTTGTCGGCATGGGCGATGTGGTGCAGCAACTCGCCCGACGCCAGCAGCGCCTTGGA
>JBKHHV010000374.1:0-2742 GCA_046539005.1 Phycisphaerae bacterium
GCTATCACGGGGCCGGGAACGGCGGCGATTACAGCCCCCAGTACCTCTCGGCCGAGGCCGACCGGATCGCCGGACATCTGCGCGACGGGCTCGACGTGTTCTGCTACTTCAACAACGACGCACACGGATACGCGGTCCACAACGCCCGCGACTTGCGGCGCTACGTGGCCGATCGGATGGACTGAACGGGAGACGACCATGGTTGCGGGCAAATCGCCGGAGAAGAAAGTCGAGTCGATGAACAAGAGCGAGGCAAAGAAACGCGCCCGCGAGCTTCGCGACGAAATCGAACACCACAACTACCTCTACTACGTCGAGAACGACCCGGAGATCTCCGACGCTGAGTATGATCGGTTCAGGGAAGAACTCATCGCCATCGAGCAGGAGTACCCCGACCTGAAGACGCCCGACAGCCCGACCCAGCGCGTCGGCGCCCCGCCTCGGGAGGAACTGGGCACCCTCGAGCACGAAACCGAGATGCTCAGTCTCCGGGCGATCCGCGAGGAAGAGGAGATGCGGGACTTCTACGGCAACTGCCTCGAGCGGCTCGGCAAGAAACGCATTACGCTGGTCGCCGAGCCGAAGTACGACGGGCTGAGCGTGGAAATCGTGTACGACGGGGGGAGCATGGTCTCGGCCGCCACGCGGGGCGACGGCAAGACCGGCGAGGACGTCACCGACAACGTCCGGACCATCCACGAGGTGCCCATGCGCCTGGAAGACAGCGACAATGTGCCCACCCCGCGCCATCTGGTGGTCCGCGGGGAAGTCTACATGCCACGGGACAAGTTCCAGCAGTTCAACCAGCGCCAGAAGGAGCAGGGCAACAAGACCTTCGCCAACCCCCGCAACGCCGCGGCCGGCAGCCTGCGGCAACTGGATTCCGGCGTGACCGCCGATCGACCCCTGTCGTTCTTCGCCTGGGCAATCGCCCCCTCCAGTTCCAACCGTCCCGATTCGCAGTGGCAATGCCTTACCTGGCTGCACGAACTGGGCTTCCGCACCAACCCCCATAGCGAGAAGCTCAACTCCATCGACGAGGCGGTTGAGTGGTTCCGGAGCATGCGGGACGGCCGCGAGAAGCTCGATTACGAGATCGACGGTTGCGTCTTCAAGGTCAACGCCCTGGCCGACCATGACAAGCTCGGCACCCGGGCCAGCAACCCCCGCTGGGCGGTGGCGTGGAAGTTCGCCCCTTGCCGGGAGGTGACGCGGATCGAGAACATCTACGCCCAGGTCGGCCGAACCGGTGCCCTGACTCCGGTTGCCGAGTTGAGGCCGGTGCACATCGGCGGGGTGGAGGTCTCGCGCGTGACGCTGCACAACCAGGACGAGATCGACCGCAAGGACATCCGCCAGGGCGACCACGTGGTGGTCGAACGGGCCGGCGACGTGATCCCCCACGTGGTGGAAGTGCTCAAGCAGAAACGCAATGGACATGAGAAGAAGTATCACCTGCCGGAGAAGTGTCCCGTCTGCGGCGAGGAGGTGTCCAGCCCCGAAGGCGAGGCCGTCACGCGATGCACCAACTCCGGCTGCCCGGCCCAGATCAAGGAGCGGATCCAGCATTTCGCCTCCAAGGAGGCGCTGGACATCGACGGGCTGGGCGAGAAACTCACCGACCAACTGGTCGAAGAGGGACTTCTCGAGCGGCCTTGTGACCTGTTCGACCTGGATGTCGGCGACCTGAAGAAGCTCGACTGCCTGGCCGAGAAGAGCGCGAAGAACCTTGTCAACGCCATCGACAACGCGGCCGACAACGTCACCCTCACGCGGCTGATCTACGGGCTGGGTATTCCGCACGTGGGAACGGCCGTCGCGGGAGACCTGGCCGGGGAGTTCGGTTCCATCGACGATCTCGCCGACGCCGACCAGGACCGCCTCGAACAGATGCCCGACCTGGGGCCCAAGGTGGCCTCGGCGATCGCCCAGTGGCTCGACAACGACCAGAACCGCAAGCTCATCGACGACCTGAAGGACAAGGGCATCGACCCGGGTGCCGAGAAGGTCTCCCACGAACTGGAGGGCACGACCATCGTCCTTACCGGCTCGCTGGAAAGCATGACCCGCGACGAGGCCAAGCAGGCCATCCGCAAACGCGGCGGCCGTGCGACCGGAAGCGTCTCAGAGAAGACCGACTACCTGGTCGTCGGCGAAGACCCCGGCGAAACCAAGACCCGCGACGCCGAGGAGAACGACGTGAAGACCATCGACGAGACGGAGTTCCGCAAGATGCTGGGCGGTTCGTGAAAGACCGTTCGGGCCTCGGAGCGATACCCCCGACCCAGACCGCGGAGCAGGGAAGGGAAGCAATTTGTGCAGGCCCGCCGGCTCGTCAGGCGCATTGAAGAATAGATGGACGCTGTCCGTCTGTTCGTACGCACGGACCATTCGGAGCGTAAACAGATACAAGGGAAGGAGTTGCATATGATCTCTGTCCGGAAGACTCGTTGGACTCTTGGGACTCTTGCTTTGGCGATGCTGGTTGCGGCGTTGCTGCCGACCGCGGCAATGGCCCAGAAGGTGGACCATCCTCGCCTGTTCGTGAACGACAAACTCCTGGCGGCCGTCCGCAAAGCCGCCCAGCAGTCCGGCTCGCACCACCAGCGTGCGGTGGCGGCCATGAAGAAACGCGTCGACAGCGGCGACAAGATCAAGGTCTACGACGATCACATCGACCCCTACAAGTACAGCTATTACGCCCGCGAGGCGGCGCTGCTGTCGCTGCTGGCAACCAGCAAG
>JBKHHV010000375.1:0-2719 GCA_046539005.1 Phycisphaerae bacterium
TGGGCGCCTTGCCCCTGCGCCGCAGGATCGCCACCGGTCTTCGCCATTCGCTGCCGTCCTCGATGGGCACCACCTTCAAGTCGCCGCGTTCGGCCTCGCGTTGCAGGTTGCCCCGCGGCAGAATGCCCACTCCCGCGTCCACCTCCACCGCACGCTTGAGCAGTTCGATGTTGTCAAACTCCATCGCCACGTCCACTTTCAGGCGGTGGTTCTTCAACAACCGATCGATGAACACCCGCGTGGGAATGTTCGCTTCGAAGGTCACCAGGCTTATGCCCTCCAGGTCCTGCACGTCGATGCTCTGGCGCCCGGCGAGCCGGTGCCGCGGCGAGCAGCACAGCACCATCTCCTCGCTGGTCAGGGGAATGATCTCCACTGAGCGCTGCTTCTCGGGGCAGGCTACAATGCCAAGGTCCATCTCGCCGCTGATGATGTTGGCGTAGATGCGGTTCCACCGCGTGTACTCCACGTGCAGATTGACCTCGGCGTGAGACTGCAAAAACGTACGAATGTAGGGCTCCAGCAGGTAGAAACCCACCGAGTAGATGGTGCCCACCCGCAGCACGCCGCGGACGGCGTCGGCCGCCGATCGCACCTCGCCCTGCAACTGCTCGTAGCGGCGGATGATGTCTTTGCAGCCCTGGTAAAAAGCGCGGCCGGCTTCGGTAGGCGCCACCAGCCCCCCGCCGCGGGAGATCAACTGGACCGACAGCTCGCGCTCCAGTTTGGCAAGCTGCTGCGAGACGGCCGATTGGGAGATGAAGTTCATCTCGGCGGCCTTGGAGAAACTCCCCGCATCCACGAGGTCGCAGAAGGTCTTCATTACGTCGATGTGCATCCGGAAGGTCCTTTGCCTTCAGTAGCCGCACTAATGGCACGCGGGAGGCATTTTAGCACGGAGAGTGCGGCCGGCATAGGGGCTTTCCGGTCGGAATTGATGAATCGCGGACAGCTTCCTGCATCATTCCCGCTAATCGAGAACCGCGGCGACTCAGACCCACTTCTCCTGGGGGTGCCCGAACTGCTTCATCCAGGCGCAGACCTCGCCGGTATGGTGCTGCAGGTGGCAGATGGCGTAGACGATCGCATCCACGGCCTGGCCGGCGCCGCCCCCGGCGGGGGCGATGTCTCGCTCGTCGAGGTGGGCTATCCACTCGCCGGCGAGTTGGCGGACCCGGCCGAGGTAGTCCAACATCTGCTGCCGGGAGGGCAGTTCTTCGGGACTCATCTCCCAGACGCCCTTGCCCTGCCAGCGGAAGACCTCGTGGCATTGATGCGTGTAGAACTCCGCGGCCTGGAGGGCGTGCAGTGTTGCCCGCGCCGGGCCGTCGTAGGGCGGGTTGCCTTGGCGCCACTGGGCGTCGTCGAGGGTTTCGACCGCGGTCTGGAGCAGGTCGAACGTTTCGTCGTGCCTGCGGTGGAGGACTTCGCCGGTGGGGGACATGCGCGTTCTCCTGAAGCGACTGGACGGAGGGAGCGTACCACGGCCGTTCGGGACGGGCAACGCCAAATCATGGCACGCCAAATCATGGCAGGCGGAAGGCTTGGGATACGAAGAACGCCGACCCGGCTGGGTCGGCGCTGTTGTGTGATGCGGCCGAAAGGAGTCGAACCTTCACTCCCCGAAGGGAACAGGCACCTGAAGCCTGCGCGTCTGCCAATTCCGCCACGGCCGCGGGTTGCGTTTGCTCGCACTCAGGCGAGACACACCAATCTATTAACGCTGGATGAAAAGTCAACCCCTCACCTGCCCCGGGAGCAAAAAAAGGGAATCCGGCGTAAGTGCTTCCCGGCGGGGCATATGATGACAGTGGCAGAAGCCTCAAGACGTGAATCGCGTGCATGAAAGGAATACGAGGATGGATCTCAGGACAACGTACATGGGACTGGAACTCGACTCGCCGGTGGTTCCCTCGGCAAGCCCGCTGAGCCACAAGATCGATAACCTCAAGCGTATGCAGGACTCCGGGGCCGGGGCGGTGGTGCTCTGGTCGCTGTTCGAGGAACAGGTGGAGCACGATGCCCGCGAACTGGAGTACTTCCTCCAGCACGGAACGGAGCGTTTCGCCGAGTCGCTGACTTACTACCCAGAAGAGCAGAACTTCCGTCTGGGCGTGGACGATTACATCGACCACATCGCCAAGGCCAAGGAGGCCGTGGATCTGCCGATCATCGCCTCGCTCAACGGCATCTCGGCCGGCGGATGGATCTCCTACGCCAAGCGCATGGAAGAGGCCGGCGCCGACGCGCTGGAACTGAACGTCTACTACATCCCCACCGATCCGAAGCTGACGGCCCCGGACGTGGAGGCGGTTTACCTTGCGGTGCTGGAGGCCGTGAAATCCAGCGTGAACATCCCCGTGGCGATGAAGCTCTCGCCGTACTTCTCGGCCCCGGCACACACACTCCAGACCCTCGGCAGCAAGGCCGACGGACTGGTGCTGTTCAACCGGTTCTACCAGCCGGACATCGACGTGGACAACCTGGAGGTCAAGCCCGGGCTGGAGTTGAGCGACTCTTACGACGCCCGCCTGCCGATGCGGTGGATCGCGATCATGTACGGGCAGGTCGAGGCCTCGCTGGCGGCGACCTCCGGCGTGCACACCGGGCAGGACGCAGCGAAGATGATCCTCGCCGGTGCCGACGTGGTAATGATGGCCTCGGCGCTGCTCAAGAACGGGATCGAGCACATCAAGACGGTCCTCAGCGAGTTGGTGGA
>JBKHHV010000376.1:0-2718 GCA_046539005.1 Phycisphaerae bacterium
TCCGCGACAACCCCAAAGGTGCTGATCATTGTGCCCGCCTACAACGAAGGAGACAGCATCGCAGACGTGTTGGCCGACGTCCGCACCCACCTGCCTGACTCCGACGTGGTAGTCATCGACGACGGCAGCGCCGACAACACTGCCGCCGCCGCGCGGGCCGTAGGGGCGACCGTGCTCCAGATGCCGTTCAACCTGGGCGTCGGGGGTGCCATGCAGACGGGCTATCTCTACGCCTCGCAGCGCGGGTACGACGTGGCCGTCCAGCTCGACGGGGACGGGCAACACCCCGCCGAAGAGGCCCGGCGCCTGGTCGAGGAAATCGGCCGTCAGGAGGTCGACCTGCTGATCGGATCCCGCATGGGGCCCGACAACGACTACCGTTTCCCGTTCATGCGCCGGGTAGGCATCGGGCTGATCGCCGCGATCGTCTGGCTCGTGAGCGGGCGGAGAATCGCCGACCCGACCAGCGGTTTCCGTGCCAGTTCCCGCCGGATGATGCGCTTCTTCGCACGGCACTATCCCCAGTCGTACCTGGGCGATACGGTCGAGGCGATGGTGATGGCCGCCCGGCACGGAATGCGGATCGGCCAGACGCCCGTGCGCATGCGCCCCGCGACCCACAGCAGCATCCGCCCGATCCGGGGCATCTTCCACACGGTGTGCATCTGCCTGGCAATCCTGATCGATCGGCTGGAGCGACCCTTCCCAGACTATCCCAGCGACTCGAAAGAGGGTGACTCGTGATAGCCAACGTGCTGCAAATGCCTCTCACGCGGCGGCTGTTCCCACTGTTCATTGCCGCCATCATCGTCCTGGCGACTATCGAGATGATCCGCCGCCGCAAGCTTCGCGAGGAATACGCCATCCTCTGGGTGCTTGCGTCGCTGGTGATGCTGGCGTTCGCGGCGTTCCCGGTGCTGGTCATCTGGCTCAGCCAGGCACTGCGGGTGAACTACCTGACCGTCATCGTCCTGTCGCTGTTCGGGTTCATGGCGATCATCATGATGCACTTCGCCATGGTCGTCTCCCGCCAATCCGAGCAGATCCGCCAGCTCACCCAGCGGGTTGCGATTCTGACGGCCGTCACGCGGGGAGAGGTGCCCCCGGAAGCCGAACCCACCTCGTCAGCCATTGCCGGCCATTCCCCGGCCGACCGCGATACGGAAGGCGAGAAATGACCCCCGGTCGTGCCGGCGACGCCCCCACGAATGCCGTCCAGGACGCCCCGCCGTTGGTTTCGGTGGTGATGCCCACCCACAACGACGAGGCGTTCATCCGCCCGGCCGTCGAAAGCATCCTGCGACAGAGCTTCACGGACTTCGAGTTCATCATCGTCGACGACGGGAGCACCGACAGCACGCCGGCGATTCTCGCCGAGTACGCGGTCGCCGATCCGCGCATCCGCGTGCTGACCAACGAGACGAATCTCGGCATCGTCGGGGCGCTCAACCGCGGGCTCGACGCGGCCGGGGGCAAGTATATCGCCCGCATGGACGGCGACGACATCTCCACGCCGGAGCGATTCGCCAGGCAGGTAGAAGTCATGGAAGCCGAGCCGGACGTCATCGCCCTCAGCGGAGCGATGCGTTACATCGACGCCGACGGCGAGGACCTCGGCGTCTACCGCCAGGCCACGCCCGACCGTTCGATCCTGTCGGCCTCGCCGATGCTGCACGCAACCTGCATGCTCCGCCGCGAGCCCATGGACGCCCACCGGGTGCGGTATCGCGAGCGGTTCCGCTGCGCGGAGGATTACTGCCTGTGGCTGGAACTGAACCGCTGCGGCCGGCTCTCGGCGATCGACGAGGTGGTCTACCTCTGCCGCATGAACCGCGGGTCGATCCGCATGTTCCACCTCAAGAAAGTGCTGGCACGGACGCTGGCGGTGAAGCTGTTCGCCGTCCGCAGGCTGGGCTACCGTCCGGGGCCCCGCGACCTGCTGCGCTTCGCGGCCGAGTGCGTGCTGATGGTCCTGCCGACGCGCCTGGTCCGGTCGATCTACCTGCGGATGATGTTCGGCAAGAACTGGCGCGTGAAGATGTAGAGCCGCTGCGGCTGTCTCCCGCAGCCTCAGACTTCTCCGAACTCCTGCTCGAAGTCGCCCACCGAGTCGCCCGCCAGCTCCACAAACCCGTCCTGCGTCCGGCGGTACCAGCCCCCGGTTTGCTCGCGGCAGGGCTGCGTGTCGCCGATGGTATACACCCGCAACCCATACAGCAGCGCCGCCGTCAGCAGCGAGGTGCTGTTGTAGCCGACCACGATGTCCCCCTCGCCCAGTGCCGGAAACAGTCGCTCCACGGTAACCGCCTGGGGCAGCAGTTCGCCCGGGGCCTGCTGCTCGGCGAACATGGTTTCGTACTTGCCCGCCGGCTCGCGCGGATGGGGCTTGACCAGCACCTCAAAGCCCCGCTCCCTGAGCCGCCCCAGCACCTTGCCCAGCAGTTGCTTCTCGGCATCGGGGTCGATCTGCCCGTCCGCCGCCCACGGCTGGGTCAGCAGGACCGCACGGGGCCGCTCGCCGCTGCCCACGGCCGGCGGCTGGGGCGCGGCCTTCATCGACTCCCGGTAGTCCTCCAGCACCGGCCCGTTGGGCTCCAGCACGCCGCCATCCCCGGGCAGGAACACCGGCCTTCCTTGGCGGGGCAACCGGGCCGCCACCGCCCGCTGGAGTGTATGCCAGGTTCCGTAGAGCTGGTCGTCCAGCCATCGCAGACGGGT
>JBKHHV010000377.1:0-2699 GCA_046539005.1 Phycisphaerae bacterium
CGGCGGTGCTGGTGGGATCCTGCTTGAGGATCTCCGAGAGGATTTCGGCGGCGTCGTCGGTGTTGTCGAGCTTCTCGGCGGCCCGGGCGAGTGCAATGCCCGCCTCGCGGTCGAAGCGTCTGTCGGCGGCGGCGGTCCACAGCCGCATGGGCATGTTGGCGTCGCCGGAGGCCACGCAGACCGACTGGGCCAGCGACATCGCGTAGGCCCGCTGCGTGCGTTCGGTCAGCAGATCCACCAGCAGTTTCTCGACGCGGTCGAACTGCTTGCTGCTTCGCAGTGCCTCCAGCAGGACGACGACGGTCTGCTGGTCGCTGCGGTCGCGCCGGTGGGCACGGGAAAGCAGCCGGGCGGCTTCCTCGTGCTGTCGGAGCTTGCCCAGCAGCAGTCCGCGCTTCTTCAGTAGTCTCTCCGGGTTGGTGACCCACTCCTTGAGCGCGTCGCGCCGGGCGTGGGTCGTGCCGTGCTCCATCAGCCATTCGCCCAGGCGGGTGTAGGCGTCCAAGGCGGCCTGCCAGCGGTCGTTGTCTTCGAGGATCCGGGCGGCCTGCAGCAGGGCGTGGGCAGCCAGGGGGTTGTTGGGGTCGGCCGCGTCGGTTTTCAGCGCGGTCCGGTAGGCGGTCAGTGCCTTGTCGGTTTGCTTCTGTTCCCGCAGGGCATCGCCGAGGGCGACCTGGAGGTCGAGGTCGTTGGGGCTGACCTTGGCGACCGCTTCGTAGTTTTCGATGGCCTTGCCCCAGTTGGGCAGGCGTGCGTAGGCCTCGGCGAGGCGTCGGAGGATGACCGGGTGCTGTCGGTCGAAGCCCTTGGCGCGAACCAGCCGGTCGATCGCCCGGGGGATGTTGTTGTCCTTGAGGGCTTCTTCGCCTTCGGCGAGGGCGCGCTGGGCGGGAGCGGGCAGCTTGCGGGGCTCGGTGTTCTTGAGCTTGCCGACGGCCGGCTCGAGCTTCTCCCAGGAGGTGGTGGCCTTTTCGGGCAGGGGAGGCAGAGACGGCGGGGAGGGTTGCGTGGTGGCGGTTTCGGGCGGGCGAGGGGTGTCCGCCGGTTGTGTTGCGGCGGTCTTCTCGACCGATTGGGTGGCGGATGCGGCGTCGGCGGTGTCGGGCGATGGATAGCTGCATCCGGCCAGGAGCAGCACCACCAGCCCCACAACACCCGCCGATGGTCCGGTGGGTGTGTCTGTTCGTTTTCGCACTACGGAATCACCTTGTTGAGCGGATACGTAATGATACCGGTCGCCCCGGCGCGTTTGAGGTCGGGCACGAGCACGCGTTCGGCCCGTTCCTCGACGATCACTTCCACGGCGACCCAGTCGGCGTCAGCCAACTCACTGATAGTTGGACTCTTTTCGGCGGGCAGAAGTTCAGTCACGGCCGAGAGATTCTCGCGCGGGACGTTCATTTTCAGTCCCACCTTGCCGCGGGCGGAGATCGCGCCCATCAACTGCATGCCCAGGTCTTCGATCTTGCGGCGCTTCCAGGGGTTCTCCCAGGCGGCCTTGTTGGCGATGAAGCGGGGGGTGGAACTCAGCAGCGTGTCGATGACGCGCAGCTTGTTGGCCCGCAGGGACGAGCCGGTCTCGGTGACGTCGACGATCGCATCGACCAGTCGGGCCTTCACTTCCGTGGCGCCCCAGCTGAACTCGACCCGCACGTCCACGGCGCGATCGGCGAAGTACCGGCGGGTGGCGTTGACCAGTTCGGTGGCGACGATCCCGCCGGCCAGGTCCTCGGGCTTGTGGATGTCGGACTCTTCGGGCACCGCCAGCACCCAGCGGGCGGGCGTGAGCGACTGCTTGGAGTAGACCAGCTCGGCCACCTCGTGGACGTCCGAGTCATTCTCGACGACCCAGTCGTGGCCGGTCAGGCCGCAGTCGACGACGCCGTCGGCGACGTAGCGGCTCATCTCCTGGGCGCGGAACAGCACCGCGGTGATGTCCTTGTCGTCGACGGTGGGGAAGTAACTGCGCGAGGAGACCGAGATGTCGTATCCGGCCCGCGCGAACAGGTTCAGCGAGCTGCTCTGCAGCGAGCCCTTGGGAATTCCGAGGCGAAGCTTGTCGTCCGACAGGTTACCTACCATGCGATCCTCACAGCACCCGCCCCGGGTCGGCGGCGGGCGTCACTCATCATTTGCGGTTGGTCGTCTTGCGGGCCGTCTTCTTCGTGGCGGCCGCCTTCTTCGTGGTGGTCTTGGCCTTCTTGCCGGCGCTCTTCTTGCCGGTCTTGGCCGTCTTGGCGTCTTTCTTCTTGCCGGTCTTCTTTGCGGCCGACTTTTTGGTGGTGCGACTCTCGCCCTTTTTCGCCTTGGCGGCGGCGGTGTCGTCGTGGGCCCAGGCGGAGAGGATCTCGGCCATCTCCGGTTGATCCTTGGCCGGCACGACGCGTTCGAGCAGGACGCGGACGTCGTCGACGCCGGCGTCGGGGCCGACGAGGTCGTCAGCCTTGAGGCGTTCGACGAGGGTATCGTCGACCTGCTCTCCTGGATTCTCGAGACGGACACGCGTGCCCGCATTTTCATCTACCTCCGGACGGACCCGGAGAGCACGAGCGAGGAGATTGCCAGTGGGACTGGTCTCTATCCGAGCACGGTCCGCGAGGCGCTTGCCGAACTGCACGAGGAGGGTCGAGTGACCCGTCTCAAGCGCCAGAGCGAGGGAGCGTGGAACAATCCGTACGAGTACAGTGCTATTCCACCGA
>JBKHHV010000112.1:0-11143 GCA_046539005.1 Phycisphaerae bacterium
CGCTGGGGGGGGGTGTTGGCGACCTCGACCGTCCAGGTGCGACCTGACAGCGTTACCTGCCCCTCCGTGGGGGGGGGTGCGGGGGAGCCGCCCTCGCCGCAGCCGCCGGCGGTCGCCATTGCCAGCAGCAGGATCGAGGCGAGCCTACGCTTCATCGCCGCGATCCGGGGCAAGGTCGCTGCGGACCTGCCGCAGCATCCGGTCCACCAGTTCCACCGGCAGCCCGACCACGTTGGAGAAACTGCCCTCCAACTTCACCACGAACCGGTCGGCCGTCTCCTGGATGGCATAGGCGCCGGCCTTGCCTTCCCATTCGCCGGAGTCGATGTACTGCTCGATCTCCTGCTCGCTCATGGGTCTCATGGTCACGTGGGTGGTGTCGGAGGCGATCAGCCTCAGGCGACCGGCGAGGATAATCGCCACGCCGGTGATGACCTCGTGTCGGTTACGCGAGAGGTCCTGCAGCATTCGCCGCGCGTCGTCCGCGTCGATAGGCTTTCCCATGATCTCATCGCCCAGGGCGACGATGGTGTCGGCCCCGAGTACGAGATTGCGCCGCCATTCGTCGCTGACCGCCCTGGCCTTGAAGTACGCCAGCGCCTCGGCGACGTGGGTGGGTTTCAGTGCGCAGGACAGGTCGGCCGGCTCGTCGACCGCCGGCGGGATGACATGGAAGTCCACGCCCGCCTCCTGCAGCAGATCGCGCCGCCGGGGGCTGGAGGATGCAAGAATCAGCTTGTCCTGGGTCAGAGTCTGGGTCATCGTTCTTTTGAACAGCCCAACGTCCGAAACCGGCCGGGGGTTTCGGATACCGGAAGAGATATCGGAACCACCTTACACGAAGGTTGGCCGGTTGGGGTGTGAAAAAGCCGTCAGGACTTGCCGAAGGCAGGGTTTGCGCGCGCCGTCCTGCCCATCAGGCAAAGTCAAGGGGGGGTGGAATCGTCGTTCATCGAGCGGGGACACTTCCCCTGCCGCCGCAGGATGGATATAGTAGTTCATACAGACACTTTAAACATTCGCGTCGGCCGATCGCGGGGCGTACGGAGGGTCGGCCGTCCAGTCGCAGTCGCATCTCGGAAAGGATCTCTGACCATGCAGCGCATGATCACTGCAACGACAACGGCATTGGTGGCCCTGACGGCCGTGGCGATCTCGGCCGACAGCCCCACCTGGCGCGGGCCCAGCCGCACCGGCATCTATCCCGGCAAGAATCTGCTGAGCGAGTGGCCACCCGGCGGGCCCGCAAAGCTCTGGAGCAAGGACGTCGGCGACGGCTTTTCGACGGTGTCGGTCGCGGACGGACGGGTATACGTGGCCGGCATGACCGGCGGCAAGGGCGTGCTGTACTGCTTCGATACCCAGGGCAACGAGAAGTGGAAGAAGACCTACGGCGCCGAGTGGGCGGCCCGCAGCCACAGCGGCACGCGAACCACGCCGACCGTCCACGACGGGCGTGTGTACGTGGTGAGCACCCACGGGAAGGTCTGCTGCTTCGATGCCAAAACGGGCGAGCAGAAGTGGACCGTCGGCATGCTCAAGCTCTTCGGCGGCGAGAACATCCAGTGGGGAATCGCCGAGTCGCCGCTGGTGTTCGGCGACAAGGTCATCTGCACCCCCGGCGGGAAGCGGGCCAGCGTGGTCGCCCTGGACCGCAAGACCGGCGAGGTCGAGTGGAAAACCCCGGCTGTCCGGGGCCGAAAGGGCACCCAGCGGTCAGCGTACTGCTCGCCGGTGATCATCGAGCACAACAATAGAAAGATCCTGGTCACCCACCTCTCGGACAGCATCGTGGGTATCGACCCCGACACCGGCAAGGGCCTCTGGACGTACCCGTTTCGTAACCGCCACGCGGTACACGCGGTGAGCCCGCTGTATCACGACGGGCTGGTGATCTTCTCCGGGGGCTACGGCTGGGGGTCGCTGGCGCTGAAGCTCTCGTCCGACGGCACGCGCGTGACCAAGGCCTGGAAGAACGACGACCTGGCGACCCACCACGGCGGCATCGTGGAGGTCGACGGGTACATCTACGGTACCAACGACAAGGGACTGGTGTGCCTGAACGCCAAGACCGGCAAGACGATGTGGGAAGACCGTGCCATCAGCAAGGGCTCGGTGATCTACGCCGGCGGGCTGTTGTACTACCACACCGAGCGGGGCGAGTTCGGCATCGCCAAGGTCGACCCCAAGGACGGGCTGAAGGTGGTCTCGTCGGTGAAACACCGCAAGCCGGCTACCCGCGCTCACCCGGTGCTGGCCGAGGGCATCCTGTTCATCCGCCAGGGCGAGACCCTGACGGCGTATGACGTGAGAAGCGACAAGCAGTAAGCGATAAGCTGCAGGCACGAAGAAGGCCCGGAGACGTGCGGTCCCCGGGCCTTCGGTGCGTCTGTATGGAGGAGGGTCAGTCCTTGAAGGTGTACTTCCCGTCGGCGGTCAGCTCGCCCTCGAAGCGGTGCCCGCCGGCCTCGACGACCATCTTGCGTTCCTTCCAGCCGAGGTAGCAGGGGGTCTTCGACCCGTCGGCCGGCTGGAAGACCTTGTCGTGGTCGGTCCACTGGTGCAGCTTGCCGTCCCGCCAGACCTTGGGGTACCCGCCGGTGTGTTCCATCTTCAGGGAGATGCCCTCGATCCCGGTGGCGGTGGCGGTCTTGCCGTCGAGCTTCACGCCGCCCTTGCTCTTGGCGGCGGTCTTGAAGCGGTCGTAGCTGCCGTGGGTCCTGGCCTCGCCGACTTCCACGGCGAACCCGCTCACCTGTCCGCCGGTTCCCTGGGCGGTCAGCAGGTCCATGCCGCGGGCCTTGCCGGGCTTGCCCTTGCCGGTGAACTTCAGGTTGATCGGGCGGATCACCAGCCATGTCTTCTGGAATTTCACGAACGTCAGCCCGCCTTCCTGCTCCACCTGGGCGCTGGGCGGCATCAGGAACGAGAAGTTCGCGTTCCCGTTGCCGTTGAGCCACAGCGTTACATTGCGGTACTGGGAGACGTTGTCGCCGCCGGCGTGGTCGGTGACGGGGTTGCGCACCCGCCCGCGGTAGGTGGCGGGGATGAAGTAATCGGCCCCGGTCCTGGAGTTCTCGCACAGCAGCTTATAGCCGTTCATGTTGTACCCGTGCCCGCGGGTGGTGGTGCCGAGTTGGTAGGTATGCCCGTAGTACATCGTCTCGAAGAACTCGGGCTTCTCGCTGTTGCCCGGCAGCCAGGTTTCGTAGGTCGGATGGCTGGAGAAGATCTCCACCGGCTTCTTGAACTGCTTGCGGGCCAGGGCGACGATCGCCGCCGGCGGGCGGTACCCGCTGTTGATGAACAAGCTGCAGTCACGCTCCGGCTCGGGGTTCTCCATCGGCGCATCGCCGAAGAACAGCCACGTCAGGCTCGCCGAGCCCGACCAGGGCTTGTAGTTGCCGTAGTCCCGCTTGACCGGCCCGCCCCACGCGCCGCGGTAGTACTTCTTGGCGGCCGAGAGGAACAGGTAGTCCAGCATCGCCTTGGCGGCCGCACGGACCTCCTTGTCGCGGGCGAAGGAGTAGAGGTTGCTGTACCCGCTCATCGTGTGGGCGAGGTAGCCTTCGGAGTCCCACTCGCCGTTACCATGGTTCCAGAACGCCACGCCCGTCCGGAGCAGTTTGTCCTTGTAGAGGCGGCGGATGTCTTCGTTGCCGGTTTCCTCGGCGAAGAGGTAGATGGCGCTTTCGCGCATGGCCCGCAGGTTGTCTGTGTTACGGGCATCGGCCCGCATACCGCGGACCTTGGGGTCCCAGGCGGCGCCGACCGGCCCGGTGCCTATTCCGTGCTTCGGGTGTGGGTTGGGGTTGCAGCGGCGTTCGTACTCCTCGAACACCATCCAACCGCCCTGGGCGATCGGCTTCCACCACGCCATCCATTCCTCGTAGCTGCCGGGGGTCGAGTCGGGCATCTGGTCGGCGATTCTCTTCAGGTGTTCGCCGAATGCGATCTTGTTCTTGTGGTGCGGGTTGGCTTTGCCCTCGGCGATGGCCTTGTCGGCCATCTTCAGCATGTCCTCGGGGCTCCGCCACATTTCCTTCAGCACCTTCGTGGCGGTGGCGACGACCTTGGCGTCCTCGCTCCGCAGGCAGTGCACCAGTTCCAGCGACGGCCTGGGGTCGGCCGACGTCCAGGTGGTGGCGGCCTTGTACATCTTGTTGAGGTAGCCCTTGTCGAACAGGTCGCCGTAGTAGAAGTACTTGTGGGCCTGGCCCTTGAGGGTAAAACACCAGTAGAAGTCGATGCCCCTGGTCCAGGCGTGGTCGCTGCCGGCCTGGTTGTCGGTGGCCTGCATGCCCTTGATCGCCGCGTCTTTGTCGCCGGCGATGTAGGCCCCGAAGTTCTCGGGCAGGCCCCACTTCTCGTGCTCGCCGGTGGTCTTGGCGTTGGCCTTGCCCTTGTAATGCTTTGCGTAGTGGTTCACGCGGTCGCGGTAGCCGTCTTCCCAATTCTCGGGCCAGGGGTTGGCCAACTCGCCCGGCTCGTGGCGGGGCTTGCAGACCGGACGCCCCTTGGAGTCGGTCTTCATCCGGTCGAAGGAGGTGGGGCTCGGGTCGCCGTGCACGAGCATTCCGAAGCCCATGCCGCAGAGGACGGCCGCGATAAGTGCGATGATAACGTGCTTTCTCATGGGGTACCTCATATACAGGTGCTCTTGGGTTGGGCCCGCGGGCGTGCCTCACCGCCCCGGGCAGAGTGTTCCTACCCTAATGCAACCCGCCGCCGGCGGCAAGAGACCGCTCCCGGAAAGAAGGACACGCGAGAACCACGAAAGCTGGTCTGCGTGGTATAATCGTGCCGATGGAAATCAAAGGATGAACGCCTCCAACCGTCAACAGTCCGACGCGGCCGCGCGCACCCGCCAGCCGATCCGCATCGATACCTCCGGCCTCCGCGCCGAGAGCTATCTGCGGGCGGACGTGTCCGCCTCGGCGGTCCGGCACAATCTCGGACTGCTGCGGCGGTGTCTTACCCCTGGGGTCAAGCTCTGCGCGGTGGTCAAGGCCGACTGCTACGGACACGGACAGGACCTGCTGCTGGACCTGCTTTCCGGCGGGGCCGACTTCCTCGCCGTCGCCACGCCCGAAGAGGCTTTGCACCTGCGAAGCCGCGGGTACACCGGGCCGATCCTGGTGTTCTTCAGCGCCTGCGCCTACGCCAACGGGAAGGAACTGCAGGAAGCCGTCGCCGAGCTGATCGCCCGCAAAGTCACCCTCACCGTCGCCCAGCCGGAGGAAATCGCGGCCGTCGCCGCCGCTGCGGCGGTGGTGGACGCCCCGGCCGAGGTGCACGTGAAGGTCGACTCCGGCATGACGCGCTCCGGCGTGCTGCCCGACCAGGCCCCGGCGATGTTCCAGGCTCTGCGAAGCGAGAAGCGCATCCGCCTGACCGGCATCTACACGCACTTCGCCACGGCCGACGCGGGCGACAAGGCCTTTACGCTTCAGCAACTGGAGCGTTTCCAGGAGGTGGTGGACGCGGCCGGCGCCAGGGATGTGTGCCTGCACGCCGCCAACTCCGCGGCGACCATTGATCTGCCGGTCACCCACCTGGACATGGTCCGCCCCGGCATTGCCCTGTACGGGTATGCTCCCTCCGACGAAATGCACAACGACTTGCCGTTGCAGCCGTGCCTGCGTCTGACCGCCAAGCTCATGCAGGTCAAGGACGTTCCGGCCGGCTCGCAGGCGGGGTATGGCCGAACCTTCACCTTCGATGCCGACGCCCGCGTGGGGCTGGTGCCGGTGGGCTATGGTGACGGATACCTGCGATGCCTCGGCGGGCAGGCGACGATGCGGGTGAGGGGCGTGGACGTGCCCATCCGCGGGCGCGTGGCGATGGACCAGACGTTGATCGACCTGTCGGCCGTCCCGGAAGCCAGCGTGGGCGACGAGGTGGAGATCATCTCTCCCCAGCCCAATGCCCCGCATTCGGTGGCGAACCTGGCCCGCCTGGCCGGGACGATCCCCTACGAGGTGACCTGCCGCCTGGGCAGCCGCGTTCGCCGCAGACGGGTGGAATAGCCGCTCGATGGGTCCGGGACGGCCGATGCGCTCGGACGATCATCCGTTCCATCGGGGCTCCCAATGAGAAACGACGCGGCGGTCCCTCCGATCCGCCGCGCCGCTGTAGATGCGCTTGCTGCTTATTGCTTACTGCTCATCTCGATCCACGTCCACCACCAGCACCGTAATGTCGTCTTCCTCGTGCTGGGTGCCGATGTTCTCGTCGATCCACGCGGTGATCTGCAGCAGCATCTCGTCGCGCGGGGCATCGGCGAGGGTGGCGATTCGGTTCTGGAAGTCCTCCGGAGCCGGGTTCGAGTCGGCCAGGGCGTCCTCCACGCCGTCGGTATACAGGACGATCCGGTCGCCCGGGTTGAGGCTCACGCGGCTGCATTCGAACTCGGCCTCGGGGAAGATCCCCAGCAGGGCTCCGTCGGCGGGGAGTCGTTCCACGCTGCCGTCGGCGCGGAGCAGGATCGGTTCGGGGTGTCCGGCCCGGGCGTAGACCAGCTCGTTGTTGGCGCTGTCCAGCACCGCATAGACGGCGGTGCAGAACTGGCAACTCGAGAGGTTCTGCTGGCAAATGTCCTGGTTCAGCTCGGCCATCGCCTCCGAGGGGGGGACGATCTGGTAGGTGTTGCCCACGATGTTCTTGGTCTGCAGGGCCTTCTTGATGAACATCGTCAGCAGGGCGGCCGGCATGCCGTGCCCAACCGCGTCGACCACGTAGAAGCCCACGTGCGTCTCGTCCAGACGGGTGACCTCGTAGATGTCGCCACTGACCCACCCGGCCGGTCGGAACAGCACGCCGAACCGCACGTTGCCCACCTCGGGCATCCGGCGGGGCAGGAAGTCGCGCTGCAGGCGTGCGGCGAGGCGCATCTCCTCATCGAGCAGTTCGAGGCGTTTGTCCACGTCGCCGCGCGACTGGCGCAGGGTCCCCAGCTCCCGCCGCAGGCGGTCGATGGTCGGCCCCATGGCCCGGACGGCCGACAGTTGCGAGACGATCTGCTGCGGCTCGGCGTCCAGGGGGATTTCGAGGCATCCGTCGGGCCCGTTGTCGGGTCGTGTGCCGGGGTGATGGACCGCCACGGTCGCGGCCGGTACGGTCTGCAGGGCTTCCAGCAGGCGTCGTCGTGCGTCGGCCTGCTTGACGACGCCGTCGGGCCCGAGAACTACCAGCGAGACGTCTTCCAACTGCATGTCGAACGGTCCGTCGGCGTCGCAGGGGACGATATCCCATCCGCTCTGTTCCAGGGCGAACCGGAGATTCTCTGGAATCGGCAGGCTGCCGGTCCAGAGCACTCGTGTCGTTGTAGCCAGCTTCGTATCCATGCGCACCTTGGTACAGTCGGAAACAGACGGATCGTCCTACCTGCTCCATCGTCACCGCGATGAGGGTGCTTTAGCGGCAAACAGGGCCCCTGCGAAAAGGAAAAGCAAGGGCTCGGGGCGGGAAGGAGTTACGACTGACCGGCCGGGGCGGTCATCGCCTCGGCGGCCCACTTCTGGGAGGCCCGGAACAGTTCGGGCATCGCCTTCTCGTCAAAGGTCAGCTCGGCTGCGTGCAGGCTGAAGGTGTCCCACTCGCCGCATTCGTAGGCGAGCACCATCTCGAAGACGGTGCGGTAGTGGCACACCCCGCCCAGCAGCGTGGTGCGGATCGCCTGGCTCAGCGGAAGCATGTCCAAGGCGTCCTCCAACTTCCGTTCGGTCAGCACGTCGATCAGCGACAGCATGCCCACCAGGAACAGCTCGGGGGCGTCCTTCTGCATGCCGGCCATGCAGGCGATCTGCTCGCACACCCGAGCCCGCGTAAGCGACCGCACCAGCACCTCCGGCGGTTTTTCCATTGCCAGCCCACGGACGGCGAGCATCGCCCCCCACTTGCGGATCTCCTGGGGGCCCAGCAGCACCAGAGCATGGCGGATGGAGTTGACCTCGTATCGCAGGCCGAATGCCACCGAGTTGATCAACTGCAGAAGCTGGTAGGTCATCGAGACGTCGCGCTTGATGATCTCGGCGATCTCGTCGTAGGACATCTCGGGCTTGTTGATCTCGTGCAGAACCCGCATCTGGTTGATCTGGTTGGTGGGGATCTGCTTGTTGTTGTTGATGATCGGCTTCTCGATGAACTCGCCCTGGAAAAGGCTGAAGCCCAGCCGGGCGGCCTCCTCGAACTCAGCGGGGGTGTCCACCCGCTGGGCGACGGTGCGGATGCCCGCGCGCTCCAACTGCTCGCATAGGGTCTGGCGCTGCTGGAGCGTGCCGGCCTTAAAATCGATGCGGAAGAGATCCACCAGGTCCAGCACCAGTGCCTTCCACTTGGTGAGGTTACGGTGATCCATCGAGATCTGGTACCCGTCGCTTTTGAGCTTCTCGCAGGTGGAGACTACCTGGTCGTCGGGGCCGATGGCGGGGGGAATGCCCACCATGACCGTTTCAGGGGACAGCAGTGAGGAGAACTCGGTCAGCAGCAGTTCACGGCTGAACGGCACCAGCCCGCGCAGGCCATCGGTGAGTTCCTCGAAGCTGACGATCGCTTCGAGGTCCACCACGGACCGGTCCGCGCCGAGAGCCCGATAGTACTGCTCGAAGCCCTCGCGGAAGACCAGTTCGTAGGCCTGGACCTTCTTGTCTTTGTCGAAGATCGGGAGCCTGGCGACGAATACATCCATAAATCCGCTACCCATCCTGACCAGCGCCGCGGCGAGTACAAAGGACAACGTTGCTCCTGCTTCCCCCCTCGGGGCAGGAGTCTCCTATCTGTTTTTCGGTCAGGAGGGGTCGGGCCTTCGGTAAGCTTCGGCAAAGTTGCTCGGGTTGGCACCCTTGGGGCGTCTCTAGCCCAGCCAGTTACGTAATGCGTCGAAGGCCGGAATGGGAACGAAGATCAGCCAAGCGATGTTCGCAGCGGTGATGAGGTCGTAGGGTACGGTGGCCCGAGGCCATCGCCAAAGGCGTATCGTAAGCCAGAATCCGCCTTTACGCGGGTCGGTGACGGGGGTTCGCCCCTGGAGGACCGTGGCGGTGTGGCGCATGCGGCGGATCACCGTAAACAGCGGCAGCACAGCCTGTTGGACGATCATCGCCGGGACATTGAACGAGAACGTGCCGATCAGGATCGCCGCCGATCGCTCCCCACGCTGCCAGTAGCCCACCGAGCAGCTTTCGATAAGGTCTTCGGCCCGGGCGCGGGTGTAGGAGATCATGAACGCGTTGAAAAACGCCAGCATGCACAGCAGCACGAAGGTGACGTTGGCCGGTGTGCCCCATGCGTAGTAGGCCGCGAGCCCGGCGAAGACGGCGAAGTCGCTGTAGCGGTCGAGCGTGGAATCGAGGAAGGCGCCGAAGCGACTGCCCCGCCCGCCTGCGCGGGCGACCGCCCCGTCCAGCATGTCCATCGCCGAGGCGAGAATCATAAATGCCCCAGCCAGCAGCGGGTAGCACGTTCGGGCGGCGTGGGGCTCCAGCGACCAGCCGAACCCGCTGCCCCCCCCCAGGGCGAAACACACCCCGGCCGCCGCGGTGAACAGCATGCCCGCTACGCTCAGCATGTTGGGGGTCACGCGCAGTTTCACCAGCCCGCGGGCCAATGCGTCGCGGGCGGTGGCAAAGCCCCAGCCGATTCCTCGTCCGATCATGCAGGAAGCGTAGTCGAAAGCCTGCCCGCGTTCAACGTCGGGGCAATGAATGCCCGGCGAACCGTCAGGCCTCGATGAAGCAGCGGCGGTCGTCGCTGGGGGCTTCCCCGGTAATCTTGCGGTACATGCGGGCGCGTCGCGGAAGCAGGCCAGGCGGCCGACCGGGGTCGACCGCCTGTTGGTTCATCTCTGAGCCATCTCGCCCGCAGCAAGTTGCGGGCCCAGCGACTTAGCGTTTCCGCTTCAGCAGCGCGCCCAGGCCGCCGAGGGCCAACAGGCTCATCGTGGCCGGCTCGGGAACGATGCTCAAGCCGTCGAAGTCGGACGAAATGCGATACTCATCCAGTTTGGTCTCAAACTGAGTGTTGTCGCCACCTGGCTCGATATACTCCACTCGGGCCTCGCTCAGCCCGGAGTCGGCTCCATCGTTGTACATGATGTTGTCCGTGGTTTCGCCAAGGGACGCGGTGGCGGCTGCGCTCAGTGTCGACTCCTGCTTGTCCCACGCAGCGAAGTCGGCCGCCGAGAAGACCCACGCGTTGAACGTTTCATCGGTACCGCCGCCGAACCCAGGGATGTCGAGCGAACTGATGAACAGGTAGTCGGTACCGGCCTCCGCGGTTCCGAACGTCGAATCCTGCGTATTGCCATCGCCGGCGGTTTTGTATGTGAATGTGCCATCCTCCATGCCGATATCCACGGGGTCGTTATCCACGCTAAAGCCCATGCTGACGCCGCCGCCGGCGGTTTCGGCGAAGTTGGCCGAGAAGGCGAACCAGTAGGTCTTGCTTGCCTCGGCCGGGTCGCCCGTGATGGTTCGCGTCCAGCCCCTGGTGGTGTTGCTCCCCTCTTGAGTGACCTGAAGCCCGCCGGCTGCTTCGTCGGTGAAGAACCCGCTGATGCCCGTCGTCCGCGTGGCGAAGCGCGGCCATCCTGACCCATCCCACATGCCGGAGAACCCGGCAATGTCCGGATCCTGCTCGTACAGGTTCGCACCGGCCTCGTACTGGCTGGCCGATGGGTTCTCACTGGTCTCGAACCCGTCGGCTACGATCAACCCGGCCGAGGCCGACCCGGCTACCAACAGTCCTGCGATTGCTGCCCACGTCACAATTGTCATGTTCCGCATTGTTCATCCTCCTACTCGTTAGAAATTGTTCCTGACTTGAATTGCACGCAACATTGTATGATGGCCCCGCGGCCTTGTAGTTCGCTTATTGCGAATTCAGGGTGTGCAATCTGCGAAAGATGTTGTAGGCTGAAACGCAGTCCGACCGACCTGGACGGGGAGACGAAGATGGCCAGAAGCCCTAAGCCGCCGCTTACGCTTGACTTGCTGCTGCCGATTGACGTGACCTTCTTCCGAGACGTATTGCTGGGCGTGCGTGCGTTCTCGCGCCTCGGGAAGCCTTGGACGCTGAACGTGCGGCGCGATGACGAGCATTTCCTGGACGCCCTGGCGGGGCACAAGCCCGACGCAGCCCTTGG
>JBKHHV010000113.1:0-11085 GCA_046539005.1 Phycisphaerae bacterium
CGCGGCCGTCGCAGGAGACATTCCCGACGGGACGAAGGTGGCGGGTCTGCCCGCCCGCCCGGCGCGGGACGCCCTGCGGATCGTCCAGTCGACCGAGAAGCTGCCGGAGTTGCTGAAACGAATGAAGAAGCTGGAAGCAAAGGTGAACAGGCTTGCCTCCCCAGACGACGCTTAAGAAACCCGCGACGTTGCAGGGACGGGGACTCTTCAGCGGCGAGAACTGCCGGATGACGCTCCGCCCGGCCCCGGCGAACACCGGGCTGGTGTTCGTGCGCTCCGACCTGCCCGACCCGATCCGCATTCCCTGCGACGTGAGCCACCTCACCAAGCGGGCGCGGCGGACCTCGCTGATGAACGGCGAGGCGACCATCGAGACCATCGAGCACGTGCTCTCGGCGGTGTGGGGGCTGGGCGTGGACAACGTGGAGATCGACCTCAACGCCGCCGAAACGCCCAGCGTGGACGGTTCGGCGATGCCCTTCGTCGAGGCCGTACAGGAAGCCGGCATCGAGGAACTGTCCGAGCCGCTCGAGCCGTTCGTCATTACCGAGCCCATCAGCGTCAGCGAGGGCGACGCGATGATCGCCGCGCTGCCCGGGCCGCCCAACACGCTGGATATCCTCTACGAGTTGGACTACCAGAACCTATCTTCCGGAGTGGGCAAGCAGGTACACAGTTTCCGGCTCGGGCGGGACGACTACGCCGGCGAGATCGGCCCGGCCAGGACGTTCGTGCTGGAGGCCGAGGCCAAGGAACTCCAGGCCCGCGGGGTCGGCGAGCATCTTTCGGCCAAGGACCTGGTGGTCATGACCGAGGACGGCCCGCTGGACAACGAGCTTCGGTTCGACAACGAGAACGTCCGCCACAAGATATGCGACCTGATCGGCGATCTGGCGCTGGTGGGGCGTCGGCTCTGCGGGCGGATCGTCGCCTGCCGCAGCGGGCACGAGCTGAATCAGCAGTTGGCGCGGCGGATCGTCGAGGCGATTGCCGACGAAGCCCAGGCCGAGCGTCTCACCGGCGAGCCGGTGATGGACATCCGCAAGATCATGCGCCTGCTGCCGCACCGTTACCCGTTCCTGATGGTCGATCGGCTGATCGAACTGGAGGGCGACCGCCGGGCGGTGGGCGTCAAGAATGTCACGATCAACGAACCGTTTTTCCAAGGGCATTACCCCTCGCAACCCATCATGCCCGGGGTGCTGGTGCTGGAGGCACTGGCGCAGCTTTCGGGCATCCTGCTGAGTCGGCGGCTGGAGCACACCGGAAAGGTGGCGTTCCTGATCGCGATGGATCGCGTGAAGATTCGTCGCCCGGTCCGCCCGGGCGATCAGTTGCTGCTGCATGCCGAGGCGCTGCACGTGCGGTCCCGCACCGGGCACACGCGCTGCTGGGCGACCGTCGGCAAGGACATCTCCGCCGAAGCCGAAATCAAGTTCATGCTGGTCGACGCCGAGCCGATCTGACCGGAAGGTACCATGCCGAAGATATCACCACAGGCAATCGTAGAACCCGGCGCAACACTGGCCGACGACGTGGTCGTTGGCCCGTTCGCTTTTGTCGGATCGCAGGTCACCCTCGGGCCCGGCTGTATCATCGAGAACAACGCCACCCTCACCGGCAGGACCGTCCTGGGCAGCAAGTGCCTGGTCTTCCCCATGGCCTGCGTGGGCGAGGCGACCGACGGCGGCCAGGGGCACTGCTTCATCGGCGACGGCACGAACCTGCGCGAGCACGTCACCGTCTACGGCGGCCCGGAGAACGCGCCCACCCGCCTGGGCAAAGACAACCTGGTGATGATCGGCTCGCAGGTCGGGTCGGCCGCCCAGGTGGGCAGCCACGGGATCTTCGCCAACTTCACGCAGATCGACGCCGGAGCGGTCGTGGAAGACTTCGTCCGCACCAGCGGCTTCAGCCACGTGGGCGAGAACGCCCGGGTGGGGGCGTATACCTTCATCTCCGGCTACACGCTGATCGAACACCATGCCCCGCCGTTTGCGATGGTGCAGGGCAGCCCGGGGCGCGTCCGCGGGGTCAACAGCCAGAACCTCAAGCGCTGCGGCTTCGGCGACCAGGACCTGCGGCTGCTCAAGCGGGCGTTCCGTCGCCTCTTCAACGGCGAGGGGCTCAAGACCAACCAGCAGGCGTTGCAGGGAATCCTCGACGACGGTGACGCCAACCCGCACGTCCGCAGCCTGGCCGACGCGCTGGTGGAGGCAGGGGGGCAGCATGGCTGAGGTGGAGGTCCTTCGCGAAATCGACCCGGGAGCGCATATCTCCCCGGAGGCGACCGTGGGCCCCTACTGCGTGGTGGGCCCCAACGTCACGGTGGGCCCGCGCACGGTGCTGGAGCGGCGGGTTTCGGTGCTGGGGTCGACCTCGATCGGCTCGGACAACTACATCGGCGAGGGGTGCGTGCTCGGCGGGCTGCCGCAGGACCTCAAGTACGAGGGAACGCGCACGCGGGCGATCATCGGACATCGCAACCGGTTCGGGCGCGAGGTCACCGTGCACATCGGCACTGAGCAGGGCGGGTTCCTTACGCGCGTGGGAAACGACAACTATCTCGCCGACCGCTGCCACGTGGCCCACGACTGCTACGTGGACGACCACACGCACCTGGGCGTGATGACCCTGCTGGCCGGGCACATCCGCGTGATGACCGGCGCGGTCATCGAGGACCTGGTGGGGCTGCATCACTTCACCACCGTGGGACGTTACGCCCATGTGCTGTCGCGAACGCCGGTGCGGCGCGACGTGCCGCCGTTCACGGTCTTCGGGCATCAGGACGACGACTGGGTGCCGGCGGTCCAGGGTATCCACAAGGAAGGCATTCAGGCGGCCGGACTTTCCGACGAGGAGCGGCACGACCTGCGCCGGGCCCTGGAGGACCTGTTCTCCGACGAGACGGCCCTGCAGACGAAAATCGAGCAACTGGTGAACCTCGGCGCCGAAGGCGAGGTCGCCGACCTGTGTGAGTTCTGTCAGCGAAGCCTGGCGGGCGTATACGGCCGACACCGGGAACTGCACCGGGGCGAGATCCCCCAGGAAGCCCTGGAATGGCTGACCCCCGCCGAGCGCGCCTGGTTCCGGAGGAAAGAGGAATGAGTTTTCGAGTGGCTGTGGTGGGTGTCGGACGGATGGGCAAGCTGCACGCCCGCGTGCTGACCGAAATGGAGTCGGCGGACCTGGTCTGTGTGGTGGACAGCAACGAGGCTGCCGCCCAGGCCGTTGCCCGCCAGCGGGACTGCGAGGCGATCACCGACGTCGTCGACGCGGTGGACAAGGTGGACTGCGCTATCATCGCGGTGCCCACGCTCGCCCACCTGGACGCGGCGAGGCCCTTCGTGGAGGCGGGCAAACCCGTCCTCATCGAGAAACCCTTCACCAACGACGCCCACGCCGGGGAGGAACTGATTGCCCTCGCCGAGAAGACCGGTGCCAGCGTGCAGGTGGGGCACACCGAGCGGTTCAACCCGGCGGTGATCGCGCTGGCGAAGCACGAGATCAAGCCGAAGTTCATCGAGGCCCAGCGGATCAGTCCGTTTACCTTCCGGTCGGCCGACGTCGGCGTCGTGCTGGACATGATGATCCACGACCTGGACCTGGTGCTCATGCTCGCCGGCGGCAAGCCCGTGCAGGTGCACGCGGTGGGGATCAACGTGCTGGGCCCGCACGAGGACATCTGCAACTCGCGGCTGATTTTCGACAACGGTTGTGTCGCCAATGTCACTGCCTCGCGCCTGGCGATCAAGACCGAGCGGAAGATGCGCATCTTCTCCGAGGAGGCGTACCTGTCGGTCGATTACGCCAAGAAGGTCGGGCTGGTGGTCAACAAGTCCCAGAACCTCGACCTGATCCAGATGGCGGCCGAGCTGGACGTGGAGGATATCGCCGAGCTTGCCCAGTCGGTGGACTACACCCAGTTGCTCAAGGTCGAGGAACTGACGGTGGACGACTCCATCGAGCCGCTGCGCCTCCAGGCCGAGGCGTTCCGCAAGACCGTTGTGGAAGGGGCCGCCCCGGTCGTTTCCGCCAAGGATGGGCTGGCGGCCGTCCGGCTCGCCGACGACATCGTCAAGCACATCAAGGAGTACCGCTGGGACGGGGAGTATTCCTCCCGCACCGGGCTGGACCTGATCCGCCGGGACTGAGCACGCGGGGATCAGCAAGTAGCGATCAGCGAATAGAGATTGGCGATCAGCACAAGCAGATGGGCGGCAGGCGCTTTGAGCCCAGCGGGCTGAGACAGAACAGCCCAGATCAAGGCCGAAGGCCGCCGACCTGGGACACCGACCCCCAAGGTATCAAGCCCTGAAAGGGCGTGACAGCGGGTCGTTCTGGATACGCCGGGATACCCCCCTCGGAAATCGAACAGCGCTGAACGGCCAGCCCACCCGGCCGCGCTTGCTTGGTGGAAACCGGCTGGAAATGACGAAACACCTGTCATAACCCAAAAGGTCCGGGAGATCAGGCGGAAGGCTTCTGTCGGCCCCCGCGGGACACGTGGAGATGGGGAGGAACCCTCGAATGCAGGCACTGACGTACAGGCATATTGGCTGGACTCGGATATTGCCTGGGGCATTCGATTTCCCGCAGGCGACCGGCGAGAAGCGTGTCTACGCCTGGGGCACGGTGTCGTTGACCGATTGCAGGATCTCGCCGGGGGCGATTCCCTCGGCCTGCCCGTCGAAGGAGAGGATCAGTCGATGACGCAGCGCGGCCGGCACGGCCGACCGGGCGTCCTCGAAACTTACGTTCGCCCGTCCGTCCCGCAGGGCCGACACCTTCGCCGCCAGCAGCACCGCCTGGGCACCGCGGGGCGAGGCGCCGTACCGCACGTATCTGCGAACCGGCTCGGGCGCGTGCTCGCTTCGGGGGTGCGTGGCCGCGGTAAGCCGGGCAACGTACTCCTTCACGTGCTTCGCCGCCTCCACCCGCCGCACCAGCCGTCGCATCGCCAGCACCCGCTCGGCGTCCAGCACCTTCCTCGCCGACGGCACGTCGCCCCCGGTGGTGCGGTCGAGAATCGTCACCAGTTCCGGCACCGATGGGCTCTCCACACTGATCTTCAGCAGGAAGCGGTCCAGTTGCGCCTCGGGCAGGGGGTAGGTGCCCTCCATCTCCAGCGGATTCTGCGTCGCCAGCACGAGGAACGGCTCCTGCAGCGGGCGCGTTGTGCCCCCGGCCGAGACGGTCCGCTCCTGCATCGCCTCCAGCACCGCCGACTGGGTCTTGGGCGTGGCCCGGTTGATCTCGTCGGCCAACACCAGGTTGGCGAAGATCGGCCCGCGTCGGAACTCGAAGTCCTTGCCCCCGTCTCGCTGCACCACCACGCTGGTACCGGTGATGTCGGCGGGCATCAGGTCAGGCGTGAACTGGATACGCGAGAACGACACGTCCACCGCCTCGGCGAGCGTGCGGACCAGCAGCGTTTTGCCCAGCCCCGGAACGCCCTCCAGCAGGGCATGACCGCCGGCGAGCAGGCAGGTGAGCACCTCGTCGATCACCGCACGGTGCCCCACGATCACACGGCCGATCTCTTCGGCGAGTTTCGCGTAGTCGGCTCCGAAGGCCTCGACGGTCTGCTGGAATTCGGAAGTCGTTTCGCTGTCGTTCATTGTGGCCTCATTGTATCGACGCCCGAACCCGGCGGATAGTTCAAACGTCGAGCCCAAAGAAAGCCCGGGCGTTGCGGGTGGTCTGCCCGGCCAGCCACTCCGGAGACGTCCCCCGCACCTGCGCCAGGCAGCGGCACACGTGGGCGACGTTGGCCGGCTCGTTGGTCTTCATCTTCCGCACCGGCTCGGGCGACAGGAACGGGGCGTCGGTCTCGATCAGCAGGCGGTCGTCCGGCACCAGCGCGGCCGCGTCGCGAAGGGAGTCGGTCTTCTTGAAGGTGACGATGCCCGAGAAGCTGATCGTCGCGCCGGTATCGAGCATCCGCCGCACGCCGCCGGCATCTTCGGTGACCGAGTGGAACACCGCCCTCGATGCGTCGAAGCCGCTCTCGGCGAGCACGGCCAACGTGTCGTCCAGGGCTTCGCGCGTGTGGATGACAACCTTCCTGTCCAGTCGCCGGGCCAGTTCCAGTTGTGCCGCGAAGACCTGCCTCTGCACGTTACGCGGGGAGAAGTCGTAGTGGTAGTCGAGCCCGATCTCACCGACGGCGATGTTCTCCGGCATGTTCGCCAGGTCCGCAATCTGCCCGAGCGTCTGTTCGTTGACGTCCTTGGCATCGTGAGGGTGCACCCCGGCCATGCAATGCACGTCCGGGTGTCTGCGGGCCATGCCCAGTGCGGCCTTGGATTCCGGCAGATCGGAGGCTGCGCAGATGACGGCCGAGAGCCCCGCGTCGCGCGCCCGTTGCAGGGCCTCGTCGGCCGACTGCCGCAGGCGCCCGTGGCACAGATGACAATGCGTATCGATCAGTTCCATGCCCAGAGGATAGGCCCGGGGCGGCGACGAATCAATCACCCGCAGGGCGTCCCGGGCTCAGCGGCGCCGCGCGGCGTCTCGGCGCGGAGCACCGTCAGTCGCCCGCCTTGCGCAGGACCTCCTCGCCGGCGCCGGCCCGCCACCGCGATTTCCCGTGCTCGTAGGCCCCCTGGTCGGGGGCCGAGCCGAGGAACCCGTCGGTGTACGGTGGAATCTCCACGCCCGCGTCAATCGCCGGCGACCCGTCGCGCAGCCGGTAGTCCCCGGCCTTGGCATCCACGAACCGCGGGTCGGTCCCGCGCCGCAGGTTGTGGTCGGTTCGGCCGCCGTATTTCTCCACGTCCATGCAGCGGTGGGTGAAGATATTGTTCGCCACCCGCGTGCCGGTCATGGTCTGGGGTCGCTGGGTGGAGAAGCTCAGGCTCGCCCGGAAGCCGTCCAGCGTGTTGTTGATGATGAGGTTGTCCAGGCTCTTGGGCGGGTTGGTGGCGACTGCCTCGGACACGCCGTAGACGACGTTGTGGTGCACCACGTGGCGCCGCGACCAGTCGTCGAGGTAGATGCCCACGCACCCGAACCCCTCGGCATGGTTGGAGTGGATCACGTTGTAGGCGATCTCCGTGCCGTTGCCGTCGGTGTGGTAGGTGTAGGTCATGCCCAGGTCGCGGGACATCATCCCCGCGTCGTGCATGTGGTTGTGCGTGATCCTGCCTTCCTGCAGGTAGCGATGCACCACGATGCTCCGCCCGCCGTGGTGCAGCGTGCTGCGGGTAATCACGTGCCCGGTGCCCGTCACGCTCACCGGGGCGCAGTCGCTGGCCGAGTAGTTCACGTTACGGACGATGCAGTTCTCCACCCGGTTGCCGTGTCCGAACACGGTCACCCCGTCGCCCCAACTGTGAGCGACGGTGCTGTCGATCAACACGTTCCCGCGCCCGCCGAGCACGATGCCCAATCCCTCCGACTCGGCGCTGACCGCCTTGTCGCGATTGAAGCCGCCGCGGATGAACTGGTTGAGATTCACCCACCTGGCGTGGATGTCCTCCAGCCGGCAGTTCTCGGCCGAGGCGCCGTTCACGCCGGCCGCCCGAATGCGAACACCCTTGACCTGCACGTGCCGGCGCCCGGAGAGGTCAAACGCCCAGCGTCGCCGGGCGACTTCGACGGTTGTCTCCCGCGGGGCATCCTCCGGCGGGATCAGTCGCAACGTGCCGCCGCGGTGCAGCCATTCGCCCGGGGCGTCCATGGCGGCCGGGGCGTCGAAGAGGTACCCCCGGCCCGCTCCGTTATTCCACCAGCCCTTGCGCGGCGGGTCGAAGTGCAGTTCGCCCGGGCGTGAGCCGGCGACCTTGTAGGTGTGGGCAACCCAGCCGCGTTGCTTGTCGATGCCCCACAGCGTGGCACCATCCCAGGTGCCGGCAGGCTGGTCCAGGCCGCTCTGGGCGGAGACCTTCTCCGGCGTGGCCTGCATCGCCAGCAGGTCGGGCCTGAACAGGTTCCCCGAGTGGTTGGGGTGCCGGGCGCGAGGCAGCAGTCGGCCGTCGGCGAAGACGGCATGTACCTCGCCCTCCAGCGGGGCGGTCCATCGGTCGGCGTCCTGCCGGGCCCAGTTGTCCACGACGTCACAGCCGCTGATGATGACGCGCTCGTTCCTGAATGCTTCGAACACGATGGGCGCGCTGGGCTCTCCGGACCGCGCCGGGCGAACCGTCTCGCGATAGGTGCCGCCGCGGATGTAGCAGGTCTGCCCGGGCTCGATCAACTCGGCAGCGCGGCCGATCGTTCGCAGCGGGCGGGCCCACGTGCCGGGGTTCTCGTCCGAGCCGCCCGGAGAGACATACAGTCCCTGCGGGGCACACCCCACCGCCGACAGAAGCCCGCACGCCAGCAGACACGGCACGATTCTACGGAATGAACGCATGGAATCTCCTTGGGTCACTTTATCTCGTCGTGAGGAATCAGCGGGCTCCACGCCTTGAGCGACACGCCGACCGGGACGTCCTCGCCGAAGCGGTAGCCCAGCCGCGCGAAGGGAACGTTCGCCTGGAAGTCGATCGACTGCGGATGGCGAATCCACGGCAGGTGGTAGGGGTCGGACATCCAGAACCAGCCGTCAATGTTCGGGTCCAGCCCGATGTGTTCGCCGAGGGCAAGCCCGGCGGCCTGGCCGTCCTCCAGCCGGTACCGAAGTCCGAAGCGCAGACCCAGGCGTTCCATCTGGTCGGTTTCGGGCCCGGCGCCCCACGGCTTGTTGTTCATCAGGTACCAGCCATGGAAGTAGCCGGCGGGACGGATATCCAGGCTGCCGGCTCCGATACCGCCCAGTGGCATTCCGGCATTCCGGCAGGCAAATGCGTCGGTGTAGTTGCTTTCGCTCAAGGGGTGCTCCAGTGGGGCATGTTGCGATGTGTCTGCGGGTCGGGGTCAGCCTTCGGCGGGTCCGCACTCATCTTCGGACAGTTCGCCGGCGGGTTCCAGGGTGTCGTCGTCTCCGCGGGTAAGAAGCTGTATCTTCCGCTCGGCCGACTCCAGGATCCCCCGGCACTGCTTGACCAGTTTCGTGCCTTCCTCGTACTTCTCGATGGACTCCTCCAGCGGCACCTTGCCGGACTCGATCTGCTCGACGATCTGCTCCAGGCGGTCCAGGGCCTGCTCGAAGGTGACCTTCCTGGTTTCTTCCTTTTCAGCCATGATATCCTCAATCGTTCTGGCGGTCGGGCTCGTCGAACAGCTTCGGGCCCGGCTGCGGAGTCTTCTTTTTGCGGCGGGGTATGCGCGGTGGCGGCGGTACCGCAGAGGGCGAATTGCCCTCGCCTGCGGTACTGCGGACCCTCCCGTCGGTGAATTCGATTTCCAGCGTCTCCCCGGGGCGGACCTCGCCGGCCGATCGGAGAACGCGCCCCTCGCCGTTGCGGGTGACGGAGTAGCCTCGTTTCAGCACGCTGCGGTAGCTCATCGATTCCAGTTGCCTCGCGGCCGCGTTTACGCGCTGGCGGGCGAGCCGAACGGCGTGCGTTGGGCTGGCGGCCCCCAGGCGCGAAGCGAGCCGGTTCACCACGTCCCCGTCCCTCTTGGCGGCGGTGCCCAGCGCCCAGCGAAGCCGCGAGACCTGGCGGTCCAGGGCGGCGCTGCGCTGTTCGAGCAGCCGTAGCGGATGCATTCCCACCAGTCGTTGCGCCAGCGGTTCCAGCCGCCGGGAGCGGCCGGCGAGCCCCTCGCGAAGGCAGCCGCCCAGGCGGTGAGAAAGCTCGTCCACGTGTTGGCGTGCGGTGCGGAACCGCCCCAGCGGGTCGCGCAGACACGCCGAGCGTTCCAGGCCTTCCAGGTGGCGGCGGCAGGAGTCGAACTGGTCCAGCAGGCGTCGGCGGAGCCGCTCGGAGAGGACCATCACCCCCCGGCGGATGTCTTCCATGTCCGGGACGGCGAGTTCCGCCGCGGCCGTGGGCGTGGCGGCGCGACGGTCGGCGACCAGTTCGGCGATGGTTACGTCCACCTCGTGCCCGACTCCGGCGATGATCGGCGTTTGCGCAGCGGCGATCGCCCGGGCGACGGGTTCCTCGTTGAACGCCCAGAGGTCCTCCAGGCTTCCGCCGCCCCGGCCGATGAGGATGGTGTCGATTTCGTAATGCTCGGCCGCCCGGTCCAGCAGGCGGATTGCCTCGGCGACCTCTGCGGCGGCGGCGTCTCCCTGTACGCGGGCGGGCACCAGGTACACCGGCAGGCCGGGCCAGCGGCGGTGCAGAGTGCGGCGGATGTCGCGGATCGCTGCCCCGGTGGGGCTGGTGACCACGCCGACCCCTCGCGGGAAGCGGGGGATGGGCTTCTTGCGATCCGGGTCGAAGAGCCCCTCGCCCTGTAGCTTCTCCCGCAACTGCCGGAACGCCAACTCCAGGGCGCCTTCGCCCTGGGGGGTCATCTTGTCCACGTACAACTGCACTTGCCCCCGGACTTCGTAGAGGTCCACGCGCCCCTCGGCGACCACTTCCAGCCCGTCGGCCGGGTCGAACTTCAGGCGCCCGGCGGTGGACCGCCACATCACGCAGGAAATGGTCGAGCCGGCGTCTTTGAGGCTGAAGTACAGATGCCCGCTGCCGTGGCGGGTGAAGTTGCTCACCTCGCCCAGGACGGTCACCTTGGCTGGGAACGCCTCGGACAGCGATTTCCTGATCCGTCCGACCAGGGCGGTGACGGTCCAGGGTTTGGGACCGTCGGGCTTGCCACGCGGCGGGGTTTCCGGTTCGGCGCGGCCGCCGACTACGTCCGGGCCTTCGCGGGGACCTTTGGCCTTGGCGGGGTCGAAGAAGTTGCTCCAGTCCTTGCTCATCGGCGGCATTGTAGCGAAACGGGGCGCGTTACGCCAATGCGTGACATCGCGCGGGTTGCCCGACCGGCGAGCGGGTTCACTCGAACCGCGCGGGTTGGCCCGTGGTCGCCAGCACCGAGCGCCACAGGTCGCCCTCGGGCTCCATGCGCTTGGATTCCGATGCCACCAGTCCGATCGGCACGTGCGTGAAGACGCTGTGGTTCATGCCGATCAGGACGCCGGTCCGCCCGCTCATGGCGGCATGGACCGCCGACCGGGCGAACTGGTCGCAGAGCACGCTGTCGTTGGCATCGGCCTCGGTGGAGCGGATGGCGTAGCTGGGG
>JBKHHV010000114.1:0-10999 GCA_046539005.1 Phycisphaerae bacterium
TAGATCAGGCGGTGGGTGGTCAGGAGGATCCCGGCCATTCCGTCCTCGGTGCGGGCCCGGTCGCGGTCGGGCACGTACGCCACGAACCGCTCGTCCCCGGTGGGCTTGTACCACTGCTTGAGGCGGTGCTGGACGGTCTCCGAGAGGTTGTCCCAGGGGTACTGCTTCTGGGCGTCGAGCTTCTCCTTGAGCGCCTCGTGAGAGGGCGAACCCCCGGCGCCGGCGGCCACCATGAACTCCTCGGCGACCCGCAAGCTGTGGATACGAAGACGGCAATAGCCCTTCTTGGTTTCCGGATTTACGTTGATCTGCCCGAACAGCAAGCCCGCCCCGGTGCACATGTCGCACACCCAGTAGGGCATCGGCAGGTCACCCGGCGGGGGGACGTTGGGCACCTTCGGCAGGCGGGAAAGCACCTGCTCGCCGGTGAGTCCGCGGACCTCGCTGTCCGAAAGCGTCATCGCCCCGGCGAGGTGCTCCTGCTCGAGGGAAAGGCTGTCGACCATTTCCGCCGCGTAGACGATTACGTGGGCCCGCAGGTGCGAGCGGGTGCCGCATCGCAGGCACTGGCGGGGCATCGCGCAACGGAAGTTCGGGTCTTCCAGACGGGAGGTGGGGAACTCGAAGAGCGTCTCGCGGCCGGACAGCTTGACCAGCCGGAGCTTGTCGGTTTCGCTGGCGGTAGAGACGGCCGCGGCGATCATCGTGTCTCCGGAAGAGACAGAGGCCTGAACGGCTTTCTCCAGTTCCTCGTCGATCGACAACTCACGCTCCTCCGGGTCGACCATCTGGCCGGTCTCGGTCTCGGTGAACTCGCGTTCGACGTCTTCCCACAGCCAATGGGCGATGTTGTCGTCACTGGCCGAGGGGATCCGTGGGAGCCGGAACCGATGCCGACACTTCCCGCAGCGCACGTGGCAATCGTTGCAGCCTGGAGGAATCGCAAGACGTGCCTGACACGTTGGACAAACCGCCACCCGGTCGTACATGGGTAACTCCTTCCGTCTCCGTGACGGTCGATGTGCCTCATTTACGACGACTTACGGCAAGAGAGAGCAGATATGAATGCATGACGACATGCCCTCGATGCCTTCGATTATATCCGACCTTCTCACGTACTACAACTACAACAGTGTACGATCCCCAAGCGGCCTGTGAAGTTCCCGGAAACCCTCAACCCTTTCCTGACCACCCCCACCAGAGCCCCGGGCCGGCAGGCGCACAAAAAAAGCCCGATGGCGTCGGCCGTCCTACGGCCACGGCGCCACCGGGCCCAACCCTCCGATCGTCGGAACGCGTCCTCAGCATCCGCAGCATCTTCCCGCGCACGGGGCTCCTCAGCCTGGGCATTCCGACGTTGGTGACTCAACCGGCTCGAAATCCGGGAATCATCGGATCAATGTGACCTTGCCAAACACTCAGCACAGAACAACCTGAGCGGTGCGATGTGACCCCGGTTCCACCGGGGCAAGGCTGCCAAAACGACCTGTCTTTCCATATGAATTATACCCGATTCAGACCCTTTCGGGTCGCTGAAACTCCGAATACACATATAACTCGGCAAATGAGAATCAGTGTTACATTTTCCTCCCGCAATCGGGGGATTTTCGGCATCTCAAAGTCGCCCCGCCAACTCCCGCGCCTGGTCGGCAAGCTTGGCGGCCGTCTGCTCGGCCTGCTCCCCGCTGGCAAGCGTGGGAGCTATCACCAGTCGATCGACCACATCTACACCCATAAAACCAAGGGTAAGCTCCAGATATGGCTTCTGCATGTCGTAGTCGGCGGCGGGCGCCTCGCTGTAGTCGCCCCCGCTGGAGTACACCACCACCGCAGGTCGGCCGTCGAGAAGGCCCTGGTATCCCGTTTCGGTCACCTGGAACGTGTAGCCCGGCTGGATCACCACGTCCAGCCAGTGCTTCAGCCGGTAGGGAATGCCGAAATTCCACATCGGCACTGCCAGCAGGTACCGCTCGGCTTTGGTGAACTGCTCGATCACGAGTTCCACGGCCCGCCACGCGTCGCGCTGGGCGGCCGTGACCTCCTGCCCGTGGAGAACGGCGTACTTGTTGGCGAGCATCTGCTCGTTGAGTTCGGGCAGCGGTGCGTCAAAGAGATTCACCGTCTCCACGCTGGCCGGTCCGTGCAGTTGCCGGTATGCCTCGGCGAGGGCGTCGGCCACGCGGATCGACCACGAGCGGGTCTTTCGCGGCGAGGCCTGCAGATAAAGCAGCTTGCTCATGAGAGTCTCCTTGTCCGGGCGGCCCGGGCAGAATCCACCATCGCTCTCTGTTTATGGTCGGGCATAAATCATGCTCCTCCAAGAGCGTTGTTATGCTACGATACCCGGTTCCGTACTGCGTTTTATCGTATCGTCCTGCTTCAAAACACCAACAATGAATATCTACCTCGAAACCCTCGGCTGCCAGATGAACCGGCTGGACAGCGAGCTGATCGTCGGCTCGTTGCAGTCGGCCGGTCATGACATGGTCAGCGACCCGCGCGACGCCGACGTCGTGCTGTACAACACCTGCTCGGTCCGCGAACACGCCGAGCAGAAGGTGCTCTCACGGCTGGGCATCGACGCCCGCCGCAAACGCGCCCGCGTCCATCGGCCGCTGATCGTCGGCGTGCTGGGGTGCATGGCCCAGCGATACGGACGGAAGCTCGCCCGGCAGTACAAGGTCGTGGACATCGTCTGCGGGCCCGGGCAGATCGCCGCCCTGCCGCAGATGATCGCCGAGGCGGCGGCGAAGAACGCGCCCGTCGTCGCCGTGGACCCTGCCCGCAGTCAGCCGCGAGACCGCGACGCCGAGAAAGCAATCGACGCCCTGGACCTCTTCCGCAGCCCCATGGCCGATTCACCCGGCAACGCCCAGGCGTTCGTCCGCGTCGCTCGCGGGTGCGACCACTTCTGCTCCTACTGCATCGTCCCCTACGTCCGGGGCCCGGAACGCTCCCGCCGACCCGACCACGTCGTGGAGGAAGTCCGCCGGCTCGTGGACGCAGGCCGGTCCGAGGTGACCCTGCTGGGGCAGACCGTCAACCGCTACCGCTGGCAAAACGGCGAGACCACGGTGCACTTCTCCGACCTGCTCCAGCGCGTTTCCGACACGCCCGGCCTGCGGCGCCTGCGATTCGTCACCAGCTACCCGCTGGACTTCGGCGACGACATCCTCCACGCCATGGCCGAGCTGCCCAACGTCTGCGAGTACATCCACATGCCCGCCCAGAGCGGCTCGGACGCCGTGCTCGCCCGGATGAACCGCAAGTACAGCCGCGCCCAGTACGACGACCTGGTCGACCGGGCGAGGGACATCGTACCCGGGGTGGCGCTGGCGGGCGACTTCATCGTCGGGTTCCCCGGCGAAACCGAAGACGACCACCAGGCGTCGGCCGACCTGATCCGACGCTCGGGCTACAAGAACTGCTTCGTGTTCAAGTACTCCCCCCGCCCGGGCACCCACGCGGCCAGAAGGTATCCCGACGACGTGCCCGAAGACGTCAAGAAACGCCGCAACAACGAGTTGTTGGCCGCCCAGAACGAAGCCGGACTGGCCCACCACCGCCGCTTCGTCGGTCAACGGGTGGAGGTGCTGGTGGAGGGCCCCTCGGCGATGGCTGCCAAGAACGCACCGGCCGTGGCGGGAGAGGTGCAACTCAGCGGGCGGACCCGCGGCGATCACATCGTGGTCTTCGACGGACCTGAAACGCTGGCGGGCCGGTACGTCCAGGTCCGGGTTACCGACGCCACGAACATCACCCTCCTCGGCGAGCGCTGCCGACAGGCATAACTGCCCGGCAACGTCTTGCCAAACGCCCCCGCCGCGGGCACACTATCGCCACCATGGAAGAGACCACGAACAGTCGGCCCCGGGTGCTGTTTGTGTCGGCCACGGTGGGTGCCGGACACAACTCGGCCGCTCGCGCGATCATGACCGAACTCCACGCCCGCGCCCCGCAGGTGCAGGCCGACTTCCTCGACATTCTTTCGCTGACCTCGAAGCTTTTCCGCCTGTACTACGCCGGCAGCTTCGAACTGGGCATGACCCGCCTGCCCGGGGCCTACGGGAAGGTCTACCGCCTGACCAACCGACCCCACACGCCCGGCCGATCGCTGAACGAACGCATCCGCCTGGGCATGGAACGCCTGGCGCTGCGGCGTTTTGGGGCGATGCTCAAACGCCAGCGATACGACCTGCTGGTGCACACGCACTTCATTGCCCCGCCCCACGTGACCGACATGAAGCGGCGCGGCGTCGCCCTGCCTCCCCAGTTTGTGGTCGCGACCGATTACTGCCTGCACCGATTCTGGTACAGCGAGAGGGTGGACCGGTGGTTCCTGCCGGCCGATGAGTCGGCCGAGCCGATGGATGCCTGGGGCATCGACCCGGCGACGGTCACCGTCAGCGGGGTTCCGATCCACCCCAAGTGGGACCGACCAGTCGACCGGGCCGCGGTGTTGCAGGACTGGAATCTCCCCGCCGACAAGGACATCGTGCTGCTCTCGGGCGGAACCGAATACACCTGCGGGCCGATCGCCCCGATGGCCGACCAGATCGCCTCGGCCTGTCCCGACGCTCACGTGGTGGTCATTGCCGGGCGGAACAAGAAGCTTCTTGCCGAACTCAGCAAGCTGCCCCGGGTGCCCGGGCGCATCACTCCCCAGGGCTTCACCGACCGCCTCAATGAGCTGGGGCAGGTCGCGTCGCTGTTTGTGACCAAGCCGGGCGGCATCACCACCACCGAGTGTGTCGCCTCGGCGACGCCGATGGTACTCACCAACCCCGTTCACGGGCAGGAAGGCTACAATGCCGAGTACTTCGCCTCGCACGGGGCGGCGGTCATCGCCCGTGGGGGGGAGCAGATCGTCCGCACCACTTCCGAACTGCTGAACGACCGGACCCGCCTGCAGGCGATGCAACAGGCGGCCGAGGCACTGGCAAAACCCGGACGCGAGACCATCGTAACGGCGATCCTTCGCCAACTGGACGTGGAAGCCTGACCGCGCGGGCTTGCGGAAGACCTCGCGCGGCGGTAGATTCGCGACCCTGGAATACAGTCCCTGCCACCCCAGAGATCGAGGATTCATCCGATGGCTGAGAAGGTCGTGAAGTATACGGAAATCAAGCCCGCCGACACCTGCCGCTACGACGGCGTGGCCATGGGCGAAGTGATGCTGCGGTTCGACCCGTTCGACGTTCCCATGTCCCGCGCCAACCGCCTGCGGGTCTTCCAGGGCGGCGGGGAGACAAACGTCGCCTGCGGGATGGCTCACACCTTCGGGCTCCGCTCGGCGGTGCTGACCGGACTGGTGGACGACCACATCGGGCGGAACATCCAGCACCAGCTCCGCGCGGCCGGCGTGGACACCAGCCGCATCCTCTGGTTCAACACCGACAGCGACGGCTCCCGCTTCAGCACCGACAAAAAGGGCACGCTGATGAACGGCGTGAATTTCACCTTCGCCGGCAAGGGCGTGCTGCCGTCGGACACCCTGTACTACCGGGCCCACTCGGCCGTGCGCGAACTGCGCGCCGGCGACGTGGACTTCGACGAACTGTTCGGGGCGGCCGGCGTGCGGGTATTCTCCACCGGGGGGATCTTCACGCTCATTTCGCCCACCTCCTCGCAACTGGCGATTGAAGCGGTCCGGAAGGCCGGCGAACACGGCACCTTCGTTGCGGCCGACCTGAACTACCGCAGCAAGGTCGAGCCGGACAAGAACCGCGCCCGCACGATCAACCAGAAGATCGCCCCGCACCTGGGTTTCCTGGTCGGCAACGACTCCGACCTCGCCGACGCCCTGGGCTACGAGACAAAGGTCGGCAAGGGCGCCGGTTTCCCGGAGTGGCTGGAGGCCTACAAGGAAACCGTCAAGCAGGTCGCCGCCGATTACGCCAACCTGAGCCTCATCGGCACGCAGTGGCGCGGGGCCGTCAATGCCGACACCATTCACTGGGGCGCCGTATTGTACGACACCGCCGCCGACCGCTTCCACGTGGCGACGCTTCGGACCGACGTCCCCATCGCCGACCGCACCGGCGGCGGCGACAGCTTCGCCTCCGGCGTGCTCAGCGCCCTGCTGAAGGGCAAAGACCTCGACACCGCCGTCAATTGGGGCGCCGCCCACGGGATCCTCGTGCAGGAGACCCCCGGCGACATCACCATGATCAGCCAGGCGAACGTCGAGGCCGAGGTCAAACGGGCCGCCAGCGGCGGCGGCGTGAAGGCGACCCGCTAGCGCGACGGGAACGCCCTGCCGGGGAGTCTGCACCACTCGTCGAGCACCGGCAGGACAACCGCCGCAGCCTGGAACCATGAACCAGTCGGCCGACATCATCACCGTCATCGGGCCGGGAACCGTCGGCTCGGCGCTGGCTGCTGCGCTGGTGCGCGCCGGGCGAACCGTACGCATCGCCGGCCGCGATGAAGCAGGAACCGCAGCCGCTGCCCGGTTTGCGGGCGCCCTCGCCGCCACCATTCCCGGTGCGGCCCGCGACGCCCACACCCTCCTGCTGACGGTCAGTGACGACGCCATCGAACCGGTCTGCCGCAACCTTGCCTCCGCAGGCGTCCTGCGGTCAGGGCAGACTGTGCTGCATTGCAGCGGAGCGCTGGACGCCGCAGCGCTGCAGTCGGCCCGCGACACCGGGGCGGCCGTGGGGTCCTGGCACCCGCTGCAGACCTTCCCCGACGCCTCCTCGGCCGTCGACCGCCTGGCGGGGACGTACTTCTTCGCCGAAGGCACCCGGCGGCAGTGAAGACCTGCCGGCAGCTCACCGCCGACCTTGACGGCCGATTTGTGCGGCTGTCGCCCGGCGGCAAGGCGCTGTATCATGCAGCCGCGGTTACCGCGTGCAATTACCTTACCGCCCTGCACGAGGCGGCCGAGCAGCTTGCCGCGGCGGCCGGCGTGGAAGGATCCCTCGCCCGGGAGGCGATTGCGCCGCTGGTGGACGCCACGCTGGCGAGCATCCGCCGCGACGGACCGGCAGCGGCGCTGACCGGACCGATCGCCCGGGGCGATGCGGGAACCGTTGCCCGCCACGCCGATGCCCTGGCCGGATGCGACTCGCCGGGCGTCGCCCTGCTGTATGCGGCCGCGGGGTTGCACACGGTGAGCCTGGCCGAGCAGAAAGGCACGCTGGAGGCCAGCACCGCCGCGGAGATCCGCCGGCTGTTGGAAGACCTGCTGACAAGGAGCCACCCATGACCGCGACGCTGATCGAGGGAAAGCCCGTCGCCGAGGAACTGCGCGAGCGGATCGCCGCCGAGGCGGAGACATTGGCGATGGAGGGCAAGCCGCTGCGGCTGGTCGCGGTGCAGGTGGGCGAGAACCCCGCCAGTCGGCTTTACACCAACATGCAGCAGCGCCAGGCCGAGAGTTGTGGCATCGAGTACGAACTGCGGACGCTCTACCCGGGGATCAGCCAGTCGGGCCTGGAGGGGGAGTTGGGAAGGCTCAACGAGGACCCGACCGTCACCGGTGTCATTTTGCAGATGCCCGTGCCCCCGCAGATCGACGCCCGGGCGGCCTCGGCGTCGATTGCGCCCGAGAAGGACGTCGAGTCCATCCACCCCCAGAATATCGGCAAGCTGTTCTACGGCACCTGGCGGGTAGCGCCCTGCACGGCGATGGCGGTATTGGAACTGCTGCATCGCCACTGCGAAGAGATGGCCGGCAAAGAGGCGGTCATCGTCGGGCACAGCGAAATCGTGGGCAAGCCGCTGGGGGCGATGCTTCTGGCCAGCCGCGACCGCTCGCCCACCGTCACCGTCTGCCACGTTGCCACGCGGGACCTTGCCGCCCACACCCGCCAGGCCGACATCCTCATCGTGGCGGCCGGGGTTTCCCAGTCGAAGTGGCTCGCCCATTCCCGCCGCAGTGCCGACGAGGACCTGCCCGCGCCGGACCTCTCGCCGCTGATCTCCGCCGACATGATCCGTCCCGGTGCAGTGGTGGTGGACGTGGCGATCAACCGGATTCCGATCGGTTTCGACAGCGCCGGCGACCCGCTGCGCAACGAACACGGCAAGGTGCAGATGAAAACCGTCGGCGACGTGGACTTCGCCGCGGCGAAGGAAGTGGCGGCCGCGATCACCCCGGTGCCCGGCGGCGTGGGTCCGCTGACGGTCGCCAAACTCCTGCAGAATGTGCTGTCCTGCGCCCGGATGCAACAAAACGAGGTCTGAGGGCACAGATCGCAGCCGGAGGCGGTGCCGAACCGGAACGGGTCAGCCGGTCATTACACGAACACCACAGAGGCATAGCCGACGGTGGTGTCGTCGTTGCCGCCGTACATCTTCTTTACGATGCGGTAGCTGTTGGTGTACTCCAGCAGGCGTCCCTCCTGGGCTCCCAGGGCCCGGCAGGCCGCGATGGTCGCCGCGATCGCCCCCGCCCCGCAGGCATTCTGGTGCTGCTGGGCCTCGACCACGACCGCTTCGGCGTCCATCTTCTCCATCAGCCCGATCATCCGCTGGTCCTGGGTGCGGGCGTATTGCTCGCCCTGCTCCCCCCGTCCGCCGGGGGCGGGGAAGTGTCCGCCGTGGTGGGAGAGGTCGGTGCTGCCGATGATCGCCACCTCTGCTGCCCGCCCCTTCACGGCGCGACCGATGGCCTTGCCGATATCGGCCGCCAGTGCCGCCGGCGGGATCGCGATGGGCACAATGCGCGCCTCAGGCGCCAGCACCTGGATCAGCGGCACCTGCACCTCCAGCGAGTGTTCCATGTCGTGGGCCGAGGGGTTGGGGCGCAGCAGGTCGGCGGCCGAGAGGATCTCGGCGGCCAGTTCGTCGTCAATCCGCACGTCGCCCAGCGGCGTTTTCCAGACGCCCGAGTCGTACACTTCGCCCTGGGAGACCTGTCCAGTGTGGTCGGCGCCCAGGAGCACGAAGGTGCTCACCTCGCGCCCCAGCGTGACGGCCGAGAGCGTTTTGCACGCCAACGAGCCGGAGAACATCCACCCGGCGTGCGGAACGATGCCCCCGTAGACCGGGGCGGTGAGGTCCTCGGGCAGTTCCACGGCATCCAGCATCTTTCGGGCGTGGTGTCGGCAGGAAGTGGGGCTCGACTCGTAAAAGCTCCCTGCCCGTGCAGGATATCGAATATTCATGGCATCCTTCCGGGGCGAAATAGCGGTGGCCTGCTTTTCATGACTGTTGTATCATCGTAGCATTATACACGATGCACCCAGTTACCGTAAGGAACGCCATGAGCCAGAACGACGACCACGCCGCTGCCCTGGAGGCCCTGGCGGCCGGCGAAGACACCCAGAAACCACCCGAGCAGGCCGCCCGGGAAGCTGCGCAGGATGAACCTGCCGAGGCGGCCCCCACGGTGGACCTCTCCGGCGAGGGCGATGCCCCGACTGTCGACGCCGCCCCGCGTCCCTCGGCCGACGAGATCCGCGCTCGACAGGCGAGGCTCAAGGCCGCCCAGGCCAAGGCGACCGGTCACCAGGTAAAGAAGACCATGATCCCGCTGGGGCTGGTCAGCGGGGTGGTTCTCCTGCTGCTGGGCGGGCTGACCGCTATCATGACCGGTGGCGACCAAGCCATCGAAAACGACATGTTCGACGGGCAGACGATTACGCTGCTGATGATCGCGGCGTTCGTCGTGGGCCCGATCCTGATCGTCGGGGCGTGGCTGCTTCACCAGGACGTGAAACGCAGCGATCAGTAGAGTCGCCTGCAGTCCCGACAACCCAAACTGCGCGTGAGTTACGAACCGGTAAAAGTCTGGCGCTCGCTGACCTGGCCCAATCGCATCAGCATCGGGCGATTGCTGCTGATTCCGCCCTTCATCGTGCTGCTGCTCAACCAGGGCGACTGGTGGTGGGCGCGTGGGGCGGCCGGGGCGGTCTTCGTCATCATGGGTCTCTCCGACGCCGTGGACGGCTTCCTTGCCCGGCGGCTGGACCTGCAAACCCGCCTGGGGGCGATACTCGACCCCCTGGCCGATAAGCTGCTGATTGTCTCTGCGGTCACGTGCCTGTCGGTGGAAGGATCGGCCGTTCCCGGCTTTACGCTGCCCAACTGGGTGGTCGTTGCCGTCATCGGGAAGGATCTGTGGGTCATCATCGGGTTTACCGTGGTGTACCTGGTGACCGATCGGTTCCGGGTGCATCCGACCTGGGCGGGCAAGGCCTCCACCGCCTGCCAACTGGTGCTGGTGGTCTCCGTGCTGCTGCTGCCGGAGATCAACGCACTCCGGGGCGGGCTGGGCACGCAGATCGCCTGGGCAATGACCTGGGTGGTGACGATCGTGTCAATCTTGGCAATGATCAGCTATACTCGGCTGGGGCTGCAGTACGTACTGGCCGAGCAGAAACCGCTGGACCACCACGAAGACCGTGAACCCGCCGGCCAGACCGGCAGCAATGAAGGCTGACCCCCCCTTTCGGAGGGGACGCTGTGAGAAACCCAGAATGACCATGCATCCCATCGAGGATATCCTCGAAGACCTCCGGGCCGGCAAGATGATCGTGCTGGTCGACGACGAATCCCGGGAAAACGAGGGCGACCTCGTCTGTGCCGCCGAATTCATCACACCCGAAATCATCAACTTCATGGCCACCCACGGGCGCGGGCTTATCTGCGTGCCGCTGCCCAACGTCCGGGCCGACCGCCTGGGGCTGCACCCCCAGACCAGCAGCAACGATGCCCTGCACGGCACGGCGTTCACTGTCTCGGTCGATGCCGCCAGCGGCGTGACCACCGGCATTTCCGCGGCCGACCGGGCCCGGACCATCGAACTGCTCGCCCGCGACGACGCCCGACCGGCCGACCTGGTGCGCCCCGGGCACATCTTCCCGATCCGCGCACGCGACGGGGGTGTGCTGGTGCGGGCCGGGCAGACCGAAGGCGGCGTGGACCTGGCCCGTCTGGCGGGACTCAAGCCGGTCTCGGTGATCTGCGAGATCATGAACGAAGACGGCACCATGGCCCGCCGGGCGGACCTGGAAGTGTTCTGCCGCGAACACAGCCTCAAGATGTG
>JBKHHV010000115.1:0-10900 GCA_046539005.1 Phycisphaerae bacterium
GCCACCCGTGCCGCGGCAGGGGCCAGCGTGGTGGAATAGGCAGCGATCGCCCTTCCCGGCCCGGACGAGCACGATCCTCGCCGAGGCCGACCTGAAGCTCCGCCGGCGTACCGAAGGTCGCACCGTGGAGAAACGGGGAACCTACCGCAACCTTCTGGTCGTTAATGAATATGAGGTTCGCAAGGTTCACCGGGGCAAGCTGCCTTCCAATCGCGTGCTGGTGGTGAAGTTCGCTGTGAAAGACGGCATACCCTCAGCCCTGCAGAACGCATAAAAGGGACGTCCCCGTCGGCTGAAGCTTCGGTCGTGGACGGCCCAACGGAAACTGCAGTCGCTGTCGCTGGACGACGACATCATGGACACGCCCCGCTGTATTTCGCCCGCTGAGGCGAACCGCCGCCGGCGACGTTTGGGTTTCCCCCTCGCGCGATGGGCGGGTATAATGGGGCGAAACGGACAGCTTATACAAAGGAAGCATAATGACCGAGCAGAACGGCATGAAGGAAAGAGTCAACGAAGTGATCCAGACCATTCGGCCTCACCTGCAGGCCGACGGTGGCGACATCGAACTGGTCGACGTCGACGAGCAGACCGGGAAGGTTTCGGTACGGTTGCAGGGTGCCTGCGCCGGCTGCCCCGGTGCCCAGATGACCCTGAAGATGGGTGTCGAGCGGCGCCTCAAGGCCGAGATTCCGGAAGTCTCCGAGGTCGTGCCCGTATAGACCTGTCTGACACAGGAGTGTCGGTTCCTGCCGACACAAGACACCAGCCCGGCGTCCCTCCCCGCGAGGGACGCCGTTTTTCTGGGCGGCGGCGCTGGCAGATGCCGGCCTTGGCGTCGCTCAGCGCGGGTGTTTCAGCACCAGTCCCAGCAGGTCCGCCAGTTCCACCGTCGCCAGCGAGATGCACGTATCGGTGCAGCCGTAGTAGATGTGCACCGTGCCGTCCTTGACCACGTTGGCGGTGGGGAAGATGACGTTGGGGATGATCAGCCCGGTCCGTTCGTAGTACGCTTGGGGCTCCATGATGAAGTCCGGACAGCGGGCCAGCATCTTCGTGGGGTCGTGGCGGTCCAGCAGCATCACGCCCACGCGGTAGGTCACGTTCTCGTCCACCCCGTGGTAGAGCGTCAGCCAGCCCTCGTCGGTCAGCATGGGCGGGGCTGCCGCCCCGATCTTCCCGCCCTCCCAGTCGTTCTCCGGCACGGCCACCAGCTCGGCGTCCGACCAGTTCAGCAGGTCCTCGGAGTAGGAAATCCACATGCTCGGGGCGTCGGTGCCGAACTCGGGGCCCACGTAGTTCATGGGTCGACGCAGCATGGCATAGCGGCCGCCGATTTTCTCGGGGAAGATCACGCAGTCGCGGTCGTCGAGGTCCTCGGGGGTAATCAGCCCCAGCACGTTCCAGTTTTCGCGGTCGGTGCTGACGGCCACGCCGGAGCGGTAGTTGTTCAGGTCGTCGGCGGGAATCCCCTCCGGACAGACATAGAGGGGAATGCCCACGCCGGTTGGCCTGCATATCCAGGTGTAGTTGCGGTGGACAAAGGTCATGATGTACTGCCCGTCGATTTTCACCACCCGGGGGTCTTCGACGGTTCCCCGCGGGGTGCCGAAGTCCTCCACCGACAGCACCGGCCGATCGCGCTCGAGCTGCCAGTGGACGCCGTCGTCGCTGCCGAGCAGCCCGACACTGCACTGGAGGGGCTCGAGGCTCTGGGTCGCCCGTTCCCACATGTAGAAGCGTCCGTCGTCGTCGAGCAGGACGGCCGGGTTGAATACGGTCACGCATCGCCAGTCGTGCCCTCCGGGTGTGACGACGGGATTCTCGGGGTGTCGCTTGATCTGCATGCGAAGACTCCTGTTGGTGGTGCAGCGTGCAGAATAGTGGCAACCGGCCCCATTCGCCACCCCCCGCGCACAAGAGAAGCGGCGTCGGGGAAAGGAGGAGAAACCCGACGCCGCTTCCTGGTTACATTCCTGAGACAGGAGGAGGGAGCCTGACTCCAGGACTGTTTCTAGCTCGTTTGCTCGTAACGGCTATATCTTTTACGTCAGACACGGCGAGAGGTTCGGTCGTCAGCGGGAAAATCCGGAAAAATCCCAGCGTCGCCGGCCATCAGAGGCCCGGGCAGAGTGCAGGTCTTTATTCTGAAATTACTTGCCGCCGCCCACGGTTTCCTGGACGGCCTTGGATTCCTGCTGGTTGAGCCACGCCCGATAGAAGATGTTGTTCTTGAGGGCGACCTCGAAAAGCGTCTCGTTTGGCCAGAGGAACGAGACCTGGCGGTTGAGCATCTCCCCGCTGACGATCCGCCCGCTCACCTTCAGCAAGGGCAGGCGGCCCTGGCGGAACTCGTGGTTCCACTCCGGGTTGCTCCCGCCCAGCAGCAGCCCGATCTTGTAGCGGGCGTAGCCTTTGGTGTCGGTGGTACCCTCCATGAACACGTCGTAGTCGGTGCCCTCGAAGATCATGTCGTTCTCGGCCACGCCGTCGGGGCGATAGGCCGCAAAGCCGGTCATCGTGCGGTACTCGTAGCTTGCCAGATCGAGGCTGGGGAACACGCGGATGATGAACTCCGGGGCGGCCCGTCCGGTGACCATGCCGTCGGTGGCGATCGTCTTGGCCCCGCCCACCGGCGTCCACGGGAAACGGTGATCCATGAAATACGCCACCGACTCCTCCAGCCCGGCCGTGATCTGCTCGGTGCGGGTGAACAGCCCGTTGACCGTGTTGCCGGGGAAGTACTTCGCAAGCTGGGGCTGGATTTCCGGCGTTCCGACCACTTCATCCAGCGTGAACCGCATCGCCACGTTGGCGTTGGTTTCGGTGGCGTCGGTGCGGAACGACCCGCCCCATCGGCCGCCGTTGAGAATCCCGCTGTACTCGGTCGACAACTCCCCGCGGTGGGTGCGGATGACCGCCCGCAGGTGGTGGATTTCGTAAGTCTCGCGGACCGACACGTCGTAGCTTCGCAGGCTATCGACGGCCACGTTTACGTCCAGCTCGGTCCGCTTGAGCCAGGGCACGCCCGTTGCCAGCGCCTGGGAGGCATCGTTGCGAAGCTTCCGCACCTGGGCCTCGGACAGCATCGGTTCATTGGGGTCGGCCGGTCCGGGAATGCCCAGCCAGTTCAGCACGTCCGCGTCGTCGAAGGTCTCGACCAGCAGCGTCACATCGCCGGCCGGCTCGGCGGGAATGCTCCTCAACTCCGCCATCAGCCAGCCATGGTTCGGGCCGGCTTTCAGTTCCAGATCGTTCAGTTTCAGTCGGCCGACACGCCAGCCGTTGCGCGGGCTCCAGCGCAGATCCCTCGCGTCGATGCCGCCGCCCAGCGACACTTCCCGCCCCCGGTATCGGCCGGTCAGCCCGTCGCTGTGAGCCGACAGCCAGTCGACGCGCGAAAAGCCACCCGATCGGTTCTCCGCCTCCAGTCGAAGGCTGCCGGCGGCGTCGTAATTCTGCAGAAGGCTCCAGGCGCCCGACAGCCGTTCGATCCGGTCGGCCGACAGCTTCACGTGCCACTCGATGGGGTGGATGGACCGGGGGGCCGGCAGCCCGTCCTCGCCGGTCCGCAGCGTTCCGCGGGCATCCGCCAACAACCGCGCCAGCACGGGCGTATCGTCGGGAACCCGCCGCCCGTCGGAGGTCGGCAGATCGTTCGCGTCGCCGACTTCCAGCGTCAGATCCTGCAGGTGCCACTTCGTGACGGAAGGGTTGGTGCGGAGGGCGAAGTCGCCGAACGCCCACAGGTCGGCAGGCTTGCGGAACTCGCCCAGGCGGAAGCTCGCCCGCCGCAGATCCAGCGTCCCCTCGGCCGACCAGCCCTGCTCGTCCAGCGCGACCTCCAGCACGGCACCGCTTCGCCCGGCGAGTTGCGTTTGTTCCAGCGGCTCGGACAACTCCGGCAGCAGCGCGGTGAGATTCTCCGACGGCTCGCCCAGCAGCATCAGCTTCGCCTGCAGGCTCTCCAGGGATTCCGGGGCGGCCAGCCGGTCCCCGCGCGCCCCGGCGGCGGGGTTGTAGGTAGCGCTGCCTTCGGCCAGCAGTTTCACCTTGTCGGCGGTCAGCACCAGCCGTTTCAGGCGGGCACGTCGGCGGTTGTTCGCCGCTGCGCTGTCGACGGCTGCCAGTTCCAGCGCAAGCGGGACGCCGGGCTTCTTCACCCGGGCAGGCTCGCCGGTCCAGCGGAGGGTGGCGTCGGTGGCGTTCAGCGAGAGTTCGACCGATCCGGCCTGGTGCTCCCGGCGGGCGGAGACGTCCAGCGTCGCCGGGCCGGTGGCTTTCAGCTTGCCGGTGCGGGCAGCCAACCAGGGTGAAGACGCCAGCAACGCCTCGAGATCGCGGACCTTCAGCGTAAGTCCGCCCGACCCATGACCGCCCTCGGCAAGAGAGGCCAACTCGCCTTGGGCGGCAGCGAAACCGTCGGCCGTGATGTTCGCGGTTTTCAGCGAGACCGACGCCGAACGCCCGTCCACCTCGATTCGCACGTTCGCTTTGCGACCGGCGGGCTTGCGGTAGTACGGCTCGGCGTTCAGCTTCAGGTCGGTGAAGTCGGCCTCGAACGTCCCGCCCGCGGAGGCGGGCGTGTCGCCGGGTCGCCAGGAGAGCCTGCCCTCGGTGTTGCCCGCCAGGTCGATCGGCCAATCGGCCGACTGCGGCAGCGCCGTCAGCAGCGTCTCGGTTTCCCCCAGCAGGAACTCCCCCTCGAGTCGTCCTTTGGGGAGCACGAAGCCGGCGTTGCGCAGAACCACGGCCGCGCCGGAGCCAAGCGTCAGAGCGGCACCGACGTTCTCCAGGCGGACCCGGTGTGTCTGGGGCGCGGGCACCGTTGCCGCCAAGCGTGCACTCATCGCCAGGCGCTGGGGTTTGACGAACCGTTCGCCGATCCCGAACCGCGTTCCCTCGGGCATTCGCACCGTCAGCGAGAATCGTCGTCCGGCGTCGGTAGCGCTCAGGTCGGCCTCGAATTGCGTCGGTCCGTCCAGTGCCAGTCTGCCGAGCGTCTGTCCCACCGCCGGGTGCAGGCGGGAAAAGGTCTCCAGCCCGGTGAGGCTGCCTTCCAGCCTCCCGCCGACGGTCTGCAGCGCCCGCCCCAGCAGGGGCAGGGGTTGGTCGGTCACCAGGGCGCGTCCCAGCAGGTCGGCGCAGGTGGTCACGTCGTCGCAGGCGGCGTTGCCCCTCAGCGTGGCGGTGCCCAGGGCGAGGCGAAGCTCGGGCACCTTCAGCCATCGCCGGCGATCGTGCAGCGTGCCCTCGGCGGCAAGCATGGCCGGAGTACCGGCCGGCTTCAGCAGGCGTCCGTTTCGGTACACCGCTGCGGCGTTGGCGTCCAGTCGCAGTTGCCGCAGGCGCACCAGGTAGTCTTGGTGTTCCAGTTGCAGGTCCACGCCCACCGGCCCGCGGGTTTCCAGTCCGCCGGGCAGCTTACCCACGCCGGTCACCAGGGCCGCCACGCGCGAGGGGTGCACCCGCCCGTGCAGCTTGAGCGTTTCGATGGCCTCCCATCCCTGGAGGATGTCCCCGGCGATGCTCGCACTGCCGCGGAGCCGGATGCTGCCGGGTACCTGCACGCGGAAGCTCCGCAGCGTCAGCCGATCGGCAAGGGGATCCCACGCGGCCGCCAGTTCCAGCCCCGCCCGGTCGATGACTTCCAGTTGCGGGCCCCCGACGGGCTGGGCGTCGAGGTTGGTCGCCGCCACGCGGAAGTGGAAGCGGTCGACCTTCGCCTTGGGGTTCATCCGAAGCTGCAGTTGTCCCTGCAGCCGCCCGGAGAGTCTCTTCAGCGGCAGCCCCAGCAGTTCCGGCAGGTACAGTTGTTGAAGGTCGACGTTGGAGAAGGTCACGGTGGCGGCGGCCACGGTCTGCGGGTCGCCTCGGCCGTCGGTGAGGCTGAAGGTCAGCGGGGCGGGCTGCTCCTGCTGGGTGAGTTCGGCCGAGAGGGTCAATTGTCCCAGCTTCTCGACGCGGCCGGCGAGGTACTGGAGGTCCTTGATCTCCAGGCGGAGCTGCGGTTGATCGGGCAGGTGCAGCACCACCGAGGCGTCTCGCAACGAGATCCGCTTGGGGCGGGGCTCCATGTCCAGGGCGGTCAGGGGAGCGAGGTTCGACTTGCCCTCCTCGTTGATGTGGGCCGAAACGGTCAGCCCCTCGACCTCCATCCACTCGATGTCCTCCCCGGTGACGTACGCCAGCGGGTCGAACGGAACGCGGACAAACTCGGCGACCGCCACCGGTTCGCCCTCGTGTCCTGCCGGTGAGGCGATGGCAAGCCCCTGGATCTTCACCCGATGCCAGCGGATCGAGAGGCTTCCGATGGTGACTTCCACCCCGGCCTGCTCGGAGAGCTGCTCCTCCAACCGGGAGACGATGAACCCGGTAGGCAGCCACCAGGGGAGGGTTACGTAGGCCGCCGCCAGCAGAAGCGCCCCGAAAAGGGCCCCCCGCCAGAGGTGTTGCCACCAGTGACGTCTGCGCCAACGCTTGGAGCTGTTGTCGGTCAAGCGGTTCCCTCTGTCGGTGGCGTGGCGGGCGGGAGCCGCCTCCGCCTGTTACACGTTGAATCGGAAGTTGATGATGTCCCCGTCCTGCACGAGGTAGGTCTTGCCTTCCAGGCGGACGTTTCCTGCGGCCTTGGCATCCTTCATGTTCCCGGCCGCCCGGAGGTCCTCGTACGCCACGGTCTCGGCGCGGATGAAGCCCCTCTGGATGTCGGAATGGATCTCGCCGGCCGCTTCTACCGCGGGGGTGCCGGCGAAGATCGTCCACGCGCGGCACTCATCCTCGCCGACGGTCAGGAAACTCACCAGGTTCAGTTCAGCATAGCAGGCTTGGATCAGCCGATCCCGCGCCGACTCATCGATACCCAAATCGGCCATGAATTCGCTGCGGTCCTCGGGCGGAAGCTGGGCGATCTCCTCCTCGATCTTCGCCGACAGCGTCAGGCAGTCCACCCCGTGGATCTCCTTCGGGGCCGGCTCGCTGAGCTTGTCCTCGTCCACATTGCGGACCACCAGCAGCGGCTTCTGGGAGAGGAACGCGAAGCTGCGGATCAGCTTGTCCTCGGCCTCGGACTGCACGGCCTGGGAGACCGGCTGTTCGTTTTCGAGCGTTTCCTGGATGCGTTCCATCAGGTCCAGTTCGCGCAGGTGCTCTTCGCGGTCGCGGGTGGGCTTCTTGACCTGTACCTGGAGCTTCTCGATGCGGTTGGTCACCTGGTCGAGGTCGGCGAACATCAGCTCGCTGAGAAACTCCTCCACGTCGGCCTCGGGTTCGATCCGGTCGCGATACGGCGCGGCGGAGGGGTCCTCGAATGCCCGCACGACCAGGACGATCATGTCACTTTGGCGCATGGCGGCCCAGTGCTGCTTGGCCCGGCTGCGTCCGGCCTCGTCGGTCAGGTCGAAGCCCGGCAGGTCCAGGAACTCCAGTTCCGCGGGGGTGGTCTTCTTGGGCTGGTACAGCTCGCTGAGCCAGGTCAGGCGCTCGTCGGGGACCTTGACCACCGCCAGGTGGGGCTGGTCGGGACGCGAGAGGTCCACGCCCGAGCCGCTCGCCTCGGCGACCGCGGCGAAGAGTGTGCTTTTTCCCGACTGGGGCGGGCCGATCAACGCTACGCGCATGCGTGTTTTCCTTTCAGGTCGAACTCAGCGCTGCATCTTACGCGCCAACCCCCGGGGTAGCAAGAAGCCCGAAACCCCAACCCGCGCGGTAGTTCGGGTGTCCTGTGGGGTTCAAAGGAGCCAGTGCAGGGTTGTCCCTGCGCAGGGTTCTATGGTTCGCGGGAGAACAACGTATGAGATTCCGTACCATGCCGGCAATAGCCGGGTTGCTGCTGGTGGCTTCGATCGTTCACGCCGACCAGAAGCCCGCCCTGGGCAGCAAGGACTTCTACCCCTCCGACGGCCGCCCCGTGGGCTACCGGGGGGACGGTAACGGCTGGTTCCCGGGCGCCACGCCCGTGACCGAATGGCAGGAGGGGAAACCCGTCCGCAAGGAAGGCACCTACAAACACCGCGGCCGGGAGAGGAAGACCGAGTACTGGGACGTGGAGCCCGGTCCCGGCAGGAATATCGTCTGGAAGACCGAAATGCCCTCCTGGGCCAACACCCAGCCGCTGGTGGTGGGCGACCGGGTGTTCACCTACGGCGAGCCGGACCTGCTTATCTGCGTGGACGTCCGCACGGGCAAGCCCACCCCGGCCCGGATGCCCGAGCCCGATACAGCATCCACAGCCATCGCCCGTCGGGATCGGACCCCGGCGGGCGGTTCTTTTTCGGCCCGCTGTTTGATGGGTCAAACATTCTTCGTTTCCGGCTGCGTATATTGTATAATGTTCGCTATTGGAAACTTCTCGACGCCGCTACCCAGGGAGCCCCATGGCCAAGACCGCGAAGAAACTCACCGCCTCGCAGGAGGACTACCTCGAGGCGATCCTGCTGCTGGTTCGTGAAGGGCGCGTCGCACGCGTGCGCGACATTGCCGGGCACCTGGGAGTGGGCAAGCCGTCGGTGACGGCCGCGCTGAAGGGGCTGGCCAAGCGGAAGCTCGTCAACTACGACCCCTACCAGTACATCACGCTGACCGACGCCGGTCGCGAGGTGGCCGAGCGGATCGAGCGGCGGCACAACGTCCTGCGGGACTTCCTGCAGAATATTCTGGGGGTGGATGCCGAGACCGCCGAGGCCAACGCCTGCCGCATGGAGCACGCGGTCGATCAGCAGGTCATGCAGCGGCTCAAGGCGTTCGCGGAGTTTGCCGAAACGTGCCCGCAGTTCGACCGGGCGCAGTGGCTGGAGGCACTGTCGGCCGAGGGCGGCTGCGACGGCTGCCGGAAGTAACCAAATGTTCCGAACCCCGGGAGATCGGCCATGTGGCTGGAGTATCTCATCGTTTTCCTTCTGATTCTCGTTTCGATGGCGGTGCTGGGCTGGGTCTTCGTCCGCAAGGGCAAGGGGGGCTGCTCGTGCGGCGGGGGCAGCGGCTGTGGCCTGCAGGACACCTGCCCGGGTGCCCCGCAGGAACCCGCCGAGCGGAAGAACAGCCGGTAAATCCTGCTTGAGAAGATGTTTGTGAGAGAAGGCAGGTTTCCTCTGGCCTGGTCGTGCGGTTCGGCCCGCCCGGCAATGGGCGGAGCGTTTTCGGCCGGCCGCATGGTGGGCCTGGAGGGGTCGAATTCCTCTTGACAGCTTCTTCGCCAAACGTTCCAATCATCTATACAGATCTGATGCATCTCTTCGATGTAAGAGGCATATCATTTATTCAGCAAGGACGTGTTTTCCGCTGCAGGAGGCGGCCTGAAAAGTGAGGCTAGTGCTCTCGGCCTGCGAGCGAAGTTCTTTGTTGTAGAGACGGGCTGACGAGAACCGCAGAACGTGCCGCGCTGGTTTCGCGCGCACCATGGAGGTCGGTTCTCGCCACTGGCGGCCCGCAGGCGAGCATGCCGCACTGAAGGAGGAGCCAGATGGCCGAGCGCATAAGGACCATGCGAGCCTATCGGCCGAGCCTTTCGGCGGCTGCGCCGCAGGAAGACGGGGAAGAAGCGCGTAGGCAGAAGGAGAACAATCTCCATCGCTACGCGGAACGTGCGTTGCGAGGACTTCCCCTGTTCGGCGATAACCCGCGTGAACCAGGAGAGCTGGCCCAGAGTTGACGCCCGCATCGTGACGGGCAACCAGGGGCATGCTGGCTGCAGACGTGGCCGGGCGGAGGGCCCGGAAACGCCAAACGGGGCGGCGTGCAGGCTGGAAACCGCACCGTGACCACGCCGGCAGCGCTTATGGATCGTGTCCGTCCGCTTCGTTCGAAGGTTCGCGGACGTGGCGGGGGCGTCTCTGCGTCGCGGCCGTCCGCCATGCCAGCGCCGTTTCGATGACAGACCAGCCCAGTGCCGGCAAGCCCAGGGCGAGAACTGCCCGGAGCCAGGCGGACACGTCCGGCGGAACCTGCGGCACCAGCAGCGTCCACGTCAGCCACAGCACCGAAGCAAGGCAGGCCCCTGTCGCAATTCCTGCCGCTACGGCCGTTGCGACGGCTCCACGTCGCCTGCGGCCCCGCCAGAAAATCTCCAGCAGCGTCACCGCCGTGGTCAGCCCTGCCGCGGCAAGGGGCAACTCCCACAGCCACGGCACCGGCAGGTAGTGGAGCCCCAGCAGCATCGCCGGCCAGGCGCAGGCCCCCACCAACGCCATCGCCAGTGTCTGCTTCGGCCGCCACCGCTGCAGCGCTCCGGGCGCGGCGAGGGCGGCGCCCAGCACGCCCGAGGCGATCAGCCGGTCGGTCTGGACGCTGCGCAGCGCCGGCACCACCCAGGTCAGTTCCGTGCGGTCCAGCCAGTCGGCCAGGGCGACCAGCAACGACGCGATGACCCAGGTGGGCACCTTCGCCGTCCAGTGCGGTATCCGCCGGGACAGCCGCTTCACGGGGTCGCCGTCGTCCGGCCGGGGCGGGGGGTTGTGCGGGCTGTCACTCATGGTCCCATTGGACCGGACCGGGGGCGATTCCGCAATTCGCATTTGATCGACCAGGGGGGACGCGTACTCTGTATCGACCCGGCACGTTGCCCGGGCACAGAACTCATTGCTTACCGCTTGTCGCTTATCGCTTACTGCTAACTACCCATGGGTTTCTATACGAAGTTCGTCATAACGGTTGCCTTGCTGCTGGTGGGGATGGCAAGCGGCTGGGTTGCCCGTCATCGCGGGTGGGTGCCGGAGTACGTCGCCCGCAAGCTGATGACCCTGGTGGCCGTGTTCGGCTATTCCACGATCGGGATGCTCACGGTCTGGACCACGCCGCTGCGGGTGGAAGACATCTGGCTGCCGCTGCTGGGGGCGGTGCTCATGGTGGTGCTGACCGGCGTGGGCATCGTGGCCGGTAAACTGCTGCTGAGGGACCGTCAGGA
>JBKHHV010000116.1:0-10820 GCA_046539005.1 Phycisphaerae bacterium
GATCGATCTGCTTTTCGCAGTGGGGACAGATCAGCCCGCTCATGTTCTCCACGATTCCCGCCACCGGAAGCCCCAGCGTGCGACAGAAGGATACGCTGCGGCGGACGTCGGCGAGGGCGACCTCCTGCGGGGTGGTGACGAGAACGGCCTGCCCTCCGGAGCCGACCATCTGGGCGACCGCCAGCGGTTCGTCGCCCGTACCGGGCGGAGAGTCGATCACCAGGCAGTCCAGTTCGCCCCATTCCACGTCCTTGAGGAACTGGCGGATGACGCTGTACTTCATGGGCCCGCGCCAGATGACCGCGTCGGTGTGGCTGTCCAGCAGCATGCCCACGGAAACGACCGAGAGATTGTCCGTGACGCGGATGGGCTCGATGGCGCCGGTGGGGCTGGGGCCGATGCGACGGTCGGCAAGCCCGAGAATCTTCGGCACGCTGGGCCCGTGCAGGTCCACGTCCAGCAGGCCCACCTTGCGGGCGGCGCGGGCGAGTGACAACGCCAGGTTCACCGCGACGGTGCTCTTGCCCACCCCGCCCTTGCCGGACAGCACCAGCAGCTTTCGGCCGATGCGTTCCATGCGGGTCTGAAGCTCCAGTTCCTCCAGTTCCTGGCGGGAGATGTCGGCCTCGCACGAGGCGTCTATCGGCTGACTGCTCATGGATCGTCTGCTCCTTGCGAAAGGGAAGTCGGGAAGCGGGTTGGGCTTCCGGGCACGGGCGCTGATCTGCGGCGGCGTTTCCGGGTTATGCCCAGTGTCCCTGGACGTCGGCGTCGGTCGACTCGGCGAGCGCGCCGGCGTTGTACTGCTCCATCGCCTCGGCGACAGTACCGCTGACCCCGGCGTACACCTTGATGCCCGCGGCCTGGAGCGTGGCAAACGCCTTGGGTCCGACATGCCCGGTCAGGACGGCCTCGACGCCAAGACCCGCCACGGTGCGCCCGGACTGGATGCCGGCGCCTTGGGGGGCGTTAAGGTTCTGGGTATTGTCGACGGGCGTGAACTCACCGCCTTCGGTGTCCACTACGAGGAAGTACTTCGCCCGCCCGAACCGCGGGTCGAGCGGTGAGGTCATCTGCTTGTCCTGGGCTGTGACTGCGATCTTCATACGGGAGTTCCTTTCCTGACCCCGAGTTTGCAATCACTGTGCCACCAAGGCGCAGAGAACCGATGCTCTGGAATGCAAGTGACCTTAGGTGATTCACTTAAGGAAATATGGACAAGGTGGGGACAGGCGACGTGTGCCGCGTGAGGCATGTCCTACTCATGCAGAATGCACGATCAGCGGCGCACCCCGCGCCCGTCGGCCTCGGGGGTCTCGATCCCGTAGCGCTGAATTTTTCGGTAGAGCGTGCTGGGGCTGATGCCCAGGTCGCGGGCGGCGAGCTTGCGGTTGCCCTTGCGACGCTGGAGCGTCTCGCTGATGAAGAGCTTCTCGATCGACTCCAGGCTCATCGGCCGACCTTCCGGCACACCTCGGCCGGCTTTGGGTCGCAATTCCGGCGGGAGGTGACTGAGTTCGATGATCCCTCCGCGGCAGAGCACGAACGCCTGCTCGATGATGTTCTCCAGTTCCCGGACGTTGCCGGGGTAGTCGTGCTCCATGAGGCAGGCGAGGACCTCCTCCGAGACGCCGGCGATCTGCTTTCCCTGCAGGCGGTTGAATCGCGCGATCAGGTGGTCCACCAGCAGCGGGATGTCCTCGCGGCGTTTCTCCAGCCCGGGCAGCGACAGGTGCACCACGCGGATGCGGTAATACAGGTCCTCGCGGAACTCGCCGTTGCGGGTCAGGCGGGTCAAATTGCGGTTGGTCGCGGCGATCACGCGCACGTCGATCGTTTCCGGTTCGACGCTTCCCAGCGGCTCGATCACCCGCTCCTGCAGCACCCGCAACAGCCGAACCTGCATCGCCGGGGAGATGTCGCCGATCTCGTCCAGGAGGATCGTCCCCCCGTCGGCGAGTTGGAAACGCCCGGGCTTGTCGCTGCGGGCGTCGGTGAAGGCACCGGCCACGTGCCCGAACAACTCGCTCTCCAGTAGCGTGTCCGGCAGGGCCGCACAGTTGACGGCCACGAACGGTTTCCCCTTCCGCGGAGAGAGGTTATGAATCGCCCGGGCGAAGAGTTCCTTGCCGGTACCGCTGGGGCCCTCGATGAGCACGGTCGAACGGCTGGCGGCGATCTGCGGGAGGATCTCGAACAACTGCAGCATCGCCGGGCTTCGGCCGACGATGTCCTCGAAGCTGTAGCGGGAATGGAGTTCCTTCCGGAGCTGCTCGACCTGCGTGAGGTCCTGGAAGGTCTCCACGCCACCCACGATCCGGCCGTCGGTATCCTTCAGCAACGCGGTGGCGATGCGGATGGGCACCCGCCGCCCCTCTTCGTTGACGATGTGAGCGGTGGCGTTGACGATCGGCTCGCCCGTTTCCATCGTCCGACGCAGGGCGCAGTTCTTCTCGCAGATGTTGGCGCGGAACACGTCACAGCAATGGCTGCCGATGGCCTGCTCGCGCGACACGCCGGTGATCCCCTCGGCCGCGTGATTGAAGGCGGTGATCCGCCAGTCGCGATCGACGGTGAAAACGCCCTCGTTGATGGAATCCAGAATCGTCAGTTCGCGCTGGGCGCTGTCGCTCATGGTACTCCCTTTCGGGCTCAAGAACGTAGCTCGTATTCGGTCAGTATAACGATTTTCGATGCTTATTGCATTGCATTATGCATGATTACACCGGTTCCTGACCTGCGAGTTGACGTCATATAAGCTCATCTTTTGAATGCACTAACGCTGGTGGACCCCTCACTGGCACGGAACTTGAACGGCATGGGTTGAGATGAAGGTCGCGATACCCCACTGGCAAGGGCGCATCAGCCCGGTGTTCGACGTAGCGGGACGAGTGCTTCTGGTCGACGTCGTCGACGGAGCGGCGCTGTCCCGGCGCGACGTTGCCCTGGAGTCGGAGGACCCGCAACAGCGGGCAGCCGATCTGGCCAACCTGGGGGGCGAACTGCTGATCTGCGGGGCGATATCGCGACAGATGGAGATGGCCCTGTCGGCGGTGGGGATCGAGGTGATCCCCCAGACCTGCGGCGAGGTGGAGGAGGTATTGGTCGCCTTCACCCAGGGACGCCTGCCCCAGGAGGCGTTCCTGATGCCCGGCTGCTGCCGCCGACGCAGACAGCTCTGCACCGGCCGCCGGAGACGCCGGCGCCAAGGCAGACCTTAACAGACACACGGCGGGCCGCGACCCGCTGAATACAGCCCTTACGCAAGGAGAACAGCAATGCCCGCAGGCGATGGAACAGGACCGAACGGAACAGGACCCATGACCGGACGAGCGGCCGGCTATTGCGCAGGATACGCCGCACCCGGCTTCGTCAACCGTGGTGGCGGGCGAGGCATGGGATTCGGCGGCGGCAGATGGCGAGGACGAGGCTGGCGTCATCGCTTCTATGCCACCGGGATGACCGGCTGGCAGCGTGCCGCCGCCGGGGCAATGCCCTTCGAGGCCGGCCTCTATGACCCGCCGGTGACCGACGAGCAGCAACTGGGAGAACTCAAGAATCAGGCCGAGCACCTCGAAGGCGCCCTGGGCGACATCCGCCGACGGATCGAGGAACTCCAGGCCCGGCACACGAAGGACTGATCGGCCGCGACAGCCCCGTTTCGGTTGATTCGTTCACCCGCTTTCTGCACGGAACGACCCGCAAGTTCCGTCCGTGCGCGGACGTCGCGAATAGAATGGCTCGACAGGCCCGCGATGGTCGCAGGCCCAAGTCGTTGGTGACTGCTGGGTGGGCATTTCCACCGGCGGTTCCGGGCGTTCGGAAACGGGGAAGTTCATGGCCTTCGCGCAGGTTACGACAGAGGCTGTTCTTTCGGAAATCGAAGACCCTGGCGTGCAGTTGATCGACATCCGGTCGGCCGACGCCTACAACGGCTGGCAACTGGCGGGCGAGCCGCGCGGGGGGCACATTCCCCATGCACGCAGTCTGCCCGCCAAGTGGCTCAACTACCTGGATTGGCCCGACATCGTCGCCTCCAAAGGGCTGGCGAGCGGCCGATCGCTGATCCTCTACGGCGGGACCGACGAGGAGTTGGAGACCTCGGCCGACCGGTTCACCCGCGCGGGGTTCGCGGACGTGCGGATCTATCGCGACTTCGCCACCGGCTGGTGTGCCGACGACGCCCTGCCCCTCGACCGCCTGCCGCGCCGGCGCAACCTCGTTCCGCCCCAGTGGCTTCGTGAACTGCTGTCCACCGGCTCGGCCCCGGAGTACGACAACGACCGCTTCGTGCTCTGCCACAGCCATTACCGCAACCCCGGCGATTACGAGGAGGGGCACATCCCCGGGGCGGTCGCGATCGATACCAATTCGCTGGAGTCCACCGAGACCTGGAACCGTCGCTCACCGGAGGAACTCGCCGAGGCCCTCGAGCGCGTCGGCATCACCGCCGCCACGACGGTGATCGTCTACGGGCGGTTCTCCTTCCCCAGCTACGACGACCCCTACCCCGGCAGCAGCGCCGGACACCTGGGTTCGATCCGCTGCGCGCTGATCATGATGTACGCCGGCGTCCGCGACGTGCGGGTGCTCAACGGCGGGCTGCAGTCGTGGCTGGATGCCGGCCTCGACACCACAACCGAGCCGACCCGTCCCACGCCGGCCGACTCGTTCGGGACGCGGATCCCCGCACGCCCAGAACTGCTGGTCGACACGCCCGAAGCCAGGAAGATACTTCGGGCCGAGAACCAGAACCTCATCAGCGTGCGCAGTTGGCGGGAGATCATCGGCGAGACAAGCGGGTACCACTACATCCAGAAGAAGGGGAGGATCCCCGGGGCGGTCTTCGGCAACTGCGGCAGCGACGCCTACCACATGGAGAACTACCGCAACGTGGACCACACCACCCGGGAGTACCCCGAAATCGAGCGGATGTGGAAGGCCGCCGGCATCACCCCCGACAGGCGAAACGTCTTCTACTGCGGAACCGGCTGGCGGGCGAGCGAAGCGTTCCTGAACGCCTGGCTGATGGACTACCCCGACATCGCCGTCTACGACGGGGGCTGGTACGAATGGAGCAGCGACGACAGCAACCCCTGGCAGACGGGGATTCCCGACCAGCCCCAGCCGCTCTCTTCCCAGCCCGCGGAGTAACGCCATGAACGCGCCCAAGGCCACCTTTGACCGGGAACAGATCATCATCGACGACGCCCTGGCTGCCCGGGGGCCGGCGCTGCTGGTAGCCGACGTGATGGAAGGCCTCCGCCAGACGCCCAAGCGGATCAGCAGCATGTTCCTCTACGACGACCGCGGCTCGCAACTGTTCGAACAGATCACCGCCCTGCCGGAGTACTACCCCACCCGCACGGAAAAGAGCCTCCTGCGGACCTTCTCCCGCACGGTGGCGCCGCAGCTTTCGGACGTGGACATCGTCGAACTGGGCAGTGGCGACTGCTCGAAGATCTCGCTGATCCTGGACGGTATCGACCCGGCCAATCTGCCGTCGGTCCGCTACGTACCGGTCGACGTCAGCGCCTTCGCCATACGCCAGTCGGCCGGGCAACTGACGAGGCGGTTTCCCTCCCTCGCCGTTCACGGGCTTGTCGCCGACTTCCTTACGCAACTGGACCGGGTGCCCTGTCGCAGGCGACGGCTGTTCTGCCTGCTGGGCAGCACCATCGGCAACCTTTCCGGTTCCCAGCGGGATACATTCCTCCAGCAACTGGGCGAGGAGATGGAGCCCGGTGACGAGTTCCTGCTGGGGCTCGACCTGGTCAAGCCGGTGGACGTGCTGGAAAAAGCCTACAACGACGGGCGCGGTGTGACCGCCGAGTTCAACCGCAACATCCTACGTTCGATCAACGCCCTGGCGAAGACCAACTTCCGTCCGGAACTGTTTGAGCACCTGGCGTTCTACAACTCCGCCGAGTCGCGCATCGAGATGCACCTGCGGGCGGCCGAGGACATGGAAGTGCGAACCCCGCTGGGAGAGGACGACATGCTCGGGATCGCCGCCGGCGAGACCATTAACACCGAAGACTCGCACAAGTTCACGGTCCCGCGTGCAAAGGACTTCCTGCAATCGGCCGGGCTGCGCGTGACCGATTGCCTGCAGGATCCGAAGCGTTGGTTCGGACTGCTGCGGGCGTGCCCATCTCCGCGAGGGCGCTATGTGGAATGTTGACGCCGTACGGGCGGACTTCCCCATCCTCCAGAGCCGCGTGCACGGCAGGCCGCTGGTCTACCTGGACAACAGCGCCACCACCCACAAGCCCCGCTGCGTACTGGAAGCGCTGCAGGATTTCTACCTGCATCGCAACAGCAACGTCCACCGCAGCGCCCACTACCTCAGCCAGCAGGCCGGTGAAGCCTACGAACAGGCCCGCGAAACGGTGCGCGACTTCCTCAACGCCCGCTCGCTCCGCGAGATCGTCTTCACCTCCGGCACGACCGAGGCGATCAACCTGGTGGCACGATGCTACGGTCAGCCGCGGCTGCAACCGGGGCAGAACGTGGTGGTCTCCGGCATGGAACACCATTCCAACCTCGTGCCCTGGCAGATGCTCTGTGAGAACACCGGCGCGTCGCTGGAGGTCATTCCGGTCAACGAGGACGGTTCGCTGGACGTCGAGCGCGGCGAGCAATTGATCACCGGCGACACCCAGGTAGTGGCGATCGCCCACGTTTCGAACGTGCTGGGGACGGTCAACCCGATCGAACGACTGATCCGCAAGGCCCGCGCCTGCGGGGCGGCCGTGCTGGTCGACGGCGCCCAGGCGGTCCCCCACTGCCCGGTTGACGTCCGCGAACTGGACTGCGACTTCTACGCATTCTCGGCCCACAAGCTCTACGCAGAAACCGGTACCGGCGTACTGTACGGCAAGCGCGAACGGCTGGAGGAAATGCAGCCCTGGCAGTACGGCGGGGGAATGATCGGCTCGGTCGACTTCAGCGAGACTACCTTCGCCGAGCCGCCCTACCGGTTCGAAGCAGGCACGCGCCACGTGGCCGGGGCGATCAGCCTCGCCGCGGCGATCGACTACCTCGACCAGTGCGGCTGGGAGGAAATCGCCGCCCACGAGCAGGAGTTGCTGGCCTGCGCCATGCAGCGCCTCGGCGACGACCCCGGCGTCACGGTCTACGGTACCGCCTGGCCGAAGTACGGCGTGGTGTCCTTCTCGCTGGAGGCCATACAATGCTTCGACGCGGCATCCATCCTCGACAAGATGGGAATCGCCGTGCGGTCCGGGCACCATTGCGCCCAGCCGCTGATGAAACGCTTCGGCATCGACGGGACGCTGCGGGCAAGCTTCGCCTGCTACAACACGCAGGAGGAAGTGGAATGCCTGGTGGACGGCATCGGCCGCGTGCGCGAAATGCTGGCGTAACCGGCGACCCACTGCCTCGCCGCAAGGACACCCAATGCAGGGATACGAGACGACAATCAACGACCGGCAGGACCGGATCATCCGAGAGTTGGAAGGCCGACCCGACTGGTTCGACAAGTACGAGTACCTCATCGGCCTCGGCAAGGAACTCGACCCTGGGGACGAACTGAAGGATGACCGGTACGCCATGCAGGGGTGCCAGTCGAAAGTCTGGGTTCGGGCCGAGTTGAACGACGGCACGCTGCACTACACGGCCGACAGCGATTCGGTGATTACCCGCGGGATGATCGCCCTGGTGCTGGAAGTGCTCAACGACACCCCGCCCGCCGAGGCGGCCGAGGCGGAACTGTACTTCATCGACCGGACCGGCCTGGACCGTAACCTCTCCCCCGCCCGGGCCAACGGGCTCAAGACCATCGTCAGCCACATGCAGGGGCTGGCCCGCGACCACGCCTGAGCCGCCGCGTTTCGGGATCCGGATATCCCCTGTCGCGACCACGCCGGCCGTCTGCGTCCGGTCGCGACTCAGTACACGCGCAGCGCTGCCTTCAGCAGGTACACCAGCGGCACCACCACCAGCACGTACGTAATCAGCCACGCCGGCAGGAACATGCCCGTCGCGGTCGCAGGGGAGAACCACGGGATGAACCCCAGCACCTTCATCGGTCTCATCCGGACGGCCGACTGGGGCAGCAGGAAGCGATCATCGTGCTGGCGGACAGGGTCGGCGTAGGTCGGCTGTCCCACCCGCAGAGGGTGGGTGAAGGTCTCCCGGCCGTGGCGGACCTGCAGGCGGTAGTCATCCCCCCGCGCTTCCCCGCGGACCTGCCAGCGGGCAACGCCGTGGGCCGGCTCACCCCGACCGGTCTCCACGCGGCTGATCCAGCCCTCCGACTCGAGTCCGTCGGCGGGCACCAGCGTGGCAAGGTCGCCCACGGCGGTCGGGGGCAGCGAGAGTTCCAGCACCACGGCCTCCCTGGCGACCGGGGCGTGGTACTCCAGGCGGTAGTATCCCCACGTTCCGAGCACGCCGATGATCGGGATGCTCAGCAGCAGCGGCCAACCCTCGGCCCGCAGCAGCTTGAGTTGCACGCGATTGCGCACCGTCTTGTGACGCCGCACGGCCGACTTGTCTTTGCGGCGCCTGGCCTGGCGGATCAGCCCCGTGAGGCACTTTTTGTCGGCGACGCACCGCGCCAGGTGCGGCTGGTCGGTCACCTTCCGGCGGATCAGTACCATCAGCACCGCCGAGAGCACCGCCAGCGACACCGCCGGGAGCGGCCCGGGCAGCACCAGCAGCCACCCCAGCACGAAGTCCGCCGCGTTCAGGAACGCATCAAGCATGCTGCACCTCCCCGGGGTCGGCGGTCGCACCCTCCAGCAGGTGCACCTTTCCGGCATTGCCGTCCACCCGCACGCGTCCCCCGCCGGCGAGGATGCGCGTGGCGTCGGGCAACGCGACGGCCGGTATGCCGAAGTCCCGGGCGACGATCGCCCCGTGGCTCAGGGCCCCGCCGCGTTCCACCACCAGCGCCGCGGCGTTCATGAACAGCGGCGTCCAGCCCGGGTCGGTCGAGCGACACACCAGCACGTACCCGCTGGGGAGCTCGCCTGCCGCGGAGGGGTCCTCCACAACGCACGCCGGGCCGTCGGCCACCCCCGATGCCAGCACGGAGGCGTCGAAGCTCTCCCCGCCGGCCACCTCCGGGGCACGCCCCAGCCGGTCAAGCTCGGCCGAGTCGATGACGTCCGGCACGTACAGCCGCCTGGCCGAGGCGTGGCGCGTGCGGCGCTGCTCCACCCGTTCTGCCAGAGACCGCTCCCCCGCCAGGGCGGCGGGCAATTCATCGAGCTTCAGGAAGTAAACCCCCTGCCCCGCCGGGCATCGCCGGGCGACTTCCTCGATTGCCCCGCGGATCAGTTCGTAGCCCATCATCAGGTAGTACTTGCCGGTCTCGCGGTAGGGCAGCAACTCCCGCGCCCGTTCGAGATGGGCCAGTATCTGCCCCTCGAAGCTGCTGCCGCCCCACCTGCGCAGCGTCTCGGGCAGGGCTTTCTCGGCTTCCTGTCGCCGCTGCAGGTTGGTCTCGTGCAGTTGGCGGGGGTCCTGTGCGTCCGGCCGTGCGAAACGCACAATGATCTTCCGAAGGTAGCTGTCGTCTTCGCGCCATCGCGGGCGGGACAGTTCCATCTCGCCCAGGCAGCGATGCCCGAAACGCTCCAGGAACTGCTCCAGTGTCGATCGACCCCGGGCAACATCGAAAAGCATCGCGTCCTGCTCGAAGGTCACGTCTCCCTCCAGCGCGAGGGTAAGCGTGCCGGCCAGCGTCGCTCCCTCGCCGGGGCCGACGATCTGCTCGAGCATTGCCGTCAACTGCGACAGCGCCATGCCGCCGAAGAACCCCGGCAGCAGCGACTCGGGTGCAAACTCCTGCAGCACGCGCCGGCGGCGGGCGTCCAGTTCGTCCAGCAACTGCTCGTCGGTCAGTGCCGACAGCTCGCAGCCCCGCCGGCTATCGATCCAGCCGAGGTAGTCGGGCAGCACCTCGTTCTCGAAGCGGTCCCGGGCGGCCGGGCCGAGGCGCCGGGTGCGACGGTGGCTGCGGAACATGCCCGCCAGGTTCGCCGGCAGGTTCAGCAGGAATCGGCTGTCGGCGCGTTCGGGCGCGAAACGGCTGGGGGCGCCGTCCAGCAGCGAGCGGTCCTCGATCAGTGCATCAAGGTCGTACACCATCGGCATCCCGTCCCAGAAGAGGTCCGGCAGCCGATCGGGGTCGGCGTAGATCCGCCCGCAGATCAGCTCCAGGAAGCCTTCCTCGCAGACCTCGCGGCTGGGTCGATAGCCGAGCATCCGGTACAGGCGCCCGAAACCGCCGGCGCCGGTCATGAACTCCCGCACGATGTCCCACGTCAGCGGCGTGGGTGCCTCCAGCGTCTCTCCGAGGTTGTGGGCGACCCATACCTTGCGGGAATCGCCGGCGATCGCCCGCAGCCGTTCGATCTCCTCCATCCGCCCCGCCTCCACGTCCGCCGCTACCTCCAGCCCGCGGATCGCCCGCGACTGCAGCAGGGCCAGTTGCCCCTCGGCCAGCCCCCATTCGATGTCCACCGCGTGCCCGAAGTACTCCTCCACCCGCAGCGACAGTTCGACCAGTTCGGCGACCTGTGCGGCGTCGAGGCAGGCGGCGGCGGGATCGCGCCCCGGGGGATGAGTGCCCAGGGCGGCGAAGACCGTCGCCTTCTCGCCGACCTCGCAGGTGTAGTCGGTGGGGTTCTCCCGCGGCACCAGGTAGCGGTCGGGAGACACGTCACCGGAGACCACCGCCTCGCCCAGACCGTACGAGGCCTCGATGACCATGCGGTTGTGCTCCAGCCCGGCCGGGTCCTGCGTGAAGACGATGCCCGAAACCTCCGACGGCCACATCATCTGGA
>JBKHHV010000117.1:0-10781 GCA_046539005.1 Phycisphaerae bacterium
ACGTCTTCGATCGTGACTCTCTCAACCGATTTTCCGCCCTTGGAGACGGCATAGATGTCCTCTCCCAGTTCCGTGGGCGAGTCGATCCACTCCACGCTCTCATCCAGCATGCCGACATTCTGTCCCTGCCCGGCATGGTTGGGAGAGTTCTCTTCCTCGTTGTTCTCCAGCTTGCTCTTGCCCAGTTCGCAGCGGGGGTTGCTGTCGCCGACGACGATCATGTTGGCCGGCAGACGGCTGATGCGGGTGTCCTTGACGACCTTCTTGGCCTCGTCGCTATCCGCGATCATCGAGATGTACCCGTAGGAGAGGGTCTTCTGGTCGGCGTCGTTGATGAAGCTGTTGTTTTCCAATTGCATACGTTTGATGTTCCCCCCGCCGGCCTTTTCCATCTTGGGTACGGCATGGTTGAGCTGTCGCTGTGCCTCGGGGCAGACCAGCACATCACCGACCAGGAACTGGTAGTTCAGCAGCAGTTGCATGGCGTAGGCGTTGCCCGTTTCGGGGTCATAGAAGTCGGCGTTGGGCTTACATGCCGGAAGCATGCCCCCGGTCTGTCCGCGGTGCATCTTGTCGTCCAGGGCATAGTTGCGGCACGCCCGGGCGATCTCGCGCACGTTGCCCGCGCAGCGAAGCCTGCGGGCCTGGCGGCGGAGATTCTGCAGGGAGGGGACCAGGATTCCCACCAGGAGGGCCAGAATGCCGATCACAAACAGCATCTCGACCAGCGAGAAGCCGGAAGCGGATCGCAAACCTTCGCGACGTCGGGGTGTCATTCTCGCGTTCACAACGTTAGTATATCCATCAGACACGTTGCCAGTCAACGGCTCGAAGGGCTTCCGAGGGGGGAATGTTTTTCGGCCGGGCAGCAGGCTTATTCCATGTACGAAGACCAACCCGACAGTTCCCGCTCGCCGTACCCCACGCTGCTGATGGCGCTTCTGTGGGCGGTGGCGCTGTTTGCGGTGGGCGTGGGAATGCTTCTGGGCGTGCTGGTACCGGTCGCGGCCGCCCGGCAAGGGCAGGTGGGGCTCATCACCATCCTGGTCGGCGTGGCGTGGATGACCGGAGGCTGGGGGCTGGCGGCGCTGCTGTGGGCGACGGCGTGGCTGATCTCCCGCCCGGTGCTGGTCTACCCGCCCCGTCCCCGGGCCGCGAATCCCCAGGAGCCCGACGACGACACCTCCGCCTTCCTCACGGCCTCCCGGCTGAACCCGTCGATTCTCCACGGGCTTCCTCGCCCTTCCGGCCCCGACCGGACCGACGAAGTCCTCACCCGCCTGGAGCAGATCGAGCGCACCTTGATGCTCCCGGCCGAGGAGTTGGAGTCGATGCGTCGCCGGGAGCACCAGCAGCAGGTGGAGGGCTACGTGGACCGCGTGGAAGCGGCGATGGACGCACAGGACTTCGCCGAGGCCAAGAACGTGCTGGAGGAGTTCGCCGCCGAGTTCCCCAACCACCTTCGCTGCCAGGAGTTGCAGGGGAAGGTTGCCGAGGCGCGCCGCCAGGCCGAGAGCGAGCAGTTCTCCCACAGCGTGCAGCGCGTGGAGGACCTGATGGCCGTCAGTCGCTTCGAAGATGCGCTGACCGCGGCCGAGCAGCTCGCCGAACAGCACCCCGACTCGCGCGGGGCCGAGGCGCTGGTGCAGCGGGTCCGCCGCGAGCACGACGCCTACCGCACCGAGCGGATCGGGCGGTTGTACAAGGAGGTCGAGCGGGCGGTGACGGCGCGGCAGTGGGGGCGGTCGGTCGAGCTTGCCGAGCAGTTCGTGGACGCCTACCCCCAGACGCCCGAGGCCGAACTGCTGAACGTACAGATGCCCACGCTCCGGCAGAATGCCCGCATCGAGGAGGTCCGGGCTTACCGCGACCGTATTCGCGACTATATCGAGCGCAGGCGGTTCTCCGAGGCGGTCGACCTGGCCAAAGAGGTCATACGCGACTATCCGGAGACGGCCGCCGCCAATGAGCTTCGCGGGCAACTGCCGCGCCTCAAGGAATTGGCCGACCGTTGACCCGCGCCCGCAGGGAGGCACGCATGAAATCGACCCATCGCCGCATTCTGCGGGACATCCTTTCGGCGCCGGTGGCGCCCTTCCGCGAGGAAGCGATGGTGGAGGTGCTCGCCACCTGGGCCCGGCGCCGAGACCTGCCGATGGAGTGTGACCCCCACGGAAACGTGACGATCCGCTACGCCCGCGGCAGCGGACATGCCGCAAAGTGGACCTTCCTGGCTCACATGGATCACCCGGGCTTCGTGGTGCGGCGTCAGAAAGGCCGGGCGGTGTGGGCGCAGTTCCGCGGCGGGGTCCGGCGAGAGTACTTCGCCGGCGAGAAGGTTCGGCTGTTCGCCCCGGAAGGCGAGCGGACCGCCGAGATCACCTCCGCCCGGCGGGACCGGTCCTCCGGCTTCCTGGACGTCCGTATGGTGCTGACCTGCGCGACCGACGTGCCGGCCGGGACCATCGGAATGTGGGACAAGCCCGTCTGTCGCATCCGCAAAGACTCAATAACCTCACGGGCGCTGGACGACCTGGCGGGCGTGGCCGCGGTGGTGTGTGCGGTGGACGACCTTGCCTCTTCCCGCGCCGAGGCCGACGTGGTGCTGCTGCTGACCCGCGCCGAGGTGGCCGGGTTCATCGGCACCCTTGCCGCCTGCGACAGCGGCAGCGTGCCGGAGGGACGGTCGATCGTTGGGCTCGAGACGTCCAAGGCCCAGCCCGGCGCGAAGATCGGCGACGGGACGGTGATCCGCATCGGCGATCGCACCTGGACCTTCGCCCCGGAGCTGACGGCGCACATCGCGGCCGTCGCCGCCGAGCTGGAAAGGAAGGACCGCACCTTTCGGCACGTGCGTTGCCTGATGCCCGGCGGCACGTGCGAGAGCACCCCGCTGTGCGTGTGGGGTTATCCCGCGGCCGCCCTTTGCCTGCCGCTGGGCAACTACCACAACATGTCCGACCGCGGGCACCGGATCGCCCCCGAGCGGGTGAGCGTGTCCGACTTCCGCTGCCTGGTGAAGTTGCTGGCGGCGCTGGCGACTTCGCCGCATGCTCCGGGGTCTGCCCGGCAGCGCCTGCGCGAGCGGCTGGAGGGGCTTCTGGAGCGGCGCAAGAAGTACTTCCAGGATCCGGTTCCCCGGTAGGCGGCGGGTCCAGGCGCGAAATTCTGGAAATCTCGGTTGTCCGGTGAATCCCCTACCTCTCAAGGTCGATATGTACGTGTGCGCCGCGGTTCGGTGCCGGGGCAGACGGGCATATCTGATCTACGAAGGCGGGGGCGACCCATGTCACATACACCCAGAATTCGTAAGCTGCTCACGCATAAACACGACTGCGTGATTACCACCGTGGACACCCACACGGTCGGCCAGGCCGCGAAAAAGATGACCAAGTACCACGTGGGCTGCGTGATGGTGGAAGAGGAGAGCGGCAAGCTGGTGGGGATCCTGTCGGAGCGCGACGTGCTGATGAAAGTCGTCGGCGTCGGGCTGGACCCCAGGAAGACGCTGGTGGGCGAGGTGATGACCCGCGAGATGGTCCACTGCGACCGCGAAACCTGCATCGCCCACGCCCAGCAGATGATGGCCAAACACGAGATACGACACCTCCCGATCGTCGAAGACGGCAAGGCCGTGGGGATGATCTCCTCGCGGGACATCCTGGCCCATCAGCAATCGACGGTGGAGGACATCGCCCGGATCCAGTCAACGGTGCTCGACCGACTGCAGAGGCTGTTCCCCGGCATCTCGGATATGGAAGACCAGGAGGTCGAGAAGGTCGCTCACTGATACCCGGCCGGTGCCCGCAACAGCGAGGGCCGAGCTTCGGCGGTCGATCGACCTTGCCTGCGCAAACAGAAAGCCCGCGTCCTGGCTGGAGGCAGCGGGCTTTCGTCGTATCGAGCGAGAGGTCAGTTGATCTTGTCGGCCACCAAGGCCATCCCCGGCGCCTCAAGCCGGCAGCGGGTCCTCGATATCGGCGTGAGGGTGATGACCGTGGTCATGCCGACCATGCCCGGCTCGGTGCTGTCCTGTGCGTGAAGCGTCAGCGTCTTGCCGTTGACCCGCCAGGTTCCCTGGGTGCGTGCCCGGCGGCGGGTGCCGATCATCCGCACGTGGTCCACGTATCGGCCGTTGGGGAAGAACTGCGTCTGCCCGTGGGCGCCGTTGTTGGTGGTCTGCCAGGTGCCGACGAGATACTCCTGGAAGGAGATCGTATCGGACTCGGGCTCGGTCGTGATTTCTCCAGAGCCGCCGCCCTCGCCGGTACCGCCCTGGGCGGGCTGCTGGTCGGGACGCATGCTCCAGGCGACCACGATCGCACCCACAAAAATCGCCGCGATGATCATGTTGCGCTTGCGGTTGTCGGCGTCGGAAGTGGCCGGAGATGCCCCCTGCCCTTCCTCGTCGTCGGTCCAGTCGCCGTCGTCCACGGGCTCCTCGGGAGCGAAGTACTCTTCCTGCTGCGAATCGGTCATGATGCGGCTCCTTCGGTGGGCGGATTCTCCGCCGGTTGTGATTCCTGGAGTTTCTTCTGCTTGAGCTTGCTTACCTGGCGGAGGCCGTCGGAGAAGATCGCGAACACCACCAGCCAGCATACGATTCCGATCGGGACGAAGACCACGACCCCGGCCTGGAGCCCGACGGAGTTGAAGATCATGTGGCAGATCGCCGCCACACCCAGCACCCGCAGGAAGCGGCTGTCGGCGAACATCGAGAAGGTGAACCGCCGCTGACCGCGGACCTTCCAGAGCATTCCGCCGGCCATCGCTCCCCATACCACGTGGGCGATCGGGGTGAGCATCCCCCGGCGGATCATCAAATCCTGCGTCGACTGCTGGAAGCCGATCATCGCGTTATTGGGGTTCTGGATGGCCGACTCGATCATTCCGGAGACTCCAGCCTGGAAGACATACCCCGCCGTCTCGAAGGCAGCGAAGCCTGCCCCCACGGCCGCCCCGAACAGCAGCCCGTTGAGCGTGTAGGGGTAGCGCTTGCGGTTCACCAGCAGCAGCAGCGGCAGGACCTTGGCGGGTTCCTCGACCAGGCCGGCCACGGCCGCTCCCATCCAGTTCAGTCGCATCGCGTCGGTGAACTCGAAGCCGATCAGCGCGGCCATCAGCGACAACATGCCCCCCATCAGGAACATCCAGATCACCCGGTAGATCGAGACGTTGCGCGGGACGTTGATCTCGAAGAAGAACATCAGCACCGCCATCGGCACGCCGAAGCTTCCGATCAGGATCATCCCGGGGATCGTCAGGGGGTTCTCGAAGTAGGTGAACATCGCCCAGAGGCCCATGTACAGCATGCCGACCCCGGCGAGCAGGTAGAACGAAACCCATGCCTTGGGCCAGTGCGTCTTGACGGTCGACAGGGACGGGGTGGTGCGCGAACCGCCGACGACGAAGTAGTCCTCGATCCGCTCGTTTTTGTGGCTCTTGAAGACCGAGCCGAACAGCTCGCGGAAACGACCGGCCTTGTAAGGCTTCACGCCGACCAGGTCAGAGACGAACTGGATCACGGCGTTGGCGCTCTGCTCGGTCTGGCGTCGGGCGGTCTGGGCGGCGCTGGGTTGGCCGGCAGGTTGCGCTGCAGACGGCGGCGGCGAACCGGTGGGCGGTGCGTTCGAAGGCCTTTCGAACCGCTTGTCAGAGCCGGACTTCACCTCGTTCTGGGGCATGATATCTTCCTTTCTCGCAGGGCGATTCCCCTCGGATGTCCCTGGTCGGACCCTATCAGCGACAGTATCGGTCCGATAAGGGGACTGCTTAAGAGAAGAGAGCCCTTTTCGGTCAGCGGAACCCATTTCTGCAGCAAACTTTCCGGCAAATCCGGGTATGCCTGGAATTCGGAACTCCGGCGGTTTACTGAGCGGTCAATGACTAATGGGTCAGTTTTATACAGATTTTGTTTGATATGCGGTGAATATCGGCCGTATAGTAAGCATGTTCTGACTGACTGGTCAGTCATGCACGAGACAAGCAGAAGGACAGAACCGAAAATGACGCACGAAGAGAGAATGCGGAGCAACATCCTGGACGCGGCGATGAGGGCCTTTACCCAGCACGGGTACGCTTCGGCGCCCATGGACAGCGTCGCTGCAGAAGCCGGGATATCCAAAGGAAGCATCTACAATTACTTCCCGTCCAAGAAGGACCTGTTCATCCAGATCCTCCATCGCCTCAGCAATCACGACGAGCAGGAGTTGCAGGACCTGGTGGTCCGCTCGGGCTCGGTGCGGGAGAAGGTCGAGCAGATGCTGGACAACTGGAACCGCAGGCTGCCTGCCTACGAGGAAGTGGGTCGCCTGTTCCTGGAGTTCTGGGCCGTCGCCGCACGCGACGAGCGGGAAGGGCCAATCAAGCAGCACCTCAACCATCTCCGCGAGCGGTGGGAGAAGGTCATCGCCGGGCTCATCCGCGAGGGGAGCCGCGAGGGAAGCTTTCTGCCCAACCTCGACCCCGACATTGCCGCGGCACTGATTGTCTCGGCCTACGACGGGTTGAGCCTGCGAAGCATCCTGCACCTGACCGAGGAAGACGTCCCTACCCTGGCGGCCGCGCTGAAGCGGGCTATCCTGCGTTCCCTCGGATGTCAGCTTGAAGGGGATGCCCCAAAGGAGACTTCCACCCATGGCCGATGAAACGACCCAGACCCCGCGGTTTCCCCGGCTTCGACGCCTGGGCAGGTGGCTGGTAAGGCAGGCCCTGCCGTTCCTGCTGCTGGCTGCCGCACTGGGGGGCGTGGCGGCCGTTGCGAAGTTCCTCGAACCGCGCGTCGAGGACGCCACCGGCGAGCCGCCCGCGCCCAAAGAGGTGGCCGTCGAAACCGTCGAACCCCGCACCATCGTCCACACCATCACCCTTGACGGGGAGGTGGAGGCCAACCAGGTCGTGCAGCTCTCCGCCCAGGTACCCGGCGAAGTGCAGTGCGTCGGCCCGCGCGACACCGACCCGAACGTCGCGGCCGTCAAAGAAGGCGACCGCGTATCGGCCGGTCAGGTTCTGCTGTGTATCGATCCACGGACTTATGAGGCCGAGGAGGCCCGCATCCGCGCGCAGGTGAACTACGACCGCAACGAGCTGGAGCGGATCCATCGGCTGGTCGAGCGCGGCGTGGCGACCGACAAGGAACTGGACGCCGCCCAAAGCGCCTACCAGGCCAGCAAGGCCGCCCACAAGGCCGCCCTGGCGAACCTCGAGCGGACCGTCATCACCTCGCCCATCGACGGCGTGCTGGACACGCTGCGCCCCGAGCGGGGCGAATTCCTGGCAGCCGGTGCCCCGGTGGCGACGGTGGTCGACGCGCGCATGGTCAACGTGGTGGTCAATGTGCCGGAGAAGTTCGTGCACTACCTGCCCGACAACGAGTACCAGCACGAGGTGGTCAAGTCGGCGGCCGGTCGTATCGGTCGCAGCGGGAAGATCAGCTACATTTCCGAGTTGGCCGACCCCGCCACGCGGACCACGCCGGTGGAGATCCTGATGGACAACCGCGACCGTATCTTCCGCAGCGGGCAGATCGTGACCGTGAAGCTCAAGCTCCGCACGCTCCAGGAGGAGATCACCATCCCGCTGGACGCGGCCATTCACCTCGAACGAGGGTATGCGGTGTATGTCGTAGCCGACGGCCTGGCCGTGCGGCGCCCCATCGACGTGGACCTGGACCTGTTGCAGGGCAAGCGCGTGCGTATCCTCCCGGTCGAAGAAGGCAATCGCCCCCTTACCGCGGGCGACAAGCTCATCGTCCGGGGCCAGCGGTACGTCTCTCCGGGGGAGAAGGTTGTGGTGACGCACGTTAACGGGAAGCGGCTCGTGCCGCTCACCCAGCCGGCTTCGGGGCCTGGGGCCCGGGCGAACCGACTCGCCGGGCAGGAGGACTGAGGCATGATCCTCTCGAACGCAGCCATCAAGAACCGCACGACGGTGTTCGTGCTGATGCTGCTGATCATCATCGCGGGCAGTATCAGCTACGCCACGATCCCGCGGGAGTCGGCGCCCGAGGTGAAGCTGCCCAACGTCATGATCACCACCATCCACGAGGGTGTCGCCCCCGAGGACATCGAGAACACCATCACCAAGGAGATCGAGAAGGAACTCTCCGGGCTCAAGGGGCTCAAGGAGATCCAGTCGGTCTCAGCCGAGGGGATCTCCCGGATCAACGTGCAGTTCTACTCCGACGTGGTCATCGAGGACGCCCTGCAGCGCGTCAAGGACAAGGTCGACCTCGCCAAGCCGGAGATTCCCCTCGAGGCCGAGGAGCCGGTGGTTACCGAGATCAACATCGCCGAGTTCCCGATCATGATGGTCTCGCTGGCGGGCAGCATCTCCCCGGTGCGCCTGAAGGACATCGCCGACGAGCTGGAGGACTACATCGAGTCGGTCCCCGGCGTGCTGGAGGTGGACGTGCTGGGCGCCCTGGAGCGCGAGATCCGCATCGAACTGGACCCCGACCGCGTGGCCGCCTACGGGTTGACCTCCGTCGAGATCATGAGCATGATCCCCGCCGAAAACGTCAACAAGTCGGCCGGCGGACTGGAAACCCCGGGCACGAAGTTCAACGTGCGCGTCCCGGCCGAGTTCGAGAAGCCCGAGGAGTTCTTCACCCTCCCGCTTACCCAGCGAAACGGCAAGATCATCTACCTGCGCGACGTGGCGACCATCTCCGACACGTTCAAGGACCGCCTTACCTACTCGCGCCTCAACGGCCGCGACAGTATTACCCTGGCCATCAAGAAACGCGTCGGTGCCAACATCATCGACATCGCCGACCGCGTCAAAGCCATCCTCGCCGAGGCCCGCAAGCAACTACCGGCCGGCGTTGAGTTGACTCTCACCCAGGACCGCTCCGACGAGATCAAGATGATGGTGCTGGACCTGGAGAACAACGTGATGTCGGGGCTGGTGCTGGTGGTGGGCGTGCTGCTGCTGTTCATGGGGCTGCGGTCGAGCCTCATCGTCGGCCTGGCGATCCCCATGAGCATGCTCATCAGCTTCTCGGTCCTCCAGGTGCTGGGGGTCACGCTGAACATGATCGTGCTGTTCAGCCTCATCCTCGCCCTGGGCATGCTGGTGGATAACGCCATCGTCATCGTCGAGAACATCTACCGCCACCGGCAGTCGGGCCTCTCGCCCATCCAGGCGGCGATGACCGGCACCGGGGAGGTCGCCTGGCCGGTCATTACCTCCACCGCCACCACGGTCGCCGCGTTCGTGCCGCTGCTGTTCTGGCCGGACGTGATGGGCGACTTCATGAGCTACCTGCCGCTGACCGTCATCATTACGCTCATCAGCTCGCTGTTCGTGGCGCTGGTGATCAACCCCGTGTTCAGCTCGGTGCTCATCCGCAAGGTGCCCGTCGAGGACACCCGCGAAAGCCGCTTCGTCGCCGCCTATCGCTGGTTGCTGCAAAGGGCGCTGAACCACCGCTTCACCGTCATCGCCCTGGCGGTGCTGCTGCTGGTGGGCACGGCGATCGTCTACTCCCGCCGCAGCACCGGGGTGGAACTGTTCCCCGAGACCGACCCCCAGCAGGCCGTCATCAGCATCCGACTGCCGCAGGGCACCAACATCCGCCACACCAACGAAATCAGCCGCCAGGTCGAGAAGATCGTCCAGCAGTTCCGCTACGACGCCAACGGGACCGAGCAGATCGAGCACGTGGTGACCAACGTCGGCGAGGCGGGGGGCTTCAGCTTCTTCTCCGCCGGCGGTGGTCCGCACGTGGCTAACCTGACCATCCTGTTTCCCGACTACGAGGTCCGGATTGCCAACAACACCCCCTCCTGGCCGATCGTCAAGCAACTGCGCGAGGCGATCCATGGCATCCCGGGCGCTGAGATCAAGGTCGAACGCATCAAGGAAGGACCGCCCACCGGCGACCCCGTTTCGGTACGGCTCATCGGCGAGGACCTCGACAAGCTGGCGCGCCTCTCCGAGGACGTCAAAGACCGCATCCGCTCGGTGCCGAACCTGGTGAACCTGCGGTCCGACCTGGAACTCGCCCGCCCCGAACTGAGCTTCAAGGTCGACCGCCAGCGTGCCTACAAACTCAACGTCAACACCTCCATCGTCGCCGATTTCCTCGCGGCTGCCGTGTTCGGCCGAAAGGTCAGCAGCTTCCGCGACTTCAACGACGAATACGACATCACCGTCCGCCTGCCCGAGTCGCAGCGGACCAGCATCAGCGACCTGTTCCGCTGGCGAATCCCCTCGCTGACGGGCAAGCCCGTGCCGCTCAGTTCACTGGGAGAATTCGAGTATCGACCCGGGCTGGGCACCATTCACCGCTACAACCAGAAACGCGTCGTGACCGTCTCGGCCGACAACGAAGGCCGCCTCCCCGAGGAAGTGCTCTCCGACGTAGAAGACCGCCTTAGCCCGCTGGGCCCCACGCGGATCTACATCTCCGACGTGACCGACTGGCCCGCCCTGCTCAACGCCCTGACCGGCAAGGGACCGCTGGCCGATAAGCCCCCGATTTCCCGCTTCCGGGAGATGCTCACTGACCAGCAGCGCCAAGCCGTCGCAAAGGCTGCCTCGGCCGGGGAACTCACCGGCACGCTGAAGACCGGCGTGGTGGATGCGATCAACCAGCGGTTGACCCAGGGTAGCGGCTGGTTGAGCGAGCCGCTGTTCCGCCGGCAGGACGTTCGTCAGCTCGAACTGCCGCCGCAGGGCGAGGCGTTCATCAAGGCCGGGCTCGACACGCTTGCCGAGTCTGAGCGCAGCCGTTTCAATCGCATCGTGCTGGAGAACGCGCTGGGCGATGTGCTTCG
>JBKHHV010000118.1:0-10764 GCA_046539005.1 Phycisphaerae bacterium
AGCTGACCAAGCCGGCCGTCAGAATCGCAGCGGGCCAGCGGATGGCGCCTACAAGCTCGGCACCGCTGGTGGAGAGTCTTCTTGCGACGGCGCGGCTGATCACCGTGGCGACCAGCCACCCCACGCCGATCGCCAGACCCACCAGCAGGACTACCGCCAGCCATTGCCACATCGGTACGCGCCACAGCAGGCGGGTTCGGCTCCATTCCGGCGCCTGGCGGGCAAACCAACTGGGCCCCCTGGCTTCATAGAGTGGATCGATGTTGTCCACGGTCTGGGCAGCGAACAACCATACCGGTTCGCCGTCCTCGGGCTTGATTCGCTCCACGCGGACCGGCACGTTCCGCCCGTCCAAAGGAATGTTCCCCAACTGAATGCTTCGCCGGGGTTTGCCGGCCATGGGGTCCCCGCTGGAAAGCAGGGACCCGGTGTCCAGGGCGTCGGGGCGGTCGGGCAGCAGTGACCAGTCGATCCAGAGGTTCTGGTTGAGCAGGTAGTAGAGTCTCTCGGCCTGTTGGGCGGCCTTGGCAGCATCGAGCGGCTCGATGAGCCGGAAGTTCAATGCGTGCGCGGCCGCCTTCCAGTCCTCCCGGCGGCAGGAAAGCACGAAGTGCTCTACGCATGCTTGGGGAGTTGCGAGGTTGATCGACCGATCCCGCTTCCCAAGCCGCGGATTGACCGCCTTGGTGTGGAAGTACGTGCCGGTGTAGGACGGCTGGGTTTCCTGCCCCCATGCCAACGGCGCGGAAGCCAGCAGAACCAGCCCGCTCACCCACACCTTGGCGATGACGCCGTGGCGAGGCATCCGCCCATCACTCCAGCGTGGAACGCAGCAGATACCGGGACACGCCCACGCAGATGCCGGCCAACACCAAGGCAGCAACGGCCGTCAGGAGACTCGCCACAATCGGTCCGAGCACCATCAACGCCCAGAAGATAGCCGCGATGCCGAAGCCCAACGCCGTGAGAACCAGCAGCCCGCTGAATACCATCAGCAGGTCGCCGGCGGCGATCTTCTGACGTTTGGGCGGCTTGTGGATCTCCTGGTAGGCGGCGGCTACGTCAACCGCCAACTCGATGTAGGACCATAGCTTGCTCAACCGCGACGTCCTCCGAGAATCGCCCCGGTCACCAGCCCCAGGCAAAGAGCGGCTGCGGCCGTCGTAAAAGGATGATCACCCATCGCCCTTCCCGCGTCGTCGGCGGTTTCCCGCAGGCTCACGCCGATGTCATGGGCGCGGCGGCGGGCGGTGCCGGCTTTGCTGCGGGCGGCGGCTTCAACGCGGCCTCGCAGGTCCTCGAGCTTCTCGCTGCTGTCGCCCTTGAGGGCACCCAAAAGATCTTTGAAGTCGGTCTTCAGCGCCTTCAGATCATCCTTGAGCAACTGCAGTTCTTTGGCAGTATCGTTGTCCTTCGTGTCGGCCATGGTGATGCTCCTTTTTCGCGTCTATTGAGAGGGCGGCCTTCCCTGCCGGGATGGCTGGCCCCGTCGGTGGCTGTCGGTGTCATTGTATTGGCATGACTTGCCCGGCCTCGGGTTTTTTGCGGGGATGGGTCTCATTGGGCTACGTGTCCTCGTCGGCTTCCGGTGGAAGTCCAGCCTGCCTGTCGTGCTCATCTGCGATGTGTTCGCGCAGGAACGCCCAGATCGTCAGGTCGAGAGGGACCGCCAGAATCAGCCCGCCGATGCCGAAGATGTTGCCCCACAGGATGATGGAAAACAGCGTCACGATGGGGGGGATGTGCACCGCTCGTTTCATGACCATGGGCGTCAGGAAATAGGACTCGATGGTCTGGACTACCAGGTACACCGTTACCACGCCGACGACCTCTCCCAGTCCCTGCGTGGCCGCTACCAGCACCGCCACCGCCAGGGTCACCAGCGGCCCGAAGGTGGGAACCGCCTGGGCCAACCCCGCAAACAACGCCAGCGGCAGGAAGAACTTGAGATCGATGATCCAATAGCCCGCCCCCGTGATGACCCCGATAATCAGCATGCTGAACAGCGTACCGATGACCCACCAGCGAAGCTCCGGCCAGAGGGTCTTCACTGCCCGTCGGGTCGATTCCTGCCGGGAGGGCGGCAGCAGTCTCACGGCGGGGTCCACCAGCGAGCCGCCCGGATGTATCAGCAGGTACATCGCCCCGATGACCACCACAAGCACCGCCAGCATCAGCGTCAGCACCCCGCTGGCAAGGCTGGGGATCGTCTCCCGCACCGAACCACCGAGAAAGATGCTTCCGGCGATCTCGCCCAGTTCCTTGACGTCCAGTTGGCTGTCGAGCCCGATCCGCTGGCTGAGGCTCCGCAGCCCGCGGTTCATGTCCTGATACAGTTCCGGAAGCCGCTCGATGCTCTGGCGGACCGGCTTGTACAAAGCCCACCCCAGGGCAAGCAATGTGCCGCCCAGTACCACGATGACCAACAGCATGGTGACCAGTGCCTTCACCACACACGGGCCCGGAACCCGCCTGGTGAGGGGCTGAAGCGCAGCCGCCAGGGCCGAGGCACCCAGCGCTCCGAGAACCAGGAATCTGGTCGCCGAGAAGAACCGGAACGCAAGGAAGATCAACACCGCCCACAGGGCGACGCTCACCAGCGACCGCACCCGGACGACGTGCACTCCCCCCTTGCGATGGCCATCTTCCGACCCGGCCGGGCGGGCTTTATCGTTTGCATCCTGCTCGGGCATGGCATTCTCCGGCAAAAACGGTTCTCTCTTCGCCGGAATGATATACCCCTTCGACCGTCGGTCCCATTTCATGGGCCCAGAAGAATCAACCGGGTCGAGTCTGGGCGCTGGAACCCAGCCGCGCAAGGACGGCCGCCACGAGGACCAGCAGCGAGGAGAAAATGACGATCGTCGCTCCGACCGGCAGGTCCAGCAGGGCAGCCACCACGAAGCCGCCCACACCGCTGAGCGCCCCCAGACCCCCTGCCGCCACGAGCGATCGGCCATGCCCGCGGACCAACTGGAACGCCGCGGCCGCGGGGTTCGCCAGCAGGGAGTAGATCATCAGCCCGCCGATCGCCTGGAAGTTGATCGTCAGCACCGCGCTGGTCAGCAGCAGGAAGCCCGACCACACCAGCGTCACCCGCACGCCGGCAGCGGCAGCGTGTTCGCGGGAGAACATGATCGCTCGCATCTCCTTGTAAAGAAAGCCGATAAACAGAACCTCGGCCGCGGTCACCCCGGCCATCCACGCCACGTCGTCCCAACTGCAGAACGCCAGGGAGCCCCACAGAAGCCCGCGGACGTCGCTGTCGGAAATGCCGTACACACTGAAGAGCCCGATTCCCAGGAACGCCAGCCCCATCGTCAGTGAGAACAGCATGCCCATCACCACGTTGGTGTCGGCCTTGATGCGGTGCGGGTCGGCCAGGCCCAGCACCAACGCCGTCGCCGCCGACCCCACCAGCGCTGCCGCCAGCAGTCCGGTGCCCTCCAGGCCCGCCAGCGTGCCGAACACCGCTCCCGCCAAGGCAGCGTGTGCCACGCACACCCCCAGAAACGGGATCCGCATCCCCACGATGTACACGCCGAGCACACCCGTGGAGGCCCCGGCCAACAGACCGGTCGCCAGCACGGGCGCGAAGTAGCCCACGTCGATCACGGTTGTGCCTCCTCGCCCCCGCCGGCCGGGACCATCGCAAACCGCTGCCCCCGACGTACCACCGAGAAGCCCGGGCCAAACACCTGCGTAAGTCGTTCATCCGTAAGCACCTGCTCGGGGCGACCGGCCGCGATCGCCCTGCTGTGCCCCAAGAGAACCACCTGGGAAGTCCCCGGCGGGATCACCTCCGGCTCGTGACAGACCAGCACGCCGGTTACGTGTGTCTGGCGGAACAGGTCGGCAAGGATCCCGACAATCTGCTCGCGGGCGCGAAGGTCCAGGTTCGCCGTCGGCTCGTCCAGCAGCAGCAACTCCGGGCGTTTGGCCATCGCCTTGGCGATGAGGGTCTTGCGCTGCTCTCCGCCGGACAGCTCGCCATATGAACGCCGCGCAAGCTGAGACAAACCAAGACGTTCGATCCATTCATCCACGATCCGCCAGTCCTCGGCCTCCAGGCGCGCACCCAGGCACCGCAGCCCGGTCCGTCCGATGGCCACCACTTCCCGCACGGTCAGCGGCATCTCGCCCCGGCCGGCCAGGAGCTGCGGCACATACCCGACCCGCCGACGGAAACGCGAAAGCCCCCGCCCGCTCAGGTCCACCACGCGCTCGCCCAGCACCTCCAACTGCCCCTCGCTGCAGGAGTGAAAGCCCAGCATCGTTCGCAGCAGCGTCGTCTTGCCCGCCCCGTTGGGCCCGAATACGACCGTCGTCTGCCCGCCCCACAGCCGCAGGGACGGCACGTGCAGCACTTCCATCCCCCCTGCCCGCAGGCGCAGTTCCCGCGCCCACACCGCCGCGGTCGCTGTCTCTGCCGGGGCGGATGACGCAACGTCGCTCACGAGCCACCTGCTGTGCCGGCCGCGGTGACGATGCGCGTAACATTTGTCTGAAGCATGAGATCAAACGATTCCGGCTGCGAGGCTTCGGGGAAGTTCTCCAGCACCACTACCCCCGCGCCCAGCGCCTTGGCGATCGCGTCGGCCGCCATGGTGCCCTCGGGCCGGTTGGCGATGATCCACCCCACCTTCTCCCGTCGGCCAAGGCGGATGACCTCGCCCAGCGACCTGACCGATGCCTCCTCCCCGCCCGGCAGGGTCGCTACCACCTCCATGCCCAGGTAGCGGCAGAAGTCGGCCTGGTGTCGGCTGGCGATGACCGGACGGGAACCCAGTCCGCTTGCACCGATCTGCTTCTTCGAGTGTACCCCGAGGCGGTTTACGCGCGAGGCAATGGCCTGGAGCCTCCGCGAGGCTTCCTGACGGCCGATCTGCCCGGCTTCCACGAGGGCGTCTGCAACCTGCCGGCATATAGAGAGATAGGTCTTCGGAACGGCGAGCCCGGCGGTGACCTTCACCGGGACAATCCGCGGGGCGTCGCCGATCTTCTCATCCAGCGACCCCTGGAAGTCCATCCGCAGCACCAACTCACAGCCACGGAGTTTGCGGACCTGCGAGGGGCGGATGTCGAAATGCCCCGGGCACATGCCCGGCCCGGCGAGGCTGACCAGTTCCGCGTCCTGTCCCAGCAGGTCCCGGGCGGCCGCCTCGAGCGTGGAGGTGGTGGTGGCGGTCTTGCCGCCGGGTTCATTGCAACCGCCTGTGAATGCAGAACCTGCGACAGACAGTAACAAGGCCAGCAGCGTGGATGTGCGAGCCATCATGAAACCTCGATTCAGTCAGAAAACAGCAGGCCATCGTGTAGTTTGCTGAACACGGCCAACACGCCGCGTGTGCGGTGTCCGGCGTACCAACTGCAGCGTGCAACCGGGGCCCGAAGCGGGTCGCCCCGGCGCGGGTTGTAGCCCGGGCCGCCGCTCCAGACTGCCCAGGTCACCGGCGAAGGCTCGGGCTTGCCGTCCTCGTCCCGGGGGGTCCAGACATTGTCGTATCGCCGCCCTGCCAGCGTCAACGGGTCGGCCGACCGGGCATCGAAGGGCCAATCACGCGGCACCCAGATCCCCTGCGGCACGGGGGCGTCGTTGTGGGTGCCCCACCCGGCGTGTAGGTAGCGGTAGGTCGTCTGCGGGGCGAAGCGGTCGGGCATGTCCACGTGCCCGTCGTCGCCGACGCGCCGCCCAGGCAGGTATCGCCCCTCGGCCAGCTCCCGAGGCAACTCGAGCGATCGGCCGCTGCGGGCGTCGCAGTAGGTCCGCGCCGGGGGCACGGCCTCGTTATGCTCCAGCGCGTACGTCTGCAGTCCCGTTGCCACCGACCGCAGTTCAGCCCGGACGGCAGTGACCTTCGCGGCCTCCCGGGCAGCGGCGAGGCTCGGCAGCAGGATCGAAACCAGCAGCGCAAGGATCGCGATCACGATCAGCAGTTCGATGAGCGTGAACGCGAGGCGACGATGGAAGACGTGTCCAGGCATTGGGTTAGAATCGCTTCTGCCGGGCAGCCAGTGCGGCCAGTGCGGCCGTCAGGGTCAGCAGACTCGCAGGTTCGGGCACCGACGTTGGCGTTTGCGAAGCCGGCGGCCAAGCGTGGTGCCCCCAGTGGGCGACCAGGGCGCTGAGATCCGCCAGGCTCACCGTGCCGTCGCTGTTGAAGTCCCCGCCCGACCAGTCGGCCGACCCGCCCCAGTTGGCGGCCAGCGTGCTCAGGTCAGCCAGGCTCACCGACCAGTCGAGGTTGGCATCGCCCGGGCGGGACCCGATGATCTGCTCGACCAGGTGGTCGACGTCGGCCGAGTCGAGCAGCCCGTCACCGGTGAGGTCGGTGGTGACCCCCGGCTCGTCGCCGGCAAGCACAGCCTGCTGCAGGAGCGTGACATCCTCCATATACACGTCGGTATTCCCGCTGAGATCGCCTCGGGGGGTTCCGAGCGTATCGGCCGACCCGTCGTAGCCCAGCACCCACAGCCGATAGCCGTCGGTCGCCTGCGGGCCGCTGCCCTCCTGGTCGAAGATACCCACGACGTCGAAGGTCTCGTCCAGCGCGGACAAGTCGGCCAGCGACGGATGCCGCCCCCAGGCGATCGGCAGCGATCGCCCGTCGGCCACGACTGCCTGGCGGGAATCGTCGGCAAAGCGGACGTCCTCGATGCGGACCAGGCGACTCTGGTATCGTTCGCCGCCGGTGGCGCGCGTAGGGTCGAAGATGTCCTCGGCCGTGGCGGGGTCGCCGTCGTCGGGATTCATAACATCTGTCATAGTAATGACCTGAGGGACTCCAACCCCCGGGTGCCCCAGCCACTCGACGGTGAAATTCATCATCTCATCGGTATTGTGACGTTCGTTGATGTTGGCCTTGCCGCCGTACTCGAGGGCGTATCCGTTGACCCGCACCGCATCGCCGCGCCGGATCGGACGCCCGGCGGAGGTGTAGCCAAGCCGCTGCAGTTCGGCTTGCCACTCGGTGTCGGTGTAGTTGAGGCTTGGGTCGCGCATCCAAGGGCGGTTGCCGTAGTTCTGGCCCATCCACAGAGCCGTGCCGCCGGAATCGTCGCCGGTGCCGGCTACGTAGATCTGCCACTGGCCCCCCATGTCGCCCACAACGGTCGACCACGCGGCCGTGGGGTCGAGCATGTCTTCCCAGTTATTGAGTACCACGCCCTCGAGAACGATGCGGTTTTCGGTCTGTGGAGCGGCCCCCACCAGCGGGTGGACCGGAGCCCCCTGTGCGTCGACCTCCTGCAGATCCCAATGCGACACCGGCTGCGATGCAAGAGAGGTAAGAGATGGTAACAGCAGTGCTAACGAAGCTATGGCCAAGCGGTGCATGTGTAACTCCTTCGGCTGTGTATCAGGGAAAAGGCCCGGCGGAGCTTGACTCGGCCGGGTTCAGGCAGTCATACTTTCGGTGACAAGGATAATAGCAGGCAGATGAGTGTTACGATAGAGAGAAATCGTATGATTGAAGAGGGTATGCCCGATCCGCGCGTGAGGTTCTTCGACCGTATCGCTGCCAGTTGGGACCAAGACGAGCAGTCGCCGGCCAAGACGTTGGAGCGGATGGAATCGCTCGTTGACATGCTGGATCTGCACCCGGGGCAGGATCTGCTCGAAATCGGCTGTGGTACCGGGCAACTGACGGGATGGCTCGCGGGGAAGGTAGCCCCCGGGCGGGTGGTGGCGACGGATTTCTCCGCGGCGATGCTGGGTATTGCCGGGGGCAAGGAGTCGGGCGCAACGCTCTATCAGGCAGATATTTGCGCCGAGAGACCCGCCGGCGGACCGTTCGATGTGGTGCTGTCGTTTCACAGCTTCCCGCATTACCGGGACCAGGCGGCTGCCCTCGCAAACATCGCGGCCGTGCTGAAGCCGGGGGGGAGGCTGATCGTGATGCACCTCAACAGTTGGCGCGGGGTGAACCACTTCCATACCCACGTCGGGCAGGAGGTCGAGAACGACCACCGGCCGACCCCCGAGCAATGGCCCGCCCTGCTTGAGAAGGCCGGGCTGAGGCAAGAACGGTTGGTGGACGAAGACGACCTGTTCGTGCTGATCGGAAGGAATGCACAGTAGTCGTGGAAACTGTAACCCGTTTTGTGGACAACCGTTACAACGGTGTAGGGGGCGGGGCTCCTGGTGCTACTGCGGGCGATACCCCAATGACTCGGCGATGCGGTCGAAGTCGTCGAGGCTGTAATATTCCACCACGATCCGCCCGGTGTGTTTCGCGCGGCCGGGCTTGATGTTGACCTTCGTACCGATCACCTGCGTCAAGCCCTCCTCCAGATCCCGGATGTAGGCCGGCTTGAGCGGCCGAGCGTTGGAAGTGGGTTTGGGGAGCTCATCCTCGCCAAGCTCTGCATTCAGCAGGTTCTCCAGTTCCCGCACGCTGAGATGGTCGGCAACGGCCTTTCTGGCCAAAGCTCGCTGCTGATTGGCGTCAACAACGCCGGCAAGCACCTTGGCGTGTCCGAACGTTAACAGACCTTGATTGATCAGTTGCTGGGCGTCATCGCATAGTTCCAGCAGGCGAAGATGGTTGGCGATCGTGGACCTGGGTTGGCCGAGCCGCTCCGCTGCGTCGGAAGTGGTCAGGTGGAAACGGTTGATGTAGTGCTGGTAACCTTCGGCCCGCTCCATGGGGTTAAGATCGGTCCGTTGGAGGTTCTCGATGAGGGCCCACTCGGCCATCTGCTGGTGGGTGGCCTCTTTGAGGATGCAGGGAACGGTTTCCAGCCCCGCGCTTTTGGCCGCACGGAGCCGGCGCTCCCCGGCGATGAGCGTATAGGTAGCGTTTCCGTCCGAACCGGAGGCGTGGGAGACGATCAAGGGCTGGAGGATGCCCTGTTGGAGGATGGATTCTCGCAGTTCAGCCAGCTCGGCCTCGGCGAAGTCCCGGCGTGGCTGATGCGGGTTGGGCGAGATCCGCCCGACGGGGATTTCCCGGGGTCGGCCGTCGGGTTCTGCTGCGACGGGCTGCTTGGCCGCGGGAGTCGTAGTGGAGACGAATTCGCCGCTGTCCCGGGCTTCCTCAGGCGGCTGCGAGGAGGAGATGAGGCTGGAGAGTCCCCGTCCGAGTCGTGCTTTGCGCTGCGTTTTGCCGTCCTTGGCCATGGTTCGGCTCCTTCCGTTGGCAGAGGAGAGGTGTTCCACGTGGAACAAGTGGAGAATAGCGGCCAATGGCATCTCTGACAAGTGCAAAAGTGTTCCACGTGGAACAACGATCAGAATCGCCCGCCCGTGCGTGCCGCGAAGGCTCTACCGGATAACCAGCGGGCGAAGACCAGTAGTGCCCACAAGCGGTGGCTGTGGTCCCGTCGGCCGTTGAGGTGGGTCGCGACCATGCTGCGGACCGCCAGCGGGTTGAATATGCCTCGGTTCAGGAAGGCCTCATCCAGAAGGACGCCCTGGAGCGTCTCGGCCACAGGTCCGCAGAGCCAAGCCGCCAAGGGGACGCCAAAACCACGTTTAGGAGCAGCGAGCACCTCGGCCGGGAGCTTGTCGGCGAAGAGACTTCGGAGGATCCGCTTGCCCCCGCCTCGCCCAACCTTCCACTTGGCCGGGAGTTGAAGCCCCCATTCCACGATCCGGTGGTCCAGCAGGGGGGCTCGAAGCTCCAGCGAGCTCGCCATGGAGGCGATGTCGGCCTTCACCAGCAGATCATCCGGCAGATAAGTCCGCAGGTCCATGGTCTGGGCCTGACAGGCCTCGTCGACCCGGTCGGCCGACTCGTACAAGTCGGCAAACCACTCCAGCGGGCTTGGACCGGCCAGCGAATCGAGAAAATCCGGCTCGAACAGTTCGGCCAATTGCTGGGCGCTGAGCATCGAGCGATATATAAAGTATTGCAAAGAAGGAGGATGCGGCAAGCCTCCGGCAAAGCGTACGATGCGCCGCAGGCGGGACCGCTCGTCTTGTCCAGCAAAGGGTCCGATAACCGTCGCCACTAACAGCAGGCCCGCATATTCCCAAGGCCGCAGATGTTGGGCAAGGTGCATCGCCCGGTACCGGTCATACCCACCGAAGACCTCATCGCCGCCGTCGCCCGCGAGGGCAACCGTCACGTGTTCCCGGGCGGCTTGGCAGACCTGAAAGGTCGGAACGGCGCTGGAATCGGCAAAGGGCTCGGTGTACCGGTCGACCAATGCCCAGATCGTATCCGCCTTAGGTGACTCGACTTGCAACTCGGTGTGTCGCGTGCCCAACCGTCGCGCCGTTAAGGCGGCGAGGGGTCGCTCGTCGTACCGCGGGTCGTCGAAGCCGGCCGTGAACGTCCGAACCGCCGCCGCATCGCCGGCCGCTTCGCAGGCAAGGGCGGTGACGATGGCCGAGTCCAGCCCGCCCGACAGCAGCGTCCCCAGCGGCACGTCTGAAACGAGGCGCGAGCCCACCGTCTCCCGCAACAACTCGGCCGTGCGGGCCTCGACGTCCGGCGGGGCGGGTTGGTCGTCCTCCGGAATACGCCAGTAGCTCTCGGGCATGCCGAGACGGTCGATCGACAGCGAATACGTCGCCGGCGGCAACTTCAGAACCCCCCGCCAGGCCGACCGCGGGCCGGGTACATAACCCATGCACATATATAGAGCCGTGCAGCCTATGTCCGGCTCGGGCGTCACGTCCGGGTGGGCCAGCAGGGCGGACGCCTCGGAAGCAAAGACGATCCGATCGGCCAGGGGGGCATACCAAAGGGGCTTCTGACCGAGGCGGTCGCGGGCCAGCAGCAGGGCCCCCTCCCGGGCGTCGTAGAGGGCGAAGGC
>JBKHHV010000003.1:0-31476 GCA_046539005.1 Phycisphaerae bacterium
GATGAAACGCCCCAAGGTGGGCAAGAAAGCCGCGGCGGCCAAGTCGGCCGAGGAGACGATCCCGCTGGCCGATAACAACGACACCCTCGCCCAGTTCTGAGGCGGGAACACATACCCGAAGTGAAGCAGGCCGGCTCGTGGAGCAATCCGCGGGTCGGCCTGTTCTGTTAGGCGGGCGCCGAGGGGCGTTTCCCCCAAGACCCGCCCGCGCTCGCCCGAGAGGGGAATCTTTGATTGACCCTCGCCTGCAGGCCGATATAATCCAGTGCGTTGCATCGGCCCGGCCTTTCGGGCGGACGAGAGAACACGAGGAGAACCATGCGGACGTTACTCGGCAGAACGCTGACCGGCGAGAGCCTTCTTCGGGAAGGAACCGTCTGCGTCCGCGCGGGGATCATCGTCGTAGCAGGAATCTCCATCCCTTCGCCTTAGGCGGATGCGACCGGCTTCGTGACAACCCAAGCCCTCCGGCCGCACCGGCCTGGGGGCTTTTTTCGTCGAATACCAACCCCAACCCACGGGTGAGAACATGACCGACAACAAGACACGAGTGGACATCTACGATACGACGCTGCGGGACGGAACCCAGGCGCAGGGCGTGAGCCTTTCGGTGCAGGACAAGCTGACCATCGCCGGGGCCCTGGACGAACTGGGCGTGGACTACATCGAAGGCGGGTACCCCCTCTCCAATCCCAAGGACGCCGCGTTCTTCCAGGAAGTCCGCAAGAAGAGCTTCTCCCACGCGAAGCTGGCGGCCTTCGGAATGACCCGCCGCAAGAACATCACCGCCGCCGAGGATACTGGCATGAAGGCCCTGCTGGCGAGCGAAGCCCCGGTGGTGACCATCGTCGGAAAGACCTGGGATCTCCACGTCCGCGAGGTGCTGCGCGTCAGCGACGAGGAGAACCTGCAGATGATCGCCGACTCGGTGCGGCTCATGGTCGAGCACGACCGGGAGTGCATCTACGACGCCGAGCACTTCTTCGACGGATACGCCGCCAACAGCGAGTACGCGATGAAGACCCTCGCAGCGGCCGTCGAAGCCGGCGCGAACTGCCTGTCGCTTTGCGAAACCAACGGCGGAGCCCTGCCCGAGCAGATAGCGGCCGCGGTGGACGCCGTCGGCAGCCGGTTCCCCGACGTGGCGATCGGTATCCACTGCCACAACGATGGCGACCTGGCCGTGGCCAACAGTCTCTCTGCCGTCCGGCACGGGGCGACACACGTGCAGGGCACGATCAACGGCATCGGCGAGCGGTGCGGTAATGCCGACCTTTGCTCGGTGATCGCCAATCTCGCGGTCAAGTACGACTACGACGTTCTGCTGCCCGGCACGCTCACCAAACTCGCCGAAACCAGCCGCTACGTCTACGAGGTGGCGAACCTGAACTTCCGCGACAATCAGCCCTTCGTGGGGGCCTCGGCGTTCGCACACAAGGGCGGCATGCACGTGCACGCGGTGCAGCGGAACGTCTCGACCTACGAGCACATGGACCCCGAGCGGGTAGGCAACTCGCGGCGGATCCTTGTCAGCGAGCTGTCAGGCGTCAGCAACATCGCGGCCGCGACGCCCAGGAAGTTCAACCTCGCCGAAGACAAGGAAGCCCAGCGGACCATCCTCGAGACGCTGATGGAACTGGAAAGCCAGGGCTACCAGTTCGAGGCGGCCGAGGCGAGCTACGAGATGCTCATCCGGCGCACTCTGGGCGGCAACTGGTATCGCCGCCTGTGGGACCTGGACCACTACCGCTGCATCATCCTGCGGCGGGACGACGACGAGGTGGGCACCGAGGCGACGGTGCGACTGGTGATCGACGGGCAGGTACGGCACACCGTCGCCGAAGGCAACGGCCCGTTCGATTCACTGCACGAGTCGCTCTCGGCGGCGTTGCGGGAGAAGTACCCCTGCATGGACGAACTGCACCTGATGGACTACAAGGTCCGCGTGGTCAACACCGCCGCCGAGACGGCCGCGAAGGTCCGCGTGGTGGTCGACTGGCACGACGAAGGGCAAGAGACCTACTTCGGTTCGGTCGGCGTCAGCGAGAATATCATCGACGCCTCCTGGCAGGCGCTGGTGGACGCTGTGGAATACAAGATACTCAACGCCGACTGACACGCTGGCGATTGCCCGCCGACCTGCTGTATAAAGGCGACTTTCCATATACGCCCGCGACCGCAATAACTGGACGAACGACATGAACGAACTGAGCAAAACCTACGAGCCGCAGAACGTCGAGCAGCGCGTCTACGACACGTGGACCCACGAGCGGGCGTTCCACGCCAACCCCACCGCCGATGGCAAGAGCTACTGCATCGTGATCCCCCCGCCGAACGTGACGGCCGCCCTGCACCTCGGGCATGCCCTCAACAACACGCTGCAGGACGTGCTGGTTCGCTGCCGCCGGATGCAGGGACGCAACACCCTCTGGATGCCCGGCACCGACCACGCCGGCATCGCCACCCAGACGGTGGTGGAAAAGCGCCTGCTCGCCGAGGAAGGCAAACGCCGCACCGACTTCCAGCGGGACCAGTTCGTCGCGCGTGTCCAGCAGTGGAAGGATGAGTACGAGGCCCGCATCACCAACCAGCTCAAGAAGATCGGCTGCTCGTGCGACTGGGACCGCCAGCGGTTCACCATGGACGAGGTCTGCGCCCGGGCCGTGCGCGAGAACTTCTTCCGCCTGTTCGCCGACGGACTGATCTACCGCGGAAAATGCCTGGTCAACTGGGACCCTGCCACCCAGACGGTTCTCGCCGACGACGAGGTCGAACACCAGAGCGTCAAGGGCTTCTTCTGGAACCTCAAGTACCCGCTGGTGGACCATGTCGAGGTGGACGGGGAGACCATTACCCACGTCACCGTCGCCACCACGCGCCCGGAGACCATGCTGGGCGATACGGCGATCGCCATGAACCCCGCCGACCCGCGGGCGAAGTACCTCGTCGGCAAAACCGTCCGCCTGCCGATCGTCGGGCGCATCATCCCCATCGTCGCCGACGACCACGTCGTGCTGCCCGATCCTGACAGCGACGACGAAAAAGCCCGGCATTCCACCGGCTTCCTGAAGGTCACCCCCGCCCACGACCCCAACGACTACCAGATCGGCGAGCGACACCTTGAGGAAATCGCGGCCGTGGTGGCCCCCGAGGATGCCACCGACCCGCGGGCTCATGTGTTCGTCAACGTCATGGCCCCCGACGGGAGCATCTCCGACCAGTACGGCTGGGAAGACGCGCCCGGCAGCGACGCCGAGGCGATCCTGGGGATGGACCGCTTCGAGGCCCGCGAGGCGATCGTCGAGTGGTTCCGCCAGGAGAACCTGCTGGACCTGGTGCGCGACTACGCCCACGAGGTGGGCCACAGCTACCGAAGCCACGTGCCCATTGAGCCGTACCTCTCGGACCAGTGGTACGTCGCAGTCAAGAAACCCATCGAGAAGTTGGGCGAGCAGTTCGGCACCGGCACACTGGGCGACACCGACGTGCCGGCCAATTCGCTGGCGGGCCTGGCGCTCAAGCCCCTGCTGGACGGGCGGCTGAAGTTTACCCCGCCCCGCTACGCCAACACCTACCGCACCTGGCTGGAGAACCTGCGCGACTGGCCCATCAGCCGGCAGCTCTGGTGGGGACACAGAATCCCCATCTGGTCGCTGGACGTCGGTCTCCCGGCCGGTACCGAGAGCATCGACGGCGGGGACGACCCCAAGGTCATCGGCGCCCTGGACATCGCCACCGGAACCGACTTCCGCAAAGCGCTGGAAGACAAGGGCCGTTACCACCTGCGGGCGGAAATGCACCCGGACACCGAGGGCTTCGCGCGGGTGTACGTCTGCCCCGGCCCTGACAGCGAACCGCTGGAGAAGCAACTGGAGAGCTTCGGCTTCAGCCAGGACGTGGACGTGCTGGACACCTGGTTCAGTTCCGCGCTGTGGCCGTTCAGCACGCTGGGCTGGCCCGAGCATACCCCGGCCCTGCGGAAGTATTACCCCGGCGACGTTCTGTGCACCGCCCGGGAGATCATCACCCTGTGGGTCAGCCGCATGGTCATGATGGGCCAGTATTGCCTGGGGGACATTCCGTTCTCCGACGTGTTCATCCACGCGATGATCCAGGACGGGCTGGGACGCAAGATGTCCAAGAGCCTGGGCAACGGTATCGACCCGCTGGACATCTGCGACTCGCACGGGGCCGACGCCATGCGGTTTACCATGGTCTCCATGACCACCCACACCCAGGACGTCCGCATGCCCGTGGAGGAAATCACCCTGCCCGACGGACGGAAGGTCAACAGTTCGCCGAAGTTCGACATCGGTCGAAACTTCTGCAACAAGCTGTGGAATGCCTCGCGGTTTGCAATGATAAACCTGCAGGACGCCCCGCTGTGGACCAAGGTTCACCCCTCCGAGCACCTCGCCGACCGGTGGATCCTCAGCCGTCTGAACACCACCATCGCCGAGGTCAACCGGGCGATCGACGAGTTCCGCTTCAACGAGTTGGCCGATACGCTTTACCACTTCGTGTGGGACGACTTCTGCGACTGGTACCTCGAGACCACCAAGGGGCGCATCGCCGCCGGCGACCCCGCCCCCAAGGCCGTCCTCGCCAACGTGCTGGACTGCATCCTGCGGCTGCTGCACCCGATCCTGCCTTTCATCACCGAGGCGATCTGGGAAGTGCTCGACGACGTTGTTCCCCAGCGCGGTCCTGGCGATGAGACCGCCGAGCCGCTGCTGGTGCATGCCCAGTGGCCCACCTCCGACTGCAGCGAGATCAACCAGGCCGCCGAGCAGCAGTTCGCACTGCTGCAGGAGGTCATCCGCGAGATCCGTCATGTGCGGACGCAAAACAACGTCGTCCCCAGCCAGAAGGTCGACGTGGTCATCGAGGCCCCGGCAGAACAGGCCGACCTGTTCCGCCAGAACGCCGCCATGCTCGCCTCGCTGGCGAACCTGGGCAACATCGACGTGACGGCCGACGCGGGCGAACCCCCCGCCAGCGCGGCCATGGCGACCGTCGGCTCCGTCAAGGCGATGGTGCTGGACGTGGTGGACCGCCAGGCCGAACTCAAGCGGCTCAGCAAGCAGAAGGAGACGCTGGAGAAGGGCATTCGCGGCATCGAGGGCAAGCTCGGCAACGAGAACTTCGTCAACAAGGCCCCGGCGGAGGTCGTCCGGCGCGAACGCGACCGCCTGGAGGAACTCCAGGGCGAACTGGCCGGCGTCAACGAAGCCCTGGCGGCGCTGGAAGGGTAAGCTCCCGGAAATCCGCCCAGTAGTCTGCGTTTTCATTTCGCGGAATACACGATGTAGCGCCGAACTGATCGTCTTGACCACGCGATAGCCGTTGGTCTTGTCGATGGCCTGAAAGCTGACCGAGCCCGATCGATTCCGCTTCTGGCGCACGAACAGGGCCCGATTCTGCGCGCGGGACACCCAATCCAGAACACTGCGCTTGTGAATTAAGGACTTACAGCAGCTTTTCAGGCCGCGGAAGTCAGGGTATAGGTAAAATTACCGATTCTGTCGGTTTTTCAGATTTTGCACGATCCCGCTCCGATAGCATGGGAGTAGTACAGGAAAACTGTACCCCGGGGAAAAAACGCCCGCGCGGCGCAGAACCAGACGCTTCAGGGGGATGGGAAAAGAATGAATCCGTCTTCTGTCAAGAGCGACGCCCTCCTGAGGTGGATGCCCAAAGCCATCGCCGCCGTGTTTCTGTCGTTACTCCTGTATGTGCTGAGCACATACAGCTTTCTGCTGTTCCACTCCCTGGCGGAGATGTTCGCCGTGGCCGTGGCGGTGGGGATCTTCCTGATCGGCTGGAATTCGCGCAGGTACTCCAGTAACCAGTACTTGTTCGTCCTGAGCGTCTCGGCCGTCTTCTGGGGGATGGTCAACCTCCTGCACACTCTCGCCTACAAGGGCATGGGCGTCTTCCCCGATACGGGAGCAAACTTGGCGACGCAGTTGTGGATCGCCTGCCAGTACCTGATGGGCGCCAGCTTCCTGATTGCCCCCCTGTTCGTCGGTAGCAAACACCATCCCATTGCGGTTCTTGTACTTATGGGCGGCCTGTCGGCTATGCTGGTGGGGCTGATCTTCGCCGGCTGGTTCCCTGTCTGTTACGTCGAGGGCGAGGGGCTGACCCTTTTCAAGAAGGTCAGCGAGTACGTGATCTGCACCATGCTGGTGGGCGGAATGGTCCTGTTGCACCGGTTCCGCCATCACTTCGAGGTCAACGTCCGGCGGTGGCTGTATGGGGCGCTGGGGTTGCTGGTGGTTTCGGAACTGGCGTTCACCTACTACGTGAGCGTATACGGGCTATCGAACTTCGTGGGACACATCCTCCGCGTGGGAGCGTTTTACTACGTCTATAAGGCGATCATTGAAACCGGACTGCGCCACCCCTACGACCTGCTGTTCCGCGACCTGGCGGCCGCACAGCAGCGTGTCCGCATGGCGACCGAGGCCGGCGAAATCTCCATCTGGAGCGTGGACCTGCTCACCGGCGAAGAGCAGAGCGACGGGCACCTGGAGCAGATGCTGGGTTATTGGCCCGGCGGGCTCGGAACCGCTCCCTGGTGGGATCTCGCCACACCGCCCAACGAACGCCTCCGCGTGCATGAATACTGGAACCGGGCCATCGAAACCGGCCACGCCGAGGGCGACCTGGAATGCCAGATGCTCACCCGCGACGGAGAGGTGCACTGGTTCTCCACTCGCGTCACGGTGGTCTGCGACGAAGACGGCACGCCGGTGCAGTTGCTGGGGGTTGCCCGCAACATCACGCAGCGTCGCCAGGCCGAGGAACAGAACCTCCAGCTCGAGCGCCAGGTGCAGCACGCCCAGAAACTCGAAAGCCTCGGCGTCTTGGCCGGCGGAATCGCCCACGACTTCAATAACATCCTTACCGGTGTGCTGGGGCATGCCGAGGTGCTGCTGGTGACGCTGCCCGACGGCTCCCCCTTCCGAAACAGTGCCGACAACATCCGCCGCAGCGCCCTGCGAGCGGCCGACCTGACCCGCCAGATGCTCGCCTACTCCGGACGCGCCCAGTTCGTGCAGCAGGCGCTGGACCTCAACCAGATGGTCCGCGACATGCTGGAGCTGCTGGAGTGGTCCATCGACAAGCACGCAAGGCTGACCCTGGCGATGGGCAGATCGCTTCCGTCCTTCCAGGGCGATGCCTCCCAGATCAGCCAGATCATTCTCAACCTGGTCACGAATGCATCCGAAGCCATCGGGGCTGCCGGGGGCAGCATTGTGGTGACTACGCGGGTCCAGCGGCTGGACGACCCCTTCGGGTGCGACTGGTACGGCGATGCTCCCGAGCCCGGCGAGTACCTTTGCCTGGAGGTGCGCGACAACGGCTGCGGCATGGACGCCGAGACGAAGATGCGGCTGTTCGAGCCGTTCTACACGACCAAGTTCACCGGCCGCGGGCTGGGGCTGGCAGCGGTCCAGGGCATCGTGCGAGGGCACGGAGGCGCGGTCGAACTGGAAAGCGAGGAAGGGGTCGGTTCGACCTTCCGGGTCTACCTGCCCACCAAGGCGGAGCGGGTTGCCTCCAGCGAGCCGGCGGCGCCGCGGCGAAGCCGGCAAGCCACCCGCGGGACCGTGCTGGTCATCGACGACGAGAAGGTCGTCCGCGACCTGGTGCGGAACGTGCTGCAGCGCGGCGGGCTGACCGTGGTGGAGGCCGAGAGTGCCGAAGACGGCATTGCCCTGCTGCGCAGCCGGCTGGGCGAAGTGGACGCCCTGCTGCTGGACATGACCTTGCCCGGCATGAACGGAGCCGAAGCGCTGAACGAGATCCGCGCTTTCGCCGGCGACATCCCCGTCGTCATCACCAGTGGATACAGCCAGGAAGAAGTGACCGCCGCGTTCGGGACGTTGGGCATCTGCGGGTTCCTGCCCAAGCCGCTCAGCATCGACCAGCTCACCGAGACGCTCAGCTCGGCGGTGCGCAGTGTTCGGCTGGCCGACGACACGGAAAGCGCCACGATGGAGCGTTGGCAAAGTCAGCCGCCGGGTTAGCGGTTGGGAGGCTTGCGGGGAACCATCACCACGCGGAAGCCGATGAGGTGGTCGTATCGGCCGTCGGCGCTGAAACGGTGTCGATAGGCGCTGCGGCAGAGCCAGTCGGGCGAGGCGAAGCTGCCCCCGCGCAAGACGCGGTAGGGACCGTCCGGCGGGCCCTGGGGGTCTACCCGGTCGGTCGGGTTGTAGGCGTCGCGGTACCAGTCGTTGCACCACTCGAAGAGATTCCCGTGCATGTCATGGAGTCCCCACGCGTTGGGTTGGTGGGAGCCGACGGGCGTGGTGCCCTGCCCCGGCTCGTTGGGGTCGGTTCGGGACAGCGTTACAGATCCGTCCTCGCCGCGGTAGGTGGCATACAGTTTCAGCCGATCGGAGTCGTCGCCGTAGCAGAACCGCTGGTCCGAACCGGCACGACAGGCGCGTTCCCATTCGGCTTCGGTGGGCAGACGCACCTCTTGACCGGTCCGTTGCGAAACACGATCGCAAAACGCGGCCGCCTTGAGCCACTCCACGCTGTCGACGGGGCGGTTCGCCCCCCGGTAGCGACTGGGATTCTCCTGCATGACCGCGGCATACTGCTGCTGGGTAACCTCGGTAGAGCCGACGTAATACGGGTGGGTGATCGTCACGATCCGCCGGGGGCCTTCGTCGTCGTCACGGCCAAGTTCTTCGGCGGGGCTTCCCATGGTGAACCGGCCGGGGCGGATGAGCACCATGTGAATGACCTTTCCCTTCGGCAGGCGCAGGGTCGTCTGCTCGGGCAGGTCTTCCTTCCAGGTGCTTTGGATCACCTGTCCGGAATCGGAATCGGAAGGTGTCGGGTGGGTCGGGTTGCACCCCACCGGCAGCAAGGCCGACAGGATGACCACAACAGGCAGCGCGATTGCTCTCATGGCCGCTTCCGATATATAGACAGCGAGGCGGGGCACCGGCCGAAACCGGCGCCCACACCTCGCGTGCCGAACTACTTTTATTCATCCGAGTACACGTGCGTGCTCTCGGTTTCCGTCACCGGCGAGGTCAGTTGATCGCTGGTGAGGTCGACCTCGAATCGCAAGTCGCCTGTGCCGGTTCCCTTGGTGATGACCTTGTAGGTCACCTTCTTCTTGGGGGCCAGGGTCTTGAGCGGCTCGAAGGTTACCTTCCTTCCCTTCACACTGTGTTTGGCAGGTCCGCTGGCGGAGACGAACTCCATGTCCTTCGGCAGCGTGCAGTCGATGACGATCCCGGTGCCGACCGCCGAGCCCTGGTTGGTGACGTAGATCTCATACGTCTCGTTCTCGCCGATGGCCACGGGGTCGGTGTTGTCCACGCACTCCAGCAGGATCGCCGCGATGCCCTTGATGCTCGTGGTGGCTTTGGCGGAGTCCTTGGAGCAGGTCGCCGCGGCCGACGCGAACAACTCGGCATCGCCCTTGCTGGAGGCGTTGAGATTGACGCTCACGGTCCGGGAATCGCCGGGCTTGATGGTACCCAGGCTCCAGGAGACCCGTCCGTCGGACTCCTCGCCCTTGTCGGACGCACTGGTCAGCCGCGTGTTGTTCGGAACGGTCGTGGTCAGCGCCGTGCGGCGCGCCTCTCCGTCGCCCTTGTTGCTCACGGTGACCTTGGCGGTCATCGGCGTGTTCACGTAGCGGGTCTTGGGCATGTCCACGGAGACGGCCAGCATGGGCTGACGCACCCGCGTCGAGGCATTGCCCGAGGCGGTCACGTCGCTGTCCCCGTCGGCCGAGGCTCGAACGGTCATGTCGCCGGTCTTGGTGGCGTCGACATCGAACTGGACGGTCCGGGTGCTTCCGGCCGCAAGGGTACCCAGTTCGCGGGTCACCTTGCTGCCGTCCTCGCCGAACACCAGCCCCTCGGGCAGATCGGCGGCAAAGGAAACATTCCTCGCCGGACCACTGCCGGTATTGGTGACCTTGGCGGTGTATTTGATTGGTTCGCAGATCAAGACCTCGTCGGGGCCTTCCATCACCAACTTCAGCGCCGGCTGAACCACGTCGATCGGCAGGCAGGCGGTCGGCAGGCGGAAGGTCATGTCCGAGCAGGCTTCCATCTGGCCGGCCTCGGTCGCCTTGCCGGTGACGACAAACCTGCTGCTTGCGCCGGCGGGAATCTTGTCGATGTTCCAGGTCGCCTGGCCGCCACCGAGATTCGCCTTCGGCGTGGTGGACGAAACATCCATGTGCTGGGGCAGGTTCGCGGCGAGCGTCGCATCGTGCAGGGCGACGTCGGACTGGTTCTCGACCACGATGCTGTATTCGAAGGTCTCCCCGACCATGACCTGCTCGGGCACCTTCTTGGTGAGTTTGACTGCCGATCCCTGCTCGCCCGCCGGCAGATAGACGACCATCGTGCCGTTTTCAGGCTGTTCCCGCACCATCTTCAGCGTGCGGTCCTGGTCTTCCTTGTCGACACGGGCGACCTGATCCTCGTCCTCGGTCTCCCTGCTCATATCCTGATGAGCGTCTTTCTGGTCGGCGTGGACTGTCTCGTCGTCCTGTTGACAGCAGCCTGCCATCAGTGCCGCGGTCATCAGCATGACCATAAAGTATCGCAATACAGACATGGTTGTTCTCCTTCTTACTTGCTTGTTGGCCGGGCAATGGTCGCCCGGTGCTCGGTAAAAGAAACCAGACCAGGGCGCGCCTTTCGGAGCGCCCCGGCCGGGGGGGCTACTACTGGCTATCGTCGTAGACGTGTGTACTTTCGGTCTCACGCACCTGCGACGTCATCTGATCGCTCTTGAGCGTCACCTGGAACCGCAGATCGCCGGTTCCCGTGCCCTTCGTGATGACCTTGTAGGTCGCCTTCTTCTTCGGGTTGAGAACCTCCAGCGCCTTGAACGTCACCTTCTTGCCGTCGACGGTGTGCTTCGTCGGACCGTCGGCCGAGACGAAGTCCATCTCCTTGGGCAAGGTCGTGGTGATGACAATGCCGGTACCCATCGCCGTGCCCTGGTTGGTTACGGTGATCACGTAGGTCTCGTTCTCCCCGATGGCGATCGGGTCGGTGGTGTCCACGCACTCCAGCAGGATCGCGGGGATGCCCACGATTTCGGTGCTGGCCTTGCCGGAGGCCTTGGTGCACTTGGCGGTCACGCTGGCGAAGTTCTCCAGCGTGCCGACCTTGTCGGAAACGACCGTCACCGTCACCTCCTTGGAGGCATTGGGCTTGATGTCACCAAGCTGCCAGGTGACCTTGCCACCGGACTGCTTGCCGTTGTCGCTGGCCTTGCGGAAGGTCGCGTCCTTGGGCAGCGTGTCGGTCACCACGGTCCCGGTCGCAACGCCGTCGCCCTTATTGGTGACCGTGAGGGTGTAGGTCACCGGAGTCTTGGCGTAGCGCTCCTTGGGGGCTTCCTTGTTGATGACCAGCACGGGCTGACGCACCACGGTCTTGACCGAGGCGGTCTGCGTGTGGCCGTCGCCGTCCTCGACCGTGACCTTGTTGGTGAAGGTACCGGTCTTCTCGGCGGAAACGGTGTAGGTCATCCGCTTGGCCTTGCCGGGGGCGATGTCGCCGAAGTCGGCTTCGACCTTGCGGCCGCCCTTGTAGCTGAGCCCATCGGGCAACTGGTCGACCAGTTTCACGTCGCGTGCGGTCGCCGAGCCGGTATTGGTCACGGTAATCCGGTAGGTGATCGGATCGCAGATCAGCACCTCGTCGGGACCTTCCTTCTCGATCTTCAGCGCCGCCTCGGCCACGACCGTCTGGGCGTCATCCTTGTCGGAGAGACCATAGTCGGCCTTGACGTTGGCGGGGTTCACTAACGTACCGGTCCGCGTGGCACGGACCTGCACCTTGCCGCTGACGCTCTGGCCGGGATTGATGGTCCCCAGGTTCCAGGTGAGCTCCTTGCCGTTCACCTGTGCCTCGGGGCTGCTGGACACATAAGCGATTCCGTCGGGCAGGTTGTCGGTCAGCACGGCGTTGGTCGCCTTGACCTTGCCGGGGTTGGTAACCGTGATGTTGTAGGTGAACTGCTCGCCCACGCGGGCACGGTCCGGGGCGGTCTTGCGGATGTCGATCCGCGGGCCGACCCAGGTCTTGGAGACCGTACCGGTCGCCAGGTGCACAGCCTTCCTGCAGCACTGTTTGTCCTCGGGACGCGTCACGTCGATCTTGATCTTGTTGGTGCCCTCGGCCGGCTTGACCTGCTTGAGGGTCGCCCCGCCGATCCCTTCGCCATTGGTCTTGACGGTGAGGGTGTCCTTGCCGTTTTCCTCGAAGACGGCATCGGGACCACTGACGATCTTGTAGGTGACCTCGTAGTCCTTGATGGGTTTGTCGTCGGAGTAGGTCGTCACGCGGGTATTGAAATCGTGGGTCGTGCCGATCGGGTTGGTTGCCGAGTTCGGCCACATCCACTTCACGTCGTACCAGTGCTTCTTGGCGAAGACCTTGTGCTTCTTCCAGTCGTAAATGCCCGGCGCGTAGGCGACCACGTGAGTGGTTCCCTCGGCCGCGGAGGTGATGACAGCCCAGGTCTGACCTTTCTTGAGGTGAACGTCGTCATTGGGGTTGTCGTTGCCTCGGGTCAGGACATGGTCGCCGTTGTTGGTGTGGGTGACGGCGAGGTTGTTGGTCATCTTGTACCCGCGGCTGTTCCGCCAGCCGCTTTCGTCGACCTCGACAAACGCGCCCACGCTGCCCTCGGGGATAATCCATTCCACGCGGCGGTTGGGCAGCGGTTTGCCCTCATGGTCCTTGACGGTGGCGACCAGGATATGCTGGGTTCCCACGGGGTTGACCGCCTCGACCTTGTCGATCTCGATCGTGGCGGCGTATGGATCCCAGTTCCCGTAGTAGCCGCCCTCGGGCGGCTTGGGGTGCGTGTAGCTTACGTCTCCGCCGGCCGGCCAGGCGAAACTGTGGGGTTGCCAGTCGCGGCAGCCCAGCGGTATCGCCGAGGCGGCAACAATCGCCGTCAACAACAGAAGCTTTTTCGCGTTCATCGTTCCATCTCCTTTTTCTCACGTGCGCGGCAGTTCGGCACTGGTTGGAGGTCGAGCAGCCGTCGTTCGGCTGTCGCGAGCGGGTAGGGTTCGCGCTGGCGGGACTGACCGCGCGCAGACCGCTCACCTGGTCGCTGACGACCCCAGTTCAGTTTTTCTCATCCCGCCCCGTCGGCCGACGAGGCGCGGCACACAGCCCCATGGGTGTGATGAAGGGTTCACGAGACCGATCGACTTGAGTCTGGACGGCGTTCCCCGCGCCGCTGATGCGTCCGGCTCGACCCGACCGGGTCGCTCCTTTCACCAGAAGTATAGGCTTGATCAGCAGAAAACCGGGAAAACGCGCGGATTCTTTCCGGCGCGGGTTTCCCCGTCCTCAACAGGAGCATCCCCCATCGCGGCAGGAACAGAGCGTACAACCGACGGGGCGAGGGTCAGTCGGAGACCATCTCCACCAGGTGGTCGTTGTGAGAGAGAATCCAGTCGATCTTGCGGGAGATCATCTGCAGGAAGGCAAAGCCTTGGAAACGTCCGAAGCTCCCCGTGGCGGCGATGGGCAACACCCCCTCGGCAATCATCGCCTCGCACATCAGGTACGGCACGGCCTGGAGTTCGGCCATCGAGATCACATTCACTTCGTCGTAGGCGCGGATGAACCGCTTGAAGCGTGTCTCGTCGAGATACTCCGGCCAAGCGGCCGGGTCTTCGTTGCCGCCGATGATCGAGAACTGCAGCGCCCCGTTGGCGAAATCGATCACCCGCTGCTGCAGGCGTGCGGCGTCGTAGTCGATCACCGCCACCACGTGCCGCTTGCGGAACAGCATGTTCCCCGGGTGCCAGTCGCCGTGGACGATCTGCGGGGCCCAGTCGTCCAGTCCCAGGTCGTTGACCGCCTCGGCGCAGCGGAGGTAGGTCTCCTCCACCTGCCCCACCGTCTGGGTAAGCACCTCCGCCGGCGGACGGGTTTCCAGCGGCAGGGAGCCCACGGTATTGCGGATGGCCTGGTGGATCGCCCCGGCGTCGTGGTAGCTGCCGGTCGGCGGGGTGTAGTCGCCGTGGAAGTCCTCCAGCAGCTTGTGGTAAAGCCCGAGAATCCGCCCGGCGTGGTAGGTGCTCTCCAGCGAGCCGTCGTAGCCGCCGCCGGAGATGAACTCGAACATCTCATAGACGTTCCCGTCCATGATCAGCAGCGAGTTGTTCTCGTTCTTCGTGCCGATCAGGTGCGGGAGGGGGAAATTCTGGGCCGCCAGCATCAACTGGATCTGGTGGGTGAAGGCGACCTTCGCCAGGTCGTCCTTGCCCTTGGCGCGGCGTTTGAACAGGTAACGGCCGCGGTCGGAATCGATGACGACCTTGGGCGCGCGTCGCGATCCGCGGGGGAACTCCTGCACCCGGTGGATCACCCCGAGGTCATAGTGCGAGAGGCACCTCGCCAACTCCTCCGAGCTGAACTTTTCGCGTTCTCTGTCCGTGGTCATGATGGGCTTTCGGCGCCGCAACCGTGGCGAGCAAGCGGCGCCATAACCACGCATACTAATGCGACGACTGGATTTGTCAAACGTCCCACAAGTATTTCATTGTACCCCTTTTCCAACCGGCGCCCAGCGACGGAATGTCGAAAACCGCCCCGCCGGCGGTATAATCCGACCGTCATGCGAATCCTGATCACCGCCGACCTGCACTACAACATCAAGCGTTCCCGAACCCCGGCCGAGCAGATCGCCCAAGACGCCTGCCGGCGCGGGGGCGATGCGATCATCCTGCTGGGGGACACCGCCGGGGCCGACCTGGAAACCTTCGCCGAGGCACTGCGCCTCTTCGCCGACTTCCCGGGTCGCCGCCTGCTGGTGCCCGGCAACCACTGCCTCTGGACCACCCCCGACGGGCCCGACTCGCTCCATCGCTACCACCAGCTCCTGCCGGAGGTCGCCCGCGCCGAGGGTTTTGCCGTGCTCGATCACGAGCCGGTGCTCATCGAGGACACCGCCTTGGTCGGGTGTATGGGCTGGTACGACTACTCGATGCGCGACGAAGAACTCGGCGTGCCGCTGGCGTTTTACCGCGCCAAGGCCTCGCCCGGGGCGGCACGGTACTACGGCATGGACGAGGTCCTCGAGCCCCATCGCGCGCAGCTCACCGAGCGGCACCTGCGGATGGGCGTGCGATGGCTGGACGGCTGGAACGTTCGGCTGGGCATGACCGACGAGGAGTTCACCGCCCTGCTCAACCGTCGGCTGGCCCGGCAGCTTGCCGACGTCGCACCCCGTGTCGACAGAATCGTCGTCCTGATGCATCACCTGCCCTTCGCCCAACTGCTGCCGGAACATCGGCCCGACCGCTTTGCTTTCGCGGCCGCCTACCTGGGCGCCACCTGCCTGGGACAAACGCTTCTGGACTGCCCCAAGGTGCGGTACGTATATTGCGGCCATTCGCATTGGCCGGCCGACCGCACCGTCGGGCACGTCCGCGCGGTCAACGTCGGCAGCACGTACAAGAGCAAGCAACTGGAGGTGCTGGAACTGTGAGAGTCCTCCTCTACATGCAGGCGATTTCGGTATCGGTTCTGCTGGTCTCCCCGGCCGTGGGGGTAGAGCCCGACCCCAACAACCCGCGGGTCACCCCGGTGGTGCTGGCGTACCGTAAAGCCAGGCCCGCGGTGGTGAACATTTCCTCGACGACCGTGGTCCGTACGTACGGGCTGTTCGGTCCGGGGGCGATGGACCGCATGTTCCCCGACCCCTTCCGCCGCAACGTCGAGGTCCAAAGCCTCGGCAGCGGCGTGCTGATCCACCCGGCCGGGTACATCGTCACCAATGCCCACGTGGTGCAGCGGGCCCGCAAGATCGAAGTCACCCTCGCCGATGACACCCGCTTTGCGGCGCGGGTCATCGCCACCGAGCCCTCCCGCGACCTGGCGGTGCTGAAGATCGACCCCCGCCGGGATGCCAACAAGCAGCTCAAGCCGCTGCCGTATCTTCCGCTGGGTCGAAGCGACGACCTGATGGTCGGCGAGACGGTCATCGCCATCGGCAACCCCGGCGGGCTCAGCAACACGCTCACCCAGGGCATCATCAGCGCCACCGACCGCAAGCTGGAGTTCCGCGGCGGCGGGAAGTACGAGGGGCTCATCCAGACCGACACGCCGATCAACCCCGGCAACTCCGGCGGGCCGTTGCTGAACATCAAGGGCGAGTTCATCGGCATCAACACCGCCGTCCGGGCCGACGCACAGAACATCGGCTTCGCGATCCCGGTCGATGCACTGGGGCGGGAGTTTCCCAACCTGCTGGACTACGAACGATTGAACCGCGTGGTGCTGGGCATCGAGGTCGAAACGCGGCGGAACGGCAAGACCGGCGAGTCGCACGTGGTAGTGTCCACCGTCCGCAAAGACAGCCCCGCCGACAAGGCCGGGCTGCGGAAAGGCGACCGGCTGATCGGCATCGACGAACTCGAAGTAAAGCAGATCACCGACTTCGTCTGCGAGATGATCGTCCGCAAACCGGGCGAGAAGGTGTCGCTGAAAGTCCGCCGTGACGGCCGAACGCTGCCCGTGGACGTCACGCTGGCTGCCAAACCCAAGCCGGACGTGAACCAGCTTGCCCGCAAGCACTTCGGGCTCACGCTGCGCCAAGTGACCCCGCGACTCGCGAAGGACCTGGACCTGCCCCTCGATGCCGGACTGCTGGTCACCGGCGTGGAGGAAGGCGGGCCGGCCGACCGGCTGGGCATCCACCTCAAGGACGTCATCTTCCAGGTCGGACGCCTTTACGTGAAGAAGCCCAGCGAGATCGCCACCATGCTGGAGGACCTCCAGCCCGGCGACCGCATCCGCGTGGGCCTCGCCCGCGGAAACGTCGCCGCCTGGGTCGTCCTCCCGGCCCGCAGGAAAAGCCACTGACAACCCACCGGGCGTCGCCCCACAGGTCGCCTCACGGCAATACGAACTACACCTGCCCGCAATAGGGAAGCGAATGAAGGTCGTCATAGCACCCGACTCGTTCAAGGAATCGCTGGCCGCTCCCGAGGTCGCCGAGGCGATCGCCCAGGGCGTACTCGCCGTAGCGCCCGACGCCACGGTCGATCTGTGCCCGATGGCCGACGGGGGAGAGGGAACAACCGACGCCATGGTGGCCGCCACGGGAGGCAGCTTCCTCTATGCGGACGTATACGACCCGCTGGGCAAGCCAATCCGTGCCCGTCTGGGACTCCTTGGCGAGGCGAACCAGCCCGTGCTGCCCGGCGAGCTTGGCGTCTCGGCCGCCCGGGCCCGCAGCGGCACCGGCGACGGCAATGCCGGCACAGCCGTCATCGAAATGGCGGCCGCCTCGGGACTGGCACTGGTCCCGCCGGACCTCCGCGACCCGCTGCGGACGACCACCTTCGGCACCGGGCTGTTGATGCTGGCGGCCTTGGACGCGGGAGTGCGTGAGATCATCGTCGCCTTGGGCGGGTCGGCCACCGTCGACGGGGGCAGCGGGTGCGTGCAGGCGATGGGGGGCGTGTTCACCGATGCCGACGGCGCGCCGCTGGTGTGCGGCTTGGCCGGTGGCGGGTTGGCCGACCTGCATGCGATCGACCTTTCGCAGCTCGACCCGCGCCTGGCGAACGTCCGCGTCCGCGCGGCCTGCGACGTAATGAACCCCCTGCTGGGCGAGCACGGGGCGGCCGCGGTGTATGCCCCGCAGAAAGGCGCCACGCCCGATGCGGTCCTCGTGCTCGAGCAGAACCTCGCCCGCTTCGCCCGCGTCATGGTCGAATCGCTGGAGCGGAACGTCGCCGACCTGCCCGGAGCCGGTGCCGCCGGTGGAATGGGCGCCGGGCTGGCCGGTCTGCTGGGGGCGTCCCTGGAACGCGGTGGAGAACTGGTCGCCGAGACGGTCGGGCTCGCCCGGCGGCTGCACGGGGCCGACCTGTGCATCACCGGAGAAGGCTGCCTGGACACCTCCACCCGTTACGGCAAGACGGCCATGACCGTCGCCGACTTCGCCCGCATCGCCTCGGTGCCCTGCGTGTGCATCCCGGGTCGCAGCGCCTCCGATGCCCCGGCCGAGAGCTTCGCAGCGGTTCGCCCGCTGGTGGACGGCAACGTCTCCACCCGCATGGCGATGGAGCAACCGGAACTGCTGCTGAAGCAACGGGCTACCGAAGCGGTCCGGACCATGGGGTTGCCGGGCAAATCCTGACCACCGCTGGGAATCCTCGAACGTGCCTGTTACTCTGCGGACGAGGCATCCATGACTGAGCCCCCCCACCAACATTCCTGGCAAGGTTGTTCGGCCTCGATGGCCGACGACCTGCTGACGATCGAGAACTCCTGCGTGCGCCGCGTATGGCGCGTCGATGAGCAGGGGCAGCTCTGGCCGATCTCGCTGATCGATCGGCGGACCGGGCGCAACTGGTTCGCCCGCCCTGCCCGTCAGCCGTCTCCGCTGCCCCAGACCCCCCTTCCGTCCGAGCCGCGGCAGGTCAGCATCGAATTCGCCCAGGGCGCCGCCCTGCCGGTCGAAGCGGCCTCGCTGCGGGTTACGCTGACCGCTACCGGCGAGTCGGCCGAGTTGGTCTACCGCTTCTGCGTCTATCCGGATTCGGCGGCGATTACCTGCAGCCTGCAGGCGCTGACGCCCGCCAACGGCGGCAAACCCCAAGCATCGGACGCACAGGACGACGACTCGCCCACCGGGGTCGAACTCGCCGACCAGCGCAGGCAGTCCGACGGGCTCACGCCGCTGGATTCGCTGGAGTACATCGAGCCGGCCTCGATGCACCTGAAACTCACGCAGGTGGTCATGCGCGACCAGACCGACGTACACAACGAACTGGTCTTCGAGAACGAATGGCTGCTGCACCCCGACGAGCGGTCGCTGTCGCTGCGGGGGAACCTGTTCGATCTGCATGACCCGCTCAGCGGCGAAGGGCTGGTGCTGCTCAAGCTCGCCCCGCTGCCGGAGGTGCGCCCCTGCCCGTGCGAGGCCGACCTGCGAACCTGGGGCATCTCGGCTGCCTTCTACGACCACAGCGGTCGGAAGTACACCCGGGACCACTCACAATACCCGTTGAGCCACCGCCTGGTGCTGTACGGGCATGGCACAGGCGGCGACCATCGGCCTGGCTATCGGTGGGTGACGCTGCCGTACAGCGGCGGGCGCGAGGGGCGGACCGCGGCGATCCACGCCTTCCAGCGCCTGCTGCGAGTGCCCCACGAATCGCGCACGGGGCTGATGCTCTCCAACACCTGGGGCGACCGATCGCGCGATGCGTGCATCCGCTCCGATTTCCTCTCGGCCGAGGTCGAGGCAGCCGCCCGCCTGGGCGTGGACGTGGTGCAGATCGACGACGGCTGGCAGAAGGGAGTCACGGCGAACTCGGCGCGTCAGAAGCCCGACCAGCCCGGTGCGTGGGAGGATTTCTGGACCGCCAATCCCGACTTCTGGGAGCCCGACGAGGAACGTCTGCCCGGCGGACTGACCCCGCTGGTGCGGCAGGCAACGGAAAATGGCCTGCGGTTCGGGCTGTGGTTCGCCCCGGACTCGGCCGACGACTTCTTCAACTGGCGTCGCGACGCCGACGTCGTCCTGCGTCTGCACCGGACCTATGACGTGGAGTTCGTGAAGATCGACGGTGTGAAGGTTCGCACCCGCCCCGGCGAGGAGAACCTGCGGAAATTCTTCCACGCGGTGCTGGAGGAGTCGGGCGGCAAGGTGACCTTCGACCTCGACGTGACGGCCGAGATTCGACCGGGCTGGTTCGGCATGCCGGAGGTGGGCCCGCTGTTCGTGGAGAACCGCTACAGCGACTTCCGACGCTACTGGCCTCACCATACGCTGCGAAACTTCTGGAAGCTCTCGCGATGGATCGAGCCAAGGCGTCTGCGGATGGAACTGCTCAACAACCATCGCAACCGCGACCGGTACAGGGAGGACCCGCTGGCCCCGGAGACCTATCGGGCCGACTACCTGCTGGCGGCCGTCCTCATGGGCAGCCCGTTGGTGTGGTGCGAGGTGCAGAACCTGCCCGAGGAGTACTTCCGGCACGCCGCCCAGCTGGCCGAGGTGTGGAAACACCAGCGGCCGGCGCTGCTGCAGTCGACCGTGTATCCCATCGGGGAGTGTCCCGACGGCACTTCGTGGACCGGCTTCGCCGCCGCAACCGAGAGCGGCCGCGAGGCATGGCTGCTGCTGTTCCGCGAGCGCAACGAACGGCCGACTTTCTGTAGCTCGGTCCCGATGCTGGGCGACGGGGAGTGGAACGTGGACCTGCTGGCCGGCGAGGGCGAACTGGAAGTGCGCGATGCGGTCCTGTCGGCCGCGATCCCTGCCGCCCAGCGGTACCTCTTCGCCCGACTGACCCGGGCGTAGGTACGCCCTGCCAGCCAGTCGATGGGGTGGCAAGAAGACACCACCATGTAATCGCCTCGCCAATGCCGGCCAAGCTTCTATGCCGGACAAAAGCCACCGGGTCGCCTTGGCGTTCAGCGCTGTTTGGAGCAGCACGGCTGTCGGAGACACCCGTGGCACCGAGCGCAACCCTTCCCCCGCTCCGGGGGAAGTGCCTGCAGAGCAGGCGATGGGGGCTGTCTCAAAAGAGGCGGCACGAAGTTACGACAGCGAGATAGCATGCTTCTCTGCGCGCGGAGAAGCATGGCACCCGGATACGTCAATTCCCGGCCTGTCGCGGATTCCGCCGAACACCACCGGGTCGCCTTGGCGTTCAGCGCTGTTTGGGGCTGCACAGGCGTACCGAGACACCCCTGGCACCGCCCTTCCCGCTTTGCCGGACTCTTCCTGCCCGTTTTGCCGAATTACCACGCCGGGCCGAGCAGGTCGATCTCGCCGTCGGGCCAGTCGGCGTCGGCCGGGTAGATCATCACCACCTTGTCCCACCAAGGCCGTTCGGCGGGGTCCTGCCCGAACCGGTTGACGAAGCGGTTGTCTACCTCCCGGGCACCCAGCTTGCGGTAGAAGCCGGGCACGCCGGTCTGGAAGAGACTCACCGGGAAGCTGCCGTCATCCACGCCGGCAAATGCCGCTCTCACCACGGCCGCCCCAAGTCCCTGCTTGCGGAAGTCGGGGTGGGTCTTGACGCCGGCCAGGCCCAGCACGTCCATCGCACCGTCGGCCGTCCGGATTCGCCGTGGGATCAGCCGACTGGTCGCGACCAACTCGCCGTGGCGGCGAAGAAGAAAGTAGCGTTCGCGACGGGCAGGGGGCCAATCGATCTCGGGAGCGGGGTCCGACAGGGGGCGGCGCATTTCGTCCCGGGTTTGGGGCGGGTAGACCGCATCGCGCAATGCCCGAAGCTGCTCCAGGTCGCGCTGCGTCAGTTCGTCGCTCAGTACGGTATCAATCCGGTCGTCGGTCATTGGGGTTCCTTGGCGGACAGGCGGCTGCGAAGCTCTCCGCGCAGGGCGGCGATGTTCTCCGGCGAGTCATCCACGGTGAAGGCAAGATACTCCGAGGTGTCCTGCGCCTCCAGCACGTGGCTGAGATGCATCAGCCCTTCGCGCACCAGCCACGGACGGCCGGAGTTGGCCAGGTCCCAGAGGTAGTCGATCGCCCGCTGCCGGGTCGGCTCGAATTCGGCGAGCCTGGCGGCAGCGAGTCCCCCGTAGTAGCTGGGCGTGTCGAGCAGGTCGGCCGCTATTTCGATGCCCCGCCGGTCGGCCCCGGCGTCGAAGTACTGGCGGGCGGCGAACCATCGACCCGGCGGGGTCTGCGACCGCATCAGGCGCTTCCGCAGCGGCTCCCGCAACCCCGGAGGGAAGCGGTATTCGTCCTTGGCCGACCGGACCAGGTGGATCCACAGCACGACCTCGTTGGCGTCGGCGGGCTGTTGCCGCTCTTCCACGGCCGCGAGGTACTTCCTCGGAGCGCCCATCGCCAGCAGGTAGGCCAGGCTGGTGTGGACGCTGGAACCGGGTTCGGCGGTGCGGTAGAGGAAGATGAGGTCCAGCCCGACCTTGCGCGCGGCGAGGTAGAACTCGTCCACCACTTCGACCGACGCGGCCTGGTAGCCGGTCGCGGTGGTGACAAACAACGGCCGATTCGCCAGTTGCTCCAGCAGCGCCTGGGCCTGCTGTTGCCGCTTGGTTTCCTCGTGGCGACCGGCACGGCGGTTGATCTGCCCGGAGCGCAGGTAGAGCCCCAGCAGCATCAGTCCGATCGCCGCGATCACCAGGAGCATGCGGACGATCCGTTTTCGGGTTTCGTTCCGGTCCATACCTGTTATACATTCGGCGAGCGGGCCGGCGGGCATGCAGCATTTTCGCCCGGGATAGGAAAGCCCGCGACAGGTCGCCGCGCGGGGCGTATAATCGCCGGCGTCAGGAGCAAAGGCAGACGATGATTCTTGCAGGTATCGACGAAGCAGGTTTCGGACCGGTCCTGGGGCCGCTGGTGGTCTCGGCGACGGTTCTGCAGGTTCCCGACGGGTCGGCCGACGAGTGCCTGTGGGGGCGGCTGGCCTCGGCGGTGGTCCGCAAACCCGCCCGGCGCAAGGGGCGAATCGCCATCGGCGACAGCAAGAAACTCTACTCCCGCCAGAACGGTGCCGGGCTGGAACACCTCGAGCGCGGCGTGCTGGCGGCGATGCTGGGCTGCGGCGAGCCCTGCCGCACCCTGCGCGGACTGCTGCAGCGGGTGTGTCCGGGGGCGCTGGCTCAGGTGGACACCTACCCGTGGTACGCCGAACTGGACTCGGCGATCCCCTCCTGCATTTCGGAGACCGATCTCACGCTGGCCGCCAACGCCCTGTCCACCGCGATGCAGGCGGCCGAGGTGTCGGTGCTGGAGTTGGTCTCCGAGCCGGTTTTCGCAGGCGAGTACAACCGCCTGACCGAGGGCACGAACAACAAGTCGGTCACGCTGATGGGCGTGGCCTGGCGGCTGGTGATGCGGATATGGGAGTCGATGCGTGGCGGCCGGGCCCGGGTCTACGTCGACCGTCAGGGCGGACGGTCGCACTATCTTCGCCCCTTGCAGCAGATCTTCCCGGGCTGCGAGATGAAGGTGCTGGACGAAAGCAGCCGTCTCAGCGCCTACCGCGTCAGCGACGGCCGACGGGAGATGGAGTTGCACTTCTTGGTCAAGGGCGACGAGCACCAGTTGCCGGTGGCGCTGGCGTCGATGCTGAGCAAGTACCTCCGCGAGCAGTTGATGGGGCGCTTCAACTCCTTCTGGAGCCGTGAGATTCCGGAAATCGAGCCGACGAGCGGGTACTATGTGGACGGGAATCGGTTTTTTCAGGAGATCCTGCCTGGCATCGAGCGTCTCGGGCTGGACCGGCGGATCATCTACCGCGAGCGATGAAGCGCAACATTCTTGTTGGAAAGTTGATACATCGCCTGAATTCCTGTTCGCCGGTTGTCCGAAGATACCTTGTAGAGATGTTGACGCGCCTCCGGGCATTGGATACGCTACGAGGCGGATTTGGAAAGGAATCGCAGCCATGGCTATTCAGAACTGGTCCGACGAGATCACAGTGGCCGAGTTGGGCGACGACCCGCAGTTCACGGACGAACTGACGGCATTGACCGACAGCCTCGAACAGAAGCCCGTGGACGTGGTGCTGAACTTCAGCGCCGTCAGCTTCATCAACAGTTCCAACGTCTCCCAACTGCTCCGTCTCCGCAAGATCATGCTCAACCACGGTCGCAGGCTGGTACTCTGCGACGTCAATACGCAGGTCTGGGGCGTCTTCCTGGTGACGGGGCTGGACAAGATATTCGACTTCACCAACGACATCGCCACCGCCTTGGCGATGCTGCAGTTGGCCGAGGCAGACGAGGAATCCGAAAGCTGACCGCCACGGGAAACCCCCAGGAACCGGCTGAACCCGACCGCCCACCGATGCACCATTGGCGAGCTTTCCCTCGCCCTCTCCGGTGACGATGCTCTTTGCCACCAAGGAATCCTGGATAGGACGATTCGTCGAGAACCGACGGGTTCTGGACCTCGGCTGCGCGTGCCATCGATTCGGCCGGTCCGACCTACCCTCTCTCCACGCCTTCATCACCCGCAAGGCTTCCCACACCCTCGGGGTCGATTACCTGCCCGAGGAAATCGAGAAGATGCGCGCCGAAGGCTTCGACGTGCTGTGCGCGAACGTGGAGACCATGGACCTGGGGCAGACCTTCGAGGTGGTCGTGGCCGGCGACATCATCGAACATCTCAACAACCCCGGAGCCTTCCTGGAGCGGGTTCGCGAGCACCTCGAGCCCGGCGGTCTGCTGCTGGTAACCACCCCCAACCCGATAACGCTGGAACGTTTCCTGCGTGTACTGCTGCGGGGCGACGCCGGCGGCAACAAGGAACACACCTGCTGGTTCACCGCCAAGGTGCTTCGCCAACTTGCCGGGCGACATGGCTTCGGCGTCCACCAGGAAGCGTACGTCAACGACACCCGCCGCTACCACCGGGTCTACCGCCCCCAGTCGAAGCGCAAAGGGACCTTCCGCTGGCTGGCCCGCACGCTGGACTACACCGTCCGCGGGCTGCTGTGGTTTCCCTTGGTGGCAATGCAGACCCTGCTGGCGGTGGTGCGGCACACCTCGGCCGAGACGCTCTGCATGGCGCTGATCCGCGAAGATCACGCCGGAGAGTAATCGCTGCCGACATAGCCAGCCCGGCGAGGCCCGAAACGGTGGCTTCCCGTAACCTCCTGCAATTACTTATCTTCTCTCTGGGGATGTGCATAGCGCTTGTTCCGCCCGCCCCGCCGAGGTATAATCTGCGTTTCTATACCCATGGCCAGGAAGCGTAAGACATCCTCACCCTCCCGGGAGACGGCGAACGACGCGAAGGCCGATGCTTCACTGAAGACGGAGCCGGTGAAGGTCGACCCGTCGCGCGAGATCGTCATTGTCGGTGCCAAGGAGCACAATCTCCGCAACATCGACGTGCGGATCCCGCGGGACAAGCTGGTGATCGTCACCGGGCTCAGCGGCTCGGGCAAGAGTTCCCTGGCGTTCGATACGATCTACGCCGAGGGACAGCGCAAGTACGTCGAGAGCCTCTCGGCCTACGCCCGGCAGTTCCTTGAGCAACTCGCCAAGCCGGACGTCGAGCACATCGAGGGCCTGCCCCCCACCGTGGCGATCGAGCAGCGGGCGGGCATCGCCAATCCGCGGTCCACTGTCGCCACCACCACCGAGATCTACGACTACCTTCGGCTGTTGTTTGCCCGCGTGGGCACCCCCCACTGCTGGATCTGCGGGCGACCGATCACGTCCCAGACGGTCAGCCAGATCGTCGACAGTATCATGCAACTTCCGGAAAAGACCCGTTTTATGGTTTTGGCTCCGGTGGTGCGTGGCCAGAAGGGGCAGCACAGGGAACTGCTGGCCCACGTGCAGCGGGAAGGCTATGTCCGCGTGCGGGTTGACGGGGAGGTCCATGACCTCAAAGACCTGCCGGAACTGGACAAGAACCGCGTCCACAGCATTGACGTCGTCGTCGACCGGCTCATCCTGAAGGACACCGTCCGCGTGCGGCTGTCCGACAGCGTCGAGACCGCCCTGGAGCTGACCCACGGGCTGGTGACCGTCACCTACGAGCCCACCGGCGAGGAAAACCGCGAGAAGACCCGTGCCGTCGGCAACAATGGCGGCAACCCTTTCGCCCACTGGGTGGACCAGGTGTACAGCGCCACCTACGCCTGCCCGGAGCATCCCGAGGCCAATCTGCCGGAGCTGTCTCCGCGGATGTTCAGCTTCAACTCGCCCTACGGGGCGTGCGAGTCGTGTGACGGGTTGGGGACCATTCTCGAATTCGACCCCGAACTGGTGGTGCCGGACGAAACGCAGACGCTCTCGGGCGGCGCGATCGACGCCTGGCGCCACGGCGGGCGGCGGATGAACATCTTCTACAACCGCCTGATCCGCAAGTTCTGCCGCATGTACGGGGTCTCGCCCAACGATCCGTACATGACGCTGTCGAAGGACATCCAGCGCAAGCTCCTGCACGGCGATCCGAAAAACGACTGGGAGGGCGTGCTGCCCAACCTCCAGCGACGCTGGGAGAAGACCGACAGCGAGTTCGTGAAATCGCGCCTCCACACCTACCTCTCCGAGCACGCCTGTCGCAGTTGCGGGGGGGCACGCCTGCGGGCGTCGTCGCTGGCGGTGAAGATCGGCGAGCGGAACATCCACGACGTGACCGAGATGTCGATCTCTGATGCGCTGGCGTTCGTCAACACCCTCCAGCTCGGGGCCGAGGAAACTCAGATCGCCGAGATGATCCTGCGGGAGATCCGCCATCGGCTGACGTTCCTCGCCGACGTGGGGTTGGACTACATTACGCTGTCGCGCACCAGCGCAACCCTCTCGGGCGGAGAGGCGCAGCGAATCCGACTCGCCACGCAGGTCGGAAGCGGGCTGGTGGGGGTCTGCTACGTGCTGGACGAGCCGACCATCGGGCTCCACCAGCGCGACAACGAACGGCTGATCCGCACGCTGTCCCACCTGCGGAACATGGGCAACACCGTGCTGGTCGTCGAGCACGACGAGGACACCATCCGGGCGGCCGACGAAATCATCGACATCGGCCCCGCCGCCGGGCGACACGGCGGACGGATTATCGCCCAGGGCTCCCTGCAGGACATCCTCGATTCCGACGAGTCGATCACCGGCAAGTACCTCTCGGGGCGCCTGCGCATCGACCGCCCCGCCGATAAGCGCAAGGTAACGCTCAAGAAGTGCCTGGAACTTCGCGGCTGTCGCGAGCACAACCTCAAGAACATCAGCGCCCGCTTCCCGCTGGGCGGGCTGATCTGCGTGACGGGCGTTTCCGGCTCGGGCAAGAGCACGCTGGTGAACCAGACGCTGCTGCGGGTGATGAAGCGGCGGCTGTACAGTTCGCGCGAGAAGCCCGGCGAGTACGACAAGATTCTCGGCGTACGCCGAATCGACAAGGTCATCCAGATCGACCAGTCGCCCATCGGCAAGACTCCGCGGAGCAACCCGGCCACGTATACCGGCGTATTCGACCAGATCCGGGCTTTGTTCACCAAGACGCGGGAGGCGAAGATCCGCGGGTACAAGCCCGGGCGGTTCAGCTTCAACGTCAAGGGCGGACGCTGCGAGGCCTGCCAGGGCCAAGGCACCAAGCGCATCGAGATGCACTTCCTGCCGGACGTCTACGTGACCTGCCAGGAGTGCAGCGGTGCACGCTACAATCGCGAGACGCTGGAGGTCCGCTACAAGGACAAGACCATCGCCGACGTACTGGAGATGCGGGTGGAGGAGGCGTTGGGCTTCTTCGACAGCTTCCCGAAGATCAAGCAACTGCTCAAGGCGCTCTCCGACGTGGGGCTGGGCTACGTGCAGCTTGGGCAAAGCTCCACCACCCTTTCCGGCGGCGAGGCCCAGCGGGTGAAACTCGCCAGCGAACTGGGCAAGACCGCCACCGGGCACACCCTCTACGTCCTGGACGAGCCGACCACCGGGCTGCACTTCGCGGACATCCACAACCTGCTGAACGTGCTGAACCGCCTGGCCGACATGGGCAACACGGTCGTCGTGATCGAGCACAACCTCGACGTAATCAAGTGCGCCGACTGGATCCTCGACCTCGGCCCCGAGGGCGGCGCCGGCGGCGGCGAGGTGGTCGCCGAGGGCCCGCCCGAGAAGATCATCTCCAACGCCGACTCCTTCACCGGCCAGTACCTCAAGATGCACCTCGAGCGAGAAAACGCCCGCGAGCATCAGCCGGCCGAGTAAGACCCGCCAGAGCCCAACCCCCGGCGTGGAACTCCACCCAGCATGCCTTCCTGTTCCGAACCCGTTGGCCGTCGCAGAAAACGCCTGGCGTTCCCTTTTTCCGCCAGCCCGTAGGCTCTTGCCGCCTTGGTGTGCAGAGTAGCCCGCTTCGAGTCATGAAGAGGAACCTCAACAGCCTGCCCTTTTCGCCCAAGGCCGTGGGGGTGTTCTATGGCTGGGTGGTGCCGGCCGTGGGCACCGTGGGGCTGCTGATGAGCCTGCCCGGGCAGACCATGGGCGTGAGCGTGTTCACCGACCACCTGCTGGCGGCGCTGAAGCTCTCGCGCGAAGAGCTGTCCCGGGCGTAGGTGTTCGGCACGGTCTCCAGCGGACTGACCCCGACCTTCGCCGGCAAGCTTTACGACCGCTGGGGCGCCCGGGCGGTCGGCATCAAGGTAGCCCCCGACAGGCCCGGCCGCCTGCCGCCGATGTAACTCACGAGGGAACAAATTCTTGTCCCACCCGGGAGGATTCATGAAACATATTCCGCTTTCAGGCGTTTTCCAGATAGGGAATCCCTGTTCCCACGACGCCCGATGGGCGATACAATGGGCATCGTCGCCGTCTGAAAACGGCGCCAAGGAGTACCACAGGAGGCCTTGCGGCAGGTCGGACAGGTTGCAGAAACCGACGGCCGCGAAGCCCGGCATACCCAGCATCGCCGTGCGTCGAGTCGGCGGTAACCCCCGGCCGCTGGTTCGGCATGAATCCCAGTGCTTCCGCCCGCGCTGTCTCTGCGCCGCTGGGGCGGACCTGCCCGAAAGGAAACCGATGTCCCGCAGTACAGGTAAGATCATCACCCGGACCGCCCTGGCGATCGCGGCGGCGGCTCTTTGCTTCATTGCCGGCGCCCACTGGGGTCGGCCGATGTTCCCGGGCCTGGCTCCTCGCCATGCCCGGGGCAGTTCCACCACGGCCCACTTCCGTGCCGGGCCGTCTGGGGTGAAAGGCACCGCAACGACCACCTCGACCCCGTCGGATTCACCGGCCCTGGCCATGTGGGCCGAGTTCGACCGGCAGCCGGCGTTGCTTATCGGTGCCAGCGAGACACTCAAGACCTCGCCCAAGCTGCTGGCGGATCTGGCGCGTCTGCTGCACCGGGACATCACCCTGGTTGGGCTGGTGAAGACCGACGCCGAGGCCCGCCTGGGACGAACGCTGCTGGACCGCTACTTCCTGCCCCGCTCGGCGATGCAATTCGTCGTGATCCCACACAACAGCTCGTGGGTGCGCGACTTCGGCCCGCTGTTCGTACAACGGGCCGACGGGAGCCCATTGATCCTCGACCCTACGATCCCGCGGGGCAAGCGGGGCGAGTTCAAGGCCGGCAACGAGAACCTGCCTGCCGAAATCGCCCGCCGCATGGGCCTGCCCTGCCGGAAGGTCGACCTGATCGTCGAGGGCGGAAACCTGCTGACCAACGGCGACGGGCTGGTACTCACCTCGACCACCTTCATCGGCCGAAACGTCGACAAGGGGCTCACCAAGGACCAAATCGGGCAGATGCTCAACAGAGAGATGGGATTCCGCCAGTGGGTCCACCTCCGGCTTCCCGAAAACGAACCGACCCAGCACGTGGACATGTTCGTGGCGTTCCTGGCGACCGATCTGGCGGTAGTGGCCGAGATGGACCCCCGCCACGACGCGGACGCCGCCCGCGTGCTGGACGCCGCGGCCGCCACGTTGCGGGGACAGCCCACCAACGACGGGCCCATGCGGGTCTATCGCATCCCGATGCCCGGTCCCACCGAGGGACGCTGGCGATCCTACACGAACATCATCCTCGCCGACGACGTCCTTGTCATGCCCCGCTACTCCGATGCCGACCCGGACATCCAGCGACGCGCCCGGGAGGTGTACCTGTCGCTGTGCCCGCGAAGGCGCGTGGTGGAGATGTCGGCCGACCGGCTGATCAAGGGCAACGGCTCGCTGCACTGTTTCACGCAGCACATTCCGGGTTTCGTACCCGTCGAGAGCATCGAAAAGCTGCTGGCCGCAACAGATGGAAAATGATGGTCCCCACCGGTTTCGGCACAATTCCGGGCCGGTTCGGGCGTTGTATCTGTAGAGAGTCCAGGTGAGCGAAGGCGGAGCCTTGGGGTGCGAACCGCGTGGAAAACGCCCCGACAGCACAGGCCCCACCACACGGGTCGGCCCGGCCGCGCCACCGGAGGCCAAAGCAATGACATTGCGTCGAGGCGCCGTGCTGGTTCGCGGCTTGTTGCTGGGCGTGGTCGGGTTGGGGGCGTTTCTTATCGGCTCGAACGTGAGCCATGTCCGCTCGGCCGTTCACCGACCCCCGGTCCGCCCGGCGGAAGTGCACACCCGCCCCGCCCCGGGCGAGGTATCCGAACCAGTACACATCACCTTCGGCGATCTGCCGCATTCCCTGGGCATGGCCGCCGAGTTCGCCCCGCAGGGGGCCCTGATAATCGGGGCCGGCGAGATGGTCCTGCAGCACGAGCAGTTGTTCGTGCAGTTCGTCTCGGCTGCCCACGAGCACGCCGAGGTGATCGCCCTGGTCAACGACGAGGAGCAACTCATGCGAGGCCAGGAGCTGCTGTGCGACTCCAACCTCCCCGAGGACGCCGCTCGGTTCCTGGTGGTACCGGTAGAGTCGATGTGGGTGCGGGACTTCGGCCCGCTGTTCGTGCAGTGCAGCGACGGGCAAGTGCGGATCTTCGACACCGTCTACGCACAGGACGACGGCGACGAGGACTCGCTGGATGTGGACAACGACGTCCCCCGCGCCCTGGGCACCGTCATGAAGTTGCCCGTGGTCCGCATGAAGTTGCGGATCGAGGGCGGCAACCTGCTCAACAACGGCGACGGGCTCTGCGTCACCAGCACCACACCCATCGGCGTCAATGCCTCCCACGGCCTGGTGGACACCGGCGTGGCCGAAGAACTGTCGCAACTCGGTTTCCGCCGGTGGTTGTACCTGCGCCCGCTGGAAGGCGAACCGACCGGGCATGTGGACATGTTCGTGCAGTTCCTGGCGCCCAACGTGGTGGTCGTGGGACAATACGACCCCAGCGAGGACCCCGTCAACGCAGCCATCTGCGACGAGGCCGCCGCCACACTGGCCCGCGAGGATACCTCGGCCGGTCCCATGCAGGTGCACCGCATCCCGATGCCCGCTCACAGCGAGGAGAACTGGCGCACGTACACCAACGGCGTGCTGCTGGACGGGGCGGCGCTGATTCCGGTCTACTCGGGCGTCGACCCGAACACCGAGGCCGAGGCGCTGGCGGTATACCGCAAGCTGCTGCCCGGGCGGAAGATCGTCCCGATCAACTGCGACAGCGTGATCCCGCTGGGCGGGGCGCTGCATTGCGTGTCCATGAACGTCCCGAAGTTCGTGCCGTTGACGCACCTGCAGCACGACCTGTCCGACCTCGCCCCCGGCGTTCGCGACCTGTCCCGCAAGCCGATCCCCGGCCTCGCCGGTGTCCGGTAAGGGCAAACGCCAGCCGGTCACCTTGGCCAACGCAGACGCGGGTGAAGAACACAGGTGCCCGCCAACGGCAAGACGCAAGGTACGGCGGGCAGCTTGCCTGCCCGCCGGAAGACCCTTCCCCCGTTTGGGGCAACGTGCCTGCGAAGCAGGCGATGGGGGCTTTTGTCCCGCCCTGAAAGGGCGGTGGCGGATGGCCGGGCGGCGTAAGCCCCCGGAAAAGGGCGGCCCAGAAGCGCGAGCCCCGAAGGGGCGACACGAGTT
>JBKHHV010000119.1:0-10602 GCA_046539005.1 Phycisphaerae bacterium
TGCGGGTTCTCCAACCTCTCGCACTTCAACCGCCAGTTCCGACGACGACGCGACACCACCCCCCGTCGCTACCGCCAGGCAAGCCGAGAAGAGTAACCTCCCACCGGGAACCCACCGTTTCGGCTGCCTGTGACTACGCCGAACGGCCGCGCAGCATCTTCGAAAGGTGCGGGCGCAGAATGCGCGCGTGATCCCACGCCGGTTCTGCCACAGCACGGCTCCTGTCGCCCCGGGGGCCGCGAGCGGACAAACGGGCAGGAGAACGCGACCTCCCTCCGTGTCGACCGATTCGGACGGTGACTTTGCCCCATCAGGTCGCGTAGCTGTGCAGCCCTTCCATCAGCAGGCTCACGCCCAGCAGGGTGAAGACAATCGCCCCGGCCCCGATAAGCAGCAGGACCGCCTGGGCCTTCTGCCGGCCTTGCGGGTACAGCGCCCGCAGATGGAAGTAGCCCACAAACGTCAGCCACGTCGCCAGCGACCACATCTCCTTGGGGTCCCAGTTCCAGAACCGTCCCCACGCCAGCTTGCCCCACCACGCGCCCAGCACCAGCCCCAGCGTCATGGGCACGATGCCCGCCAGCGACAGACGATACGCCGCCTGCGATGCCTCCCGGCGCCGCCCCGGGTCGCGGGTCACCAGCACCACCTCGGCCTGGACGGCCGCCTTGGCCATCAGCACGTACGCCACCAGGTACGCCGCCACGTGCGGGATGAGCAGCACGCTCTGCAGCGCCGGGGGGAGGCGCCGGGCCTCGTGAGGAAACACGAACGCCGCCGGTACCAGCAGGACGGCCGCCAGGAGCATGTCCGACCGTTCCGAGCGGATGCCCCACGCCCAGCGGCACGCCAGCGACAGCGGAAACATGAGCGCGCCGAGTACCAGGAAGATCTCGAACATCACCTGCAGCGGCACGTGACCGGACTGCCACCAACGCCAGCCGACCGCGACCACGGCCACGGCAAACGCGGCGGTATATCCGACCCATCCGGCCCGTCGGTTCAGGAAGCTGGCCACAATCGCCCCGGCATGCAGGGCTACGGAAACGGCGATCAGGATCGCCAGCGGCGTGGCAGGCAGGTTCATGCGTCACCGCCTCTGGGCCTTCGGTGGCGGATCAGCCGCACCACTCCGTGCCCGCCAAGGCCGACCAGCAACGTCACAAACCCCGCGTAGACCAGTCCCATGCCGCTGTCGCTGACGGCCCGCAGGACGGTAAACCGCCCCGCGCGGGTGTCGTAGCTGTGCTGGTAGAGATGGTACCCGCCCTGGTGCAGGGGGTGGTTGACCTCGATGCGCCGGCGGCCGACCGGCTTGCCGTCGCGAAGGACGGTGACCTCCGAGACGTAGTCCTTCACCGGTGGCGTGGGCGGCTGAAAGAACAGCACCGGCGCCCCGTCGGCGACCCAGGCGGGATCGTCCTGGTAGAGAGCGTTGAGCGGCAGCCGCAACGGGTCGGTGGCGTTCTGCGGGGCGAAGAGCGACTCCTTCTTCTCCTGCCCGCGGCGCAGGCGGATTTCCACCTCCGGCGTCCCGTCCTGGCGGTGGACCTGCAACACCCGCATGTGCACGCTGCACCCGGGTAGAATCGTCTCTTCCCCCGGCTTCCAGGGCACCGCCGCTTCGCGCCAGGTGGGGAGGGCCTCCCGCGAGCCCGGGTCCAGCGTCCGGACCACGAAACGCCAGCGGGCCTGGGGATCCGGCGGGTAGTGTTCGATGCGGAAATCCTCCAGTCGCAGCTCGAACGGAAGTCGGCCGACGGGTTCGGAGTCGCGTCCCAGAATGCTTCCGCTGGTCTCCCCCTCGGCGAGGATGACGTACCCGGCCGGGACTTTCGTCTCCCCGAACCACTTCTCCCGCAGCAGGTGCAGGGTGGGGGAATTCCACGTGGCACCCAGGACGATCAGCACCAGTCCCAGGTGTCCGGCCAGCAGCAATGGACGTCGATGCAGCGACCTGACCGCCAGCGACGCGCCCACCAGCAGCCCTGCCAACGCCCACCATACCCCCGCCCCGGCGGGAGACGTGAACCACCGCTCGGGCGCGCCCGCTCCCAGGAAGGTCGGCACCACGCAGAGCACCGCCAGGGCGAGGCATCCGACGAGTCCTGCCCACAGGCAGGCGCGGCGGAGACGGATTGTGATCTCGGGCTGCACGTCGTGGAATTCCTTCCTGCCGTTATTGGGGAAAAACCCCACACCCCGGCAGGTACACAATAGTATGAACAAGGAAGCCCGCCCGTCCAGCCTTCGACCCAGGACGGTCGGCCGACCCATCTCTGCCTGCTGAAAAGGAGCGAGCCATGCGATGCATCTTCCGACGATACTGGCCCGGCCTGCTGGTTGCGGTACTGCCGACGCTGGCGTTTCTGGGCGTGCTCTGGGCCCAGGGGTCGGCGAAGACGACCATCGAGAACGACCAGACCTACATGCCCGTCGTACCCGACAAGGGTTTCGAGGAAATGATGGAGCATGACAAGCAGCGCAAGGACGACCTCCAGAAACGCCAGCAGCAACTGCTCGACAGGCGATACGACCTGTCGGACAGCCCCTCGCAGACCATGATGTCGGCCGGCCGAAAGCCGGTGCAGCAGGGCGTGCGGGTCAAGTTGCACGGGGACGTCACCTGGGAGGAACTGGCGAAGATGACCCCCGAGGAGATCAAGCGGAAGGACCTGTTCCCGCGGGGCTTTCGGCCGTTGCCGCATGCCCACCACAAGACCGGCGGACAGGTGTTCCCCCAGGAACAGATCGACGCGATGCTGCGTCTGGAGAAGCGGGACCTCAAGCGGTTCGACATCGACTTCGACCTGCCCGAGCACCTCACCCCGGAATTTCCCCCGCCGATCTACCTGACCTCGCGGCCGGACCTGGGCGACGTGTCGCAGGGCAAGGTGTTGAGCATCAAGAACTACTACGACATCTTCCACGGCATTCTCACCCCGGTGCAGATGGAAGGGCTTCGGCTGCTGCTGACGCCGTTTCCCCAGCAGCAGTTCAACCAGACCTGGGACCGCAAGGTCGCCGAACCTTCCCTGGGCGTGACCTGCCTGGACTGCCACGTGAACGGGCACACCAACGCCGCTTTCCACCTGAACCCCGACACCCGCCCGCAGACGGCGCGAATGCGGCTGGACACCGTCTCGCTGCGCGGGATGTACAACCAGCAGATTCACGGCTCCAAACGCTCGCTGCGAAGCGTGGAGGACTTCACCGAGTTCGAACAGCGAAGCGCCTACTTCGACGGGGACCACGTAATCGCCGCCAAGAAGGGCGTGAACCTGCCCGACCGCGCCTCGCAGGTGGTGATGATGGCCCAGATGCAGAACATGTTCGATTTCCCGCCGGCCCCGAAGCTGGACCCGGCCGGTCGGCTGATTCCCGAGAAGTGCAGCGAGAAGGAACTGATGGGCGAGAAGGTCTTCCTGGGCAAGGGACGCTGCGCCGAGTGCCACATCCCGGCGATGTCGTTCATGGACCAGCAGATGCACGACCTGCGCCTGGAACGGTTCTACAAGCCGGAAGTCATCAACGATCATTACAGCACGCCCGACGGACCGGTGAAGACCCTCACCCTCCGCGGCATCAAGGACTCGCCCCCCTACCACCACGATGGCCGACTGCTCACCCTGGCCGACACCGTGGAGTTTTTCAACCTCGTGCTGGACCTGGACCTGACACGGAAGGAGAAGGAGGCGCTGGTCGCCTACATGCTGTGCCTGTAGAAGCCGGAAGATGCTGAGGAGATCGGAAACGGCGGACCTTACCCAGGACTTGTGGCAGGTTCGCCGTTTCTCTGCGCGCGTGAACTATCGACGCCTGCGAACAGCAATAAGGCCCGCGCCGCCAAGAAGGATTGTCAGCGAGAGCGGCTCAGGTATGCGGGCGTGGATGAATTCCGCGTACGGACTGACACGAATGCCCTCAAGGTGCTCGGGGTCGGGTTCGAGAGTGTCGGCATCCAGGAAGATCGCCTCACCGGGTATGTCCACGTTGTTCGTAATCGCTGCGAGCTTCCAGTTCCCGTCAAACAGGAACCATCCTGCGCCGGAATCGCCGTCGGCGATGGTCGCCTCGTATTGCAGATACGAGGGTTGGCCCGGGCCATCGAAGTCGGCTACCAAGACCTCCGTTCCTGTCACAAGGTCGTTGGCGTCGATGGCGTTACGTCCCCACCGCAGACCGCCTGCGGTCCCCCACTGGTAGCCGTAGGTTATCCCGCCGCTGGTCAGTTGTGCACCTCGCGACTCACCGAACCCGCCAAGAACGGCCGTCTGTCCCACTTCGTCAGTGCCGGTATAGAGTTGCACGAACTCGCTCATCTCAGCAGGAGTCGCATCCGGCCGGGTCAGCCTTACCACGCGGAAATCGGCGGTCGAGTGTGGGAATTCCTCCGCCACCAGGTAATCGTTCCCGTCGAAGGTCACGGTTTCGCCCACGCCCCCGCCCTGGTGAAGGGTGGATATGGCGAAGTTTGGTGCAATCGCCACGGCCGTTGCGTATCCACCCCATGAACCGACCACCGCCGGGCTGGGGGCAGTCAGGCCAGACGGCGGATCGTCCTGAGGGTGGACGATGAGCGCACCTGCCTGCGAGAAGGTCAGCAACAACGCGAGAATCCCCCATTTGCGGTTTCTCTTCTGAGTGTTCATAACGGTCCTCCCGACCACATTTGTGAGCATCTCCGGTGCCGATGAGCCATCGACATACAAACCATCCTATTCGCATGCCCGCATATCTAGACAAGATCGAACGTCGGCGACCGGCCGGCGAGCTGCCCGCACAGCGCAAGTCGATGGCCCGCGCAGACCTACGGCGCAGCAGAAAAGTTACTGAATCACAGGGGAAGGCGCTCCCATCCCCCCGGGCATGGGCGGCGCGAGGTTTCCCGGGGGGGCTGTCGGGGCGCTCAGCGGTGCAGGGAGTCGGGCAGCGACCGGACGTAATCGCGTATCTCGTCGCGCACGCGGCGGTAACAGTCCAGGGCTTCCTCTTCGGTGGCGGCGTTCGCCGCGCGAAAGCCCCGGCCAGTTGTGCCGCGATGTACCCTGCCGCCGCCCGCGCCCCCAGGCGCCCGGCCAGCACGAAGCCGACCGTCACCGCCGGATTCAGGTGAGCGCCGCTGATGTTGCCCACCGGGTAGATCATCGCCATCACTACCCCGCCGAACACAAGGCTGACACCGACGTGGCCCACCGCCCCGCCGCGTCTCTACATCGGCAGGTCCAGATCGGCCGCGTCGCCGTCGTCGCCCGGGTCGGCAGGCCGCAGCAGGTCTACGACGTCCAGCCGGTCCTCGACAGGCGCGGGCGCCACACCGTTTGGCGCAACCGCCGGCGCGTCCACCGTCGCCGGCCGTGGCATCCACGGCGTGGGGGCGACGGCAGCAACGTTTCCGTTCGGCGAGGAGTCGGCGGTGACGGTTGCGTTGCCCGCCTCGGGCGTTTGGGCTTCCTGCGCTTCGCCGATGGGAGAAACCGCCGCCGTCAATGGCTCGAGCCCCCCGGCGGGCGGGTTCCAGGTGGGGCTTGCCAGCGTGTTTCCCCACGAGCCAGCCAGCGTCGAGAGATCGGCCAGGCTCACCGTGCCGTCCCCGTTGAAATCGCCAGCCGCCGGCCCGCGCAGTTCGTCGACAGCGCCCCAGTTGCCCGCCAGTGTCGAGAGGTCGGCCAGGGAGACCTGCCGGTCGCCGTTGGCATCGCCCACCAGGTTGCCGAAGTAGAACGTCTGCGACCGGGGCAGCCCGAGCGTTCCCCCGTCGGCATTGGCCAGACACGTAATCTCCACCCAGCCGTCGGTGATCGCACCGTCTTCCCACACGATGCTGACACGGTCGGTCGTGCCGACCCCCTCGCCATGTCTCACCGCGACCGCCAGTGGGTCCGGCGCCGCCGACCAGTCGGCCGGGTCTCCACCGGAACCGATGCGGAATTCAAAGTCGCTCCCCGACACCAGGCGCTGTCCCAGCCCTGTAACATCGAACATCACGCCGTTGATGCCACCGGCATAGCCCGACAAGTTCGCCGCGGTTATCTCCTCACCGCTACCGAGCAGGTGTTTGCCGACCGCGATGGCCGCATCGTCGGTCGATCCCGGTGAAGGGTCGCTGCCGTCCATTTCGGAGTTATTGTAGAATATGCTTGTCGACGCCAGATCGGACTTCGCCGGCTCAACGTACAGCGAGGAGAAGTTCGCCCGGAATTGTTCCAGCGTCAGCGTGAGCAGGCCATGCCGCTCAGGCGGCAGGCCGTCCTCGAAGCCCACCACCCGCCCCCCGTAGGGATTGCGAAGGATCACCCACGTTCGGCCGTCACGATCGAAGATGTCCAGCACGCCGTAGTTGTGCCCCTGGGCTACCACGGGCGCCCCCAATACGCGATTGCCGCTGTTCCACGCGCACACGGCCGACCCGGATCGCAGTTCGCGACGTACCCGGTCCACCTCCTCGGCACTCATGCTTGCGGGGTCGAAACGCTCGCTGTCCAGAAAGCTCGGATCCTCCAGGGGCAGGCCATGTGCGCCCGCCACCTTTGCCAGCAGCAGCCACCAGATATTCCCGCTGGGGCCGATGTCGGAGTAGTAGGAGTTCCAGAACGTTCCGTCCACACGGACGGACAGGTCGCGCCGGGTGTCCACGGCGTAGGTGCCGTCCCCCAGGTCCACGACGTACTCCTCCAGGGCCTCGGGCTGCTGGGCGGCGATCATCTGGTACCGTCCGGTGAACGGACAGTCCTGGGCGTTGCCCTGGTTGACGTCCAGGATCGACGGCGAAAGCCCCCACACCGAGTGACCGGGATAGGTATTCGGGCCGGGGCTGTTGCCCTCATAGGTCCCCCACATGCCCGGGTCTACCCATGCTTGGCCGTCCAACTCCTTGCTGTGGTACCCACTGGCGTCGGGGTCGAATGTGTCGGGCTGATAGAAGTTCTCGATCAGGTGCACCCGGCCGGCTTCGCGCTCGGCAGCCGATGCGTTCACCACGTCCTCGGCCCGGTCGGCCCAGTAACTGGTATTCACGCCATTGCCGCTGAGCACGTCGCGGCCTTCGCCCAACGCCACCAGGAACGCTTTGTTGGAACCCGCGAACGTCAGCGTGTCCTCACCGTCCTGGCCGTACATCAGCACCCGCGTGGTGACCGTGGCGTCGACCTCGAGCGTGTCGTCTCCGTCTCCGCCGTAGAGCATGATCTCCCCGAACGACGTGGCATAGCTGCCCAGCAGAGTCCCGCCGGCGTACACGTGGAGGGTATCGCCGGACTGGCTTAGCAGCAGGTGGTCGTTGGCGGCCGTCCCCACGATGCGCAGGCGGTCAAAACCGGTCAGTGTCTCCGTGCTGACCGTGACGGCCGGGTCGCTTGCGAGGGTCGACACCGCAACATCCACCGCGGCCGACGCACCGGCCGATCCGACCGCCAGCAGGCGATACACGTAATCGGTCTCCGCCTCCAGCCCGGTGTCGCTGTAGCGGGTGGAGCCGGCCGGGATGGATGCGACGGTCACGAAATCGCCCCCGTCGGCGGGGCGACGCTGCAGGAGATAATGGGTCTCGTTGTCGGCAAGATCGGTCCAGGACAGGTTCACCTGGCGGCGTCCGACACCGGCCGCCGAGAAACTTCCCGGCGTCGCGGGCACGGACGTATTGCAATCGGTGGAGGTCACGATCTCGGCGAAGGGCTGTTGCTGCCGGTAATCGGTGACCACGCGATAGCGGAGGCTCTGCCCGGCCGAGAGGGTATGGTCTTCGAACTTCGTTCGGCCACTTTCGAGCCACGCGACGGTATGAAACTCGCCGCCGTCGACGGACCGCAGGATGCGGAAACCATCGTAGTACTGGCCGATGTCGTCCCACTCCAGGTCGATGCGGGTGCTCGTCTGTCGGGTTACGCGGAGGTTCGTCACGACCGGGACGGGCTCGGGCACGTACTCGTGCGCGTCAATCGTCTCTGTGTAGCGCGAGTCGCCATCTACTCCCAGCGCCTGCACGCGGTAGTCGGTGAACTTCGAACCGGATGCGTCCTGGAACCAGGTCTGATCGGCCGGGACAGACGCCAGCCGCTGGACGTTGCTGCCACTGACGGTTTCGATGGCATAGCCCGTGGCTCCCTCGACGGACGACCAGTCCAGCCGTACTCCGGTCTCGGCATCCCACGTGACGAGGAAGTTACCCGGGATCGACAGGGAATCGTCGAACGGACGTGCCTGACCGCGAACGTCCACGGGAAGCGAGGCCGCCCCTTCCGGACCGGTCGCCAGCAGGCGGTAGTGATATTCGCCCAGGTTCGTCACCCCGTTGTGCACGTACCCGGTACTGTCGGCCGGCAGGTTGGCGAGGTACTCATAATGCACGCCGTCAAAGGACACGCTCAGCGTATAGCCTGTCTCGGCAAATGCGTTGTCGGTCCAAGAAAGGTCAATCTGCGAGGTGACGTTGGAGGCGGCCTGCAGGTCGGTGGGTGCGGCGAGATCGCTGTTCAGCTCACCCAACGAGAAGAATGAGCCGTAAGAGTAGATCACGGCGGTGGCCGACGGAGACCACTGCGTCTGGCCGTCGGCACCGATTGCCCGCACCCGGTAGGCGTAATGGGTGTCCTCGGCCAGCGGATCGTCGTCGAGGAACGTGTCCGCGTCGGTCGGGGCGGTGGCAATGGTGTGGAAACTGCCGCCGGCGGTCACGTCCTGGCGCTGGATTTCATATCCGTTCTCGTCGTCGAAGTTCTCCCGCCAGGTGACGATGACCGTGGAATCGGGCGTCCACGAGGCCCGGACATCCGAGACGGTATACTCCGATGTCGCCGGCGAAAGTGTCAGAGTGTAGTTGCGGTTGCTCCAGGCGCCCGGCCGATCGGGAAACTCGGCCCGCACGCGGTAGAAATGCAGCGTGTTGGCGGCGAGGGAGTCATCCACGTATCCGGTCGCATCGGCGGGCAGCGAAGCGATGGTGCGGTAGTCGGCCCCACCGAGCGAACGCTGCAGCGTAAACCCGGTCTCCGTGGCCGACAGGTCGTCCCAGGTCAGTTCGATGGCGTCGGAGGCGATGGCCCGGGCGCAGAGGTTCTCGGCGCCAGCAACAGGGGCAGCCGAAAGGAGCACGCGCGGTTCGAGCAAGTCGAGAACAGGCGGTTGGATCATGTACGACCTCTTTGCCGGGCCCCACACAAAATACGGCTGCGAACCTCCCTGTGCCTCCCGAGCACGGCTTCCCGGCCGAGAGACAGTATCCCTTCCATGCGGGATTCTGTCAAGTCAATCTGGCATCCGCGGCTCGGCGATGAGGGTAGTCCTGCTGGACCGTCAAGGCCGTGGTCGATATCCTGCAGGGGAACCACGACCCTTTCCGGAGACGCTCATGAGTCCGCGACTGCGACCTGCCTGTCTGATCCTCCCGGTGATGCTGGCGTTTGTGCTCCTTGCCGGCCGATCGGCCGCTACGGAGAAACAGGACGCCAACGCCTTCGACATCAACCGCAGCCTCGGTGACGGGGTGAACATGGGCAACATGCTCGAAGCGCCGAGGGAAGGCGAGTGGGGCGTGACCATGGAGAAGGATTTCTTCGCGAAGATCGCCGAGGCGGGGTTCGACTCGGTCCGGATCCCCGTCCGCTGGGACACCCACGCCGACGCCAATGCCCCCTACCGCATCGATCCGGCCTTCCTGAAGCGAGTGCGATGGGCCGTGGACAACGCCCGCAGGCAGAAACTCGCGGTCGTGCTGAATTTCCACCACCACGAGTCGATTTACAAAGACCCCAACGCCGAGACGCCGCGGTTTGTGGCCCTCTGGAAACAGGTGGCCGAGGCGTTCAGCGACTACGACCGGTCGCTCGTGTTCGAGTTGCTCAACGAACCGCACGGCAAGCTGGACGCGGCCAAATGGAACGACGTGCTCGCCGGTGCCCTGGCCGTGGTACGCAAGAGCAATCCGACCCGGGCGGTGATGGTCGGGCCGGCCGGCTGGAACAGCCCCAACCAACTCGACAGGCTCCAACTCCCGGCCGATGACCACATGCTGATCGTGACGTTCCACTACTACAGCCCATTCCACTTTACCCACCAGGGCGCCGAGTGGGTCGGTAAGAAGGCCAACGAATGGCTCGGCAAGAAATGGGCCGATACCGCCAAGCAGCGCAAGGCGATCGAGGAGCACTTCGCCCGGGTGGCGACATGGGGCAAGAAGCACCGTCGGCCGATCTACCTCGGCGAGTTCGGCGCCTACGGCAAGGCCGACATGGAATCGCGCGTGCGGTGGACGCGCTTCGTGCGCACCACGGCCGAGCGACACGACATGGCGTGGGCGTACTGGGAGTTCGGAGCCGGGTTCGGCGTGTACGACCGCCAGGCGAACCGCTGGCGCAAAGAACTACTTAACGCCCTGCTGGGCAGATGAACCCGGCGATGCAGCCGGCCTGCCTTTTCCCGGAACGTCGGCCACGGAGTGGGTCTAACGGCCGATGCAGGTCGAGACGTACTGCTCGGTGGGTGATGCTGGCCCGACAGCCAAGCTGACTTCTGCATGGGTCCGCGTTCGACGACTTGTCCGGTGGCCGCGAATACCATGGCCGTCACATTGTGACCGGCGTCGGTCACGTAGTAAAGGGTCTCCTC
>JBKHHV010000378.1:0-2541 GCA_046539005.1 Phycisphaerae bacterium
GCGGGCCAGTGGGGCAGCGCCCTGGCGTTCGCCTGCTCGCTGGTGGGCCTGGAATGCAAGGTGTTCATGGTCCGCATCAGCTTCGACCAGAAGCCCTTCCGTAAGCTCATGATGCAGACCTGGGGCGGCAACTGCGTCGCCAGCCCCTCCAACGAGACCCAGGCCGGCCGGGACATCCTGGAGAAAATGCCCGACACGCCCGGCTCGCTGGGCATCGCCATCTCCGAGGCGATCGAGCAGGCCGTCGCCGACCCCGCCGGCAAGACGCGCTACTCGCTGGGCAGCGTGCTCAACCACGTGATGCTCCACCAGACCATCATCGGGCTGGAAGCCAAAAAGCAACTGGACAAGGTCGGCGAGAAGCAGCCCGACGTGATCATCGGCTGTGCCGGCGGCGGAAGCAACTTCGCGGGGCTGGCGTTCCCCTTCGTCGCCGACAAGATCAACGGCGCTGACATCGAGATCTACCCGGTCGAGCCGGCCGCCTGCCCCACCCTCACGCGGGCGCCGTTCGTGTACGACCATGGCGATACCGCGGGCATGACCCCGCTGATGCCCATGCATTCGCTGGGGCACGCGTTCGTTCCGCCGCCCATCCACGCCGGCGGGCTGCGATACCACGGCATGGCCCCGCTGGTCAGCCAGGCGGTCGTCGAGGGGCTGCTGACGCCGCGGTCGTTCCACCAGACCGACTGCTACAAGGCGGCCGTCCAGTGGGCCCGCACCGAGGGGTTCATCCCCGCTCCGGAGACCTCCCACGCCCTGGCGTGCACCGTTGCCGAGGCCATCAAGGCCAAGGAAGAAGGCAAGGAGAAGGTCATCCTTATGAACTGGTCCGGGCACGGGCTGATGGATCTGACAGCCTACCAGAACTACTTCCAGGGCAAGCTGGATGACATCGAACTGCCCGAGGAAGAACTGAAGAAGGCCGAGGAGATCTTCGCGGGCTACCCCACCGCCGAACCCCGCAAGAGCGGCAAGTGGTAAACGCCCGCGGGTTCGCCCGTCGTGAAGAGAATAACCGGACGCCGAGGCCTGTCGCCTCGGCGTCTTTCTTTGCGCGCCTGCCTCAAAACACCGGCTTTGCCGCCCGGGGCCGATGGAGTACAATACCCTCATGGCCGACGAGAAAACCCAACACGACGCCCGCAAGCGACGCTGTCCGATGCTGGGGCACGACCTGAGCTTCGAGTACTGCCGCACCTGCGGCGGTGACCTGCCCTGCCGGCGCATCTTCGACTGCTGGTGGGAGACCTTCGACATCGAGGGATGGGTGCGCGGCAACTACACCGAGCAGCAGGTCGCAGCCCTGCTGGCCCCCAAACAGGACAAGGCCGTCACCATCTTCGAGATGATCCGCAAGGCCCAGCAGCGCAGGTAAACCCAATCGCTGCCTCCAGTCCGGCACAATGGGGGCGGTTCGGACATGCCGAGGGGGTTCGCCCGCGGCGCGGGGACCGCTCAGCGAGGGGTGTCATCCTGCGGGTCGGCCTGTCCGACGCGCTGGAAATCGGGGGCGGATTCGCCGTTCCAGTCTTCCAGCGTGGCGATGACCTTGTGGGCGATCTCGGCAGAGCGCAGAGCGGCATTGCGGCCCCAGGCGAAGATGTCGGGGCTGTCGGGGAGCCGACCCAGGTAGTAACCGCCCAGGAACGCTCCTGTCAGCAGGATGAGCGCGAGAAGCCTCTTCACAAACTCCGTCCGTTCAATCAGAGAACAACAGGGGGAAAACGGCCTCCTTGCCGGGCGCAGCCAACGACTGCGCCCGCTGTCCCTTTCGTCGGTAATCCTAGGGGCTCTCTTGCCCAAAAACAATGACTTATGCGCAAAAAGGCGCATCGGCCCCGGTGGGAGCCCCCTGTGACGACCGGCGGGACTGCCCAGATCCCGGGCGTAAAGCTACGTTTTGACGGTCGCTTTTGCGCACCCAAAACACTTTCGCCATGCTAAAGCCGGACCATGGAATAGACGAAATACTCTACAGCCCGGAGCCCCCGGTGCCGCGTGGAGGAAAGTCGTATGAACTCACTGAGGCGAGGATTTACGATTGTCGAGCTGCTGATCGTCTGCCTGATCCTGACGATCATAGCCGTCATTGCCGTACCGCGCTTCATGGGAGCCGCCACCGACACTCGTGAAGCCCGGCTGGAAACCGACATCAAGACCGTGCGGCAGGCGATCGAACGCTACCGCCTCGAACACGACCATAACCGCGGGCCCCACCTGGACGAGACCGGAACGCTGGACATGGCAAATTTCCGTAAACGTCTGACCGGGGCGACCACCGCGGCCGGGAAGGTGGACCCCGACGCCTCCCTGGGCCCGTATCTGCACGAGTGGCCCACCAATCCGTTCGTACCGGCCGACGTGTCCGGAGACATCCTGGTCGGGGCGGTCCGCAAGCCGAAGCGGAACGGGCGGACCGGGTGGTACTACGACATCAACAGTTGCACCTTCAGCGCCAACTCGACCACAGGGGCGCTGAACACCGACCTGGCCGACGGCGAACAGGCCGCTGAAGCCAAGGTACCGCTGAACCAG
>JBKHHV010000120.1:0-10579 GCA_046539005.1 Phycisphaerae bacterium
CCTCGGGCAGCGGGTAGGTGCCCTCCTGCTCGATGGGGTTCTGCGTGGCGATCACGAAGAACGGGTCCGGCAGGGGCATGGTGTCCTGCCCGACGGTAACCTGCCGTTCCTGCATGGCTTCCAGCATCGCAGCCTGGGTCTTGGGGGGCGTCCGGTTGATCTCGTCGGCGAGGATGATGTGGGCGAAGACCGGGCCCTTCACAAAGCGGAAGCTGCGCCCCCCCTGCTCGGACTCCTCGATCACGTTGGTGCCGGTGATGTCCGAAGGCATCAGGTCGGGGGTGAACTGGATCCGCTTGAACGACAGTTCCAGCACTCTGGCGATCGATGAAACCATCAGCGTCTTGGCCAGCCCCGGCACGCCCACAAGCAGGCAGTGCCCACGGGAGATGACCGCGGCGAATATCTGGTCCAACACCTCGCGCTGTCCGATGATACCCTTGCCCAGTTCCCGCATCATCACGACCCGGGACTTGGCGAACTGCTCCATCAGGGTTTCGTACGTTTCCTTCGCCATGATTACCCCACAACGCCAGAGAACGAGACCCCGCGGCCGGGGTAACGGACCCCCGCGACGATCTCTAAAACGGTTTCACCCGAAGCGGCCGGCTGGTACAATGGCTTCGATGGCCCTGTAGACAACCAAGGGAGAATCTTACCTATGCGACGCAGGATGCACAAGGGCTTCACGGCGGCGCTGATCGTAACTCTGCTGACGGGGGCAGTCTTCACGCCCCGGCCTGCCCGGGCCGAGGTGACCAGTCAGGAAGTCAAGAAGGCGATCCAGCTAGCGATCCGTAATCTCAAAGGCCGCATGGGCGGCGACGGGAACTGGCAAGGCGGCGGGTATGCCGGCGGGAACACCGCCCTGGCTGTCCTTGCGCTGCTGAATGCCGGCGTGCCGGCCAACGACCCCGCCGTCCGGAAGGGGCTCGACGCCCTGGACAAGGTCAAGAACGAGCGGACCTACGTGGTGGCGCTGAAGGCACAGGCCTACGCCGCGGCCGAGCGCACCGCCAGGGACAAGCACCTCCAGGCGGCGGCGAAGTTCCTGATCAAGACCCAGCTCGAAAACGGCATGTGGGGCTACGGCGTCATTCGCGGCCGTGCCTTCGGACGCGGGGACAATTCCAACACGCAGTTCGCCCTGCTGGGCCTGCACGAGGCCGCCAAGGCCGGCATCGAGGTGCCCAAGGCGCTGTGGACCCGCAGCAAGCAGCACTTCCTCAACACCCAGACCCAGGACGGCGGATGGGGCTACACCGGACAGATGCGCAGCAACCCCTACGGATCGATGACCACGGCCGGTCTTGCGAGCCTGTACATCTGCGGGCTTCGACTGAACGTGGGCGGGCGACGGACATTCGTCAACGGCGTCTACCCCGCCTGCGGGCGCTACCAGCAGAACCGAGCCATCGTTGCGGGCATCAACTGGCTGACGAAGAACTTCTCGGTCAAGGAGAACCCCAAACACCGCGGATGGCTGTATTACTACCTCTACGGGCTCGAACGGGTGGGGATGATCGCCGGGATTCAGCACTTCGGCAAGCACGACTGGTACCGCAAGGGGGCTGATTCGCTGGTCAAAGCCCAGGGACGCGACGGGAGCTGGTCCGGCGGTGGCTGGGGCGGCCGACGGGGACGCGGCGGCGGATCGGTCTATGACACCGCCTTCTGCCTGCTGTTCCTCGCCAAGGGCAACCGCCCGGTGCTGTTCCAGAAGCTGCGGTGGGAAGGCATCAAGAAGCCCTCCTGGAACCGGAACATCCACGACCTGGAGCACCTCACCGCCCACATCGACGACAAACTCGGCAAGCGCACCACCTGGCAGACCATCTCGCTGAAGGACTCTTTGCGGGAGATGCGCGTCAGCCCGGTGATCTACATCACCGGCCACGAGTTCCCGATCTTCACCGTCAAGGACAAGCAGAAGCTGCAGGATTACGTCGAGGCCGGCGGTGTGCTGCTGTTCGAGGCCTGCTGCGGTCACAAGGACTTTGACCGTGACTTCCGCAACTTCGCCCGCAGCACGTGGGGTCGCAAGGGCTACAAGCTCCGCAAGCTCCAGAAGGACCACCCGGTGTTCCACAGCTACTACGACATGGACACCACCTACGACCTGGAGGGCATCAACATCGGCTGCCGGACGAGCGTGTTTTACTCGCCCAAGGCGCTGAGCTGCCTGTGGGAACTGCAGACCATCAAGCCTTGGTCGGACATCGCCTTCAAGCTGGGCACAAACATCGCCGCCTACGCCACGGGGCGCGAGCAGCTTGCCGACAAGCTCGACGTGGTGGAACTGCCCGCCAACCGCGACCGGAAGAAGAAGGAGTTCGAGATCCCCCGCGGTGCGGTGCGGATCGCCCGCCTGTGGCACAAAGGCGACTACAACGCCGACCCCCGGGCGCTGGTGAACCTCTGCGAGTTGCTGCGCGACCAGGCCAAGGTCACCGTGGTGACCAGGAACAAGCACATCAAGCCCACTGACGACGGCATCTACGAGTACCCGCTGGTGTTCATGAACGGGCATTACAGCTTCTCGATGACTGAGGAAGAGACCGACGCCTTGGGCAAGTATCTCAGCAAGGGCGGATTCCTGATGGTCAGCGCCTGCTGCGGGCAGAAGGCCTTCGACAAGAGCTTCCGGGCGATGGTCAAGCAGATGTTCCCCGACAAGAAGCTCGCACCGCTGGCGAAGGACCACCCCATCTACACCGGCAAGATCGGCGTACCCCTGGGCGAACTGCAGTATCGCAAGATCCTCCAGGACGAGTTGAAGAAGGCCGGTGAGAAGAACTGGCGCGGTACCACCACACCCCCGCTGGAGGCGATCACCATTGACGGACGGACCGCCATCCTGTACAGCAGGTACGACTTCTGTTGTGCCCTGGAAGGCGACCGCCCCTATTCCTGCCGGGGATACGTAGACGCCGACGGGAAGAAGCTGGCGATGGACATTGTGTTGTACGCGATTACCTACTGACGTTTCCCGACGTCTGCAGAAGCATTGGACCGGATGAAATTGCCATCGAACCGGACGCCCCACCCGCGGCGAAAGGCTTCCATTTTCCGCGCGGCCTGCTGTGTTTGCCTGCTGGCGGCTGTGTCCGCAACCCCGGCTGGCGCTGCCGGCGTTTCGCCCTCGGGCGTTCGCGCCGCGATGCAGCGGGGGCTGAAGTACCTCTACGCCACCCAGAAGGCCGACGGCTCGTGGAGCGCTCCCCAGGCCCAGCAGTACGCCGGGGGCCTGGAATCGCTGGCGTTGCTGGCGGCGCTGGAAACCGGCGCCAAGCCGGCCGACGCCCCCTTCGCCCGTGGGCTCAAGTACGTCATGGAACTGCAGCCCAATACCGTCTACGCACGCAGCATGCGGGTGCTGCTGCTGACCCGCCTGGACCCCAACGCCCACGCCGAAGCCATCGCCGAAGACGCGAGGTGGATCGCCCGTCAGCAGAACACCCGCAACGGCGGCTGGGGCTACGGGCCCACCCACCCCACCACCATGCAGGATCGCACCTACGCGGACTCCTCCAACACGATGCTGGCGGTACACGCCCTGTCGGAGGCCCACCTGGCCGGAGCGAAAATACCAGCCGCCACGTGGGAACGGGCCCGGGAGTTCTGGGCCGACTCCCAGAACGCCGACGGCGGCTGGGGCTACCTGCCGCCAGGGGGCAGGACCTTCCGCGTCAAGCCCTCCAGCTACGGCACGACCGTCGCCGGGGGAATGCTGAACCTGCTGGAACTTACCGACCAGTGGGCCCGGGGGAACCCGATCCCCGGGGAGGCACCGCCCACGAAGAAGACCTTCGCCCCGGCCGCCGACTGGATGCACAAGAACTACGTATCCGCGAAGATCCCCCAGTACATCTGGGGCTCCAACACGGTCTACTACTACTACTACCTGCACGCGCTCGCCCAGGCCGCCAACAACATGGGCACCCGCCGGTTCGGCAAGACCGCCTGGGTCGAGGACGTGCTGGGCGAACTGCTCAGCCAGCAACTCCGCGACGGAAGTTGGATCGGCCCGGAGCCCGGCGACGTCAGGCAAGCCAGGCCCACGGGCGACGGGCCTGTCTGCACCGCCCTGGCGATGCTGACGCTGCACGAAGCGGCCAGGCCGGTGCTGCTCAACCGTCTGCGTTTCCAGGCGGAGTTCACCGGCGAGTTCCGCGATGCCGCCTCGGCCGCCCGTTGGTACAGCGGGCACGTCCGCCCGGTCACGTGGCGGTGGGTCACCTCCCAGAGCCCCCTGGGCACGCTGCGGGAAGCGCCGCTGCTGTACCTCAACGCCACCGAGAACGTCTCGCTGGACGAGAAGGTTTCCGCGCGGCTGCGGGCGTTCGTGCAGTGCGGCGGGACGCTGCTGGTACAGGGACGCCAGGGCGACAGCGACTTCAACCGCCAGTTGATCGATTTCCTCAAGGGCATCTTCCCGAAACTGTCTGCGCAGGTGTTCGCCGACGATCACCCGGTGTTCACCGCGGAGTTCCCCATCCCCCGCGCCTCACGGCCACGGCTTGTCGGGCTGGGCGACGGCTGGCAGGTGCGGGTGGTGGTGGCCACCTCCGACCTCTCCGGCGCCCTGCACAGTGGCTCCGAACAGCGCGAGGACGCGGCGGGGAGATTCATCGCCAATCTCGCCCTCTACGCCACCGACAAGCGCGGGCCCGGCCACCGGCTCATCGGTCACCTGCCGCCCGAAGAGGTCAAGACCGAGCGGTGGATCACCATCGGCCGGGCGAAACACCGCGGCGACTGGAACACCTGCGCCACGGCCGTTCCTCGCCTGTCGGCCGCCCTGGCCAATGCCATCAGTGTCGGGCTCAAGGAGAAACCCGTCTCCCTGGACTCGCCGGTTCCCGAGGACCTGCCGCTGCTGTGGCTTACCGGCAATCGGCCCGCGAAGCTCAGCGATACCGAGAAGAAGAACCTGCGCAGCTACGTGCTGGGCGGGGGAACGGTGCTGATCGATCCCGGCGCGGGATCGGAGGCGTTTCACAGCGACATCACCGAGACGCTGGTGGCCCTGTTCGATGCCAGTTCGCTCAAGCCGATCCGCCCGCGGCATCCGCTGCTGACCGGCAAGTTCGCCGACGGACTGGGCAGTTCCATCCGCAAGGTGAGCTACACTCGGGCGGTCGCGGCCGAGAAGCCCACTCTCAACTCCCCGGCGCTGCTGGGGATTCACCACAAGGGGCGGCTGGCGATCATCGTCAGCCGGTACGGCCTGTCCTGCCCGGTGGAGGGGCTGCCCACCTGGAACGTTCGGGGGCTCTCGACCGACGACGCCCGCCGCCTCGTACTCAACGCCATCCTCTACGCCACCACGCACGAGGAGTCGACCCCCACACCCCGCACGAGGCCGCGACTGTAAGCGAGCCCGACGAGAGAGAAACCTGCCGGCCGAGTTTATACGTATCCGGGCTGATTCTCGCGCCAAAGAGGCATGTAGAAGGGGGCACCGAGGCTGCGAGGTCCGAAGGACCGTGACAGGATAGCCCAAGGCAGGCCCGAGCGCAGCGAAGGGCGCCGCCCTGGGTAAGCGGTGGCTGTTCCGTGCGCGTAACGCTGACGCCATGGGCCGTCAGGGTGGCGAGCCACTCCATCGGATGATATCTCCCACGAGACAATCGGGCGATGTTCGTTATGGAAAGCTCACGGTGCTGAAGGCGAACAGAGAACGGCCGACACGTTCAGGGTTCTCGCCTATCCTTCCCTCCTCCAAAATCGAACAGCGCTGAACGGCCTGCCCACCTGGCGGCGCAATTCATGGCCGATGCCTGCAGGAAATCCCGTACCTGCTGGGAATATCGCCAGGAGCATTTCCGTCGCCCGAGTTACAATCGGGATGCGTATCAGCCCTGCGGCCGGACCTTCCCGGCCGGCCAACGGGACATCGTGCCCCCCTCGCCCAGCGGATAGTCGGCCGGCACCGCCGCACCGAAAGGCCTGCGCCACAGGTAGTCGCCCACCTGCACGTCCACCCCGCCGGCCGAGGAAACCTGCGGCTTGTCCCCGCGGCCGATCGCCATCGCCGCCAGCACGTTCAGGTGCGGGGTATGCCCGAACTCCGCGTGTACGTACGGCTGCCCGGGGTATTCGAAACGCTGACCGTTCTGGAAGGTCCGCTCGGAGCCCGGCATGGTTCGCAGTTCCAGCAGGCGGGGAACCGCCCCCAGCAGCTTCACACGCATCCACGCACCGTCGGGAGCATCCAGGTCGAACCCGCGGCCGTCCTCGTGCCGGGTCATCTCCAGGTGCCGCACGTGCGAGAGGTTCCACACCCAGTCGCGCCCGGCGTGGTCGTCCACGAGGTCCATCATCGCCACCAGGGACTCGACCGACCCGGGGGCGGCAAAGTCGATCGCCAGCCAACGCTCGCAGTACCCCACGTTCACGTTGCGCAGGTCCAGGCCGATCACGCCGCCCCCACAATCGGCGTCGTAGTACATCACCGCACCCTTGCCCAGCGGGTCGCTCGCACGGCTGCCGTCGGCGGGCATGAGCACCGACTGATACTCGGCCGCCGGCCGCGCCTGACCGCCGCCGATGATCCAGTCGTGCCCCAGCGCCGCCAAACGCACCGAACCGGCGTCATCCTGCCGATGGCCGCCCACGAAAGTCGTCCTGGCGTAGGTGCCCAGCACGGTGTCCTCTCCGTCGCGGTAACGGTTGCGGAAGAACGCCAGCCCCTGCCGCGAGTCCAGCACCTTCAGCGGCAGAACGCCCTGGGGGTGCTCCGGTTCGACCTCGTAGGGGTAGCACAGCAACGAGAAGATCCATCCGCCCCAGCGGACTGCGTAGTTCCGCCCGCCGAGGTGGCCGTTGAGCCGATCGTACATCCAGCGGAGGGCCCCGCGAAGCGCCGGCGGGGCAATGCCGATCGCCAGCAACTGGGCGTTGGCCATCGACCAACCCAGCCCCGCATCGTTCCACGAGAGCATCATGCCGTGGCCTTCGGACGGCTTGCTGGAGTCGGACACCGTCGGGCGGGTGGTCGCCACCGAGTACAGCGACGGGGCGAAACTCGCGAGGTTGGGGTATTCGCTGACCAGGTCGGTCCCGTCGAAGTTACGGGACGCCAGCACCATCGGCAGCCAGAAGCACGACGGGTAGACCATGTAGCCCAGCCCCTCGTGGTAGAGCCCGGCGTCGCCGTGGTGTCCCAGGAAAGGCCGGACGCGGCAGCGGGCCCAGCGGATCTCCTCGGTAAGGTCCCAGGTGTTGCCCTGCGTGTCGCGCGGGAGCCCGTGAACCGCCATCGCGGCAATGGCGGCCGCGGCGTGATTGACCGCCCAGTGATTGTTGACCACGTGGTGAGGGTCGCCGCCCTGGCCGATGTGGTAGAAGCTGTTGTGCAGTTCGACCAGGCGATGGGTGATCTCCAGGCGCTGGGACTCCGACCAGCCTTCCCAACAGCATTCCATCGCCAGGGCGGTCATCAGCGACTGGCTTCCCCGGCCGAGGTTGTCCTGCTGCTCCCAGGCGTAGGTGCGGAGGTAGTCGTACGCCCGCCTGGCATAGGTCGCCTCGCCGGTGACCACGTAGGCGATGGCATACGACTGCAGGTGCCGGTGGTGCTCGTCCTCGATGCTCTCGCGGCCGTCGGCGTCGGTGACGGTAAACTGGGCGACGTCGGTATCCGCCAGTTCACTCGCCAGACGGTAGACGTCGGCCGAGGTGGGCTCACCGTCCTGGACGCGGCGGCGGGCGGCGAGGATATCCTCCGAAGTAAACCAAAGGCGGGGAAGTGCGGGTGTAGACATAACGGGGGCTCCATCGATCTCAGTGGCCGCGCCCCGACGGCGCGGTTGGAGACACCCTACCGGGCTGTGCCTCAGAGTCAAGAAATGGACGCGCCCTGCCCGGGCTCGGTTGCATGGCGGGAGCCTACTTCCTCACGGTCCCGTAGCTGAAGCCATCCCTGCTCCAGACCTCCTTGCCCTGGGGGGTGACCTCGACGGCCCTGGCGTTGCCTGTCACCAGCGTGTTGCCGTCGGGCAGCCGGTAGGCATCGGAGGGGTTGTTCACGTTATGGGTCCAGACGGATTTGCCCTGGGGGGTGACTTCCTCGACCTTGTTGCTGCTCAGCAGCGCCATCAGGACGTTTCCATTGGGCAGCCACTGGATGCCGTAGACCATCGTCCCGGCGTCGTGGTTCCACACCACTTCGCCCTTGGGAGTCACCTCTTCGACGCTATTCCCGGCCGCCACCAGCGTATTGCCGTTGGGCAGGCGTTCGGCGTCGCAGCAACTGCCGGTGGTCTTGTAGCTCCAGACGATCTTCTTGTCCCGGCTGACCTCCAACGCCCGCTTGCCGCCGTAGTCGGCGACCAGGAAGTTCCCGTTCGGAAGCGGCTCGGCGTTCAGTGCATTGCACCCGAAGCTCCACACGCGCTTGCCGGCCGCGTCGACCTCGAGTACGAGGTTCTCCGAATACGCGGCGATCAGCACGTTTCCGTTGGCGAGCTTCTCGGCGCTCCACGCGCCCCGGGCCTCGGTAGACCAGACCACCTTGTCCGACGGGTCCAGTTCCTCGACCCGGTTGCGGTACCCGTACGCCACCAGCCGGTTGCCGTGCAGGTTGCCCCGCACCCCGCCGGCGAGCTTCACCGGCAGGCGCAGCTCGGTCGACCCGCCCTGCTTGTCCACCCACGCCCGCCAGGTCTCGATGCCCTTGGCTCGCTGCTGGGCGTCACCGTGGGCGAGGAAGCCATGGTACTTTCCCGTCGCCACCCTCAGGGCGGTTACCGCCTGCATGCGGGTGGATTGCGTCTTGGACGACAGCAGGTCCACGAGGGCTCCCAGTGCCGTGCGGTCTTCCAGGTTCAGCAGCGTCACGGCCGCGGTCAGGCGCACCCGGTCGTCGCTGTCCTTCAGCAGCGGACGCAGCCTGCTGCTGCCGGACTTGCCCGCCAGGCGACCCAACGCGGGAATCGCCGACCGGCGGATGCGGGCAGAATCGGCACGGATGCACTTGCGAAGAATGTCCGCGTCGGCGGTGGTCGCCACAGCGGCAAGGGCGTCGGACGCTGCCTCGACCAAGTAGTCCTGCTGGCAGACCGGCAGAACCTCGATGATCCATTCGGCCGACCCGGCCGGGGTGGTGTGTTCCAGAATGCGGAAACACGCCAGCAAGATGTGCGACACGCCGCCGCTTCGACGGCGCAGCACCTCCCGGGCGCGGGCCGAGACTTCCAGATCGTCACTGCCGGCGGCGGCCTCCAGCAACTCGGCCGGCACGGTAGGCAACGCCAGCAACGCCTTGGTCGCCTCCTCGCGTTTGCGCCAGTCCGAGGCGGCGAGCTGCTTGACGTACTCGGCCGCCTTGACCGAATGGTCCGCCGAGGGGCGGAGGTTGTGCAGATATTTGCGGACGCCGGCGGCGGTGGGATCGACCCCGCCCTCCTTGAGAGTCTCCACGTAGCGAGCCACCGGTGACGATTCCGCTTCGGCTTTGTCGGACTCCTCGGAGGAGTTTGCCTGGGCCAGCCCCACCGCCACGGCCGCGCAAAGCAACCAGCCCGATAACATCAGCCACGGAACCCATCGCCGCCGTCGAATGTCGTTTTCCGCCTGCCCTGCCATGTCGCTCCCTCTGGGCCTCGGGGGCCCCTGCTTCCTTTCAGACGTACCCGGGCCGGGAATGTTCACAGAACCCCTTGCGACTCCTGCCGCAGCCGCCGGAAAAAATCTCGCTCGAAGGCGTTTCGGGCGGCGTATTCGGTCTCGAAGAACCCGTAGTCGGGGGACCTCGAAGTTCAGCGACGCCCGGGCACTGTTCATGAACCGGCGGTTGCCCTCGCCGGCGTACCATTCCAGCGTCTCTTCCTGGGGCTCCTGACGGACGGCGTTGTAATGAAATGCCATCCAGATGTTCTGCGCTCCGAAGTGGTCCAGCATGTCGGCGTCCTGGACGATCCGCTGGGCCACGGTCGAACGCTCGTCGCCCCGCTGGTTGTGCATCGCCACCAGTGCGGCAATCTGCGAGACTTCCTCGCCCTCGCACACCCCGGCAAGCAGTTCGGGAATCCGCCGCGCCCCGGCGTCCTGGTGCTCGGGCTCGCCCTTGGCGACGTCGTGCAGCAGCCCGCCCGCCCACAGCACATCACGCGAGACATCCAGTGGCTCGGCGATGGCGTCGGTCAGGGTCAGACAAAGCGCCGCCACGCGCCGGCCGTGGTGGAGGATGTACCCCGCCTCGCGTTCGGGCGCGGTGATGCGCCCGCCCATTTCGTCGGTTGCGATGCGGAGAATCTCGGAGCGGTCCACCCGTGCGTTCCTTTCCGGCGGCCCGGGCGGTAAGGGGCTTGTCTATCCCCGGATCCGCGCCAGGACGCGCAGCGCCCAAGCGACCTTCCCCGTGTCGATCGACAGCGGCGGCACCGACTCGGCCAGGCCGATCAGGTGCGTGCGGTCGCCCTCGCGGCGCAGCAGCTTGCAGGTCACGCCGATCTGCCGGTCGATCTGAACCACCGCCGGTCGGCCGTCCAACGCCGGTGCCGACGGGCTCAGAACCACCAGATCGCCGTGGCGAATCTCCGGCGACATCGAATCGCCATCGACCCGCAGTGCG
>JBKHHV010000379.1:0-2534 GCA_046539005.1 Phycisphaerae bacterium
CGGGGTTGAACGCCAACTCGATGTGCTGGAACGCCTTCAGCGCCTCCAGCGGCTCCGACTGGCTCAGCAACTCCACCTGCACGTACTGCCCATCCTGCAGGACCTCGACGATCAGGTCCTCAAAATACCCTCCCCGCAACTTCTCGATGACCGGTTTGTCCCAGCTTTTCACCAGCAGGGCATCGCCCTCGTGGAACGTCAGGGCGGTAAAGGTGACCGTCCGATCGAACTCGACCTGGTACCAGTCCCCCCCGGCCGGTTGAGGGTTGTTCCCGTCATTGGTCCAGTAGGGCACGTGCCCGTTCTGTGTTACGTCGATGATGCCGTCCATGATCTGCCCGAGATTCCCACGGTCGGCCGCCTGATGTCTCTCCACCGACGCCGACACGCCGACCGTACCGCCGGCCGCCTTCACCGCGCCCACCAGTCCGCCGGGCCCGTCGGGGTAGACGATCGCACCCGGCGAGGTCACCACGTCGTCGGGAAGCGTGTAGGTGCGCTGGTCGCCGGTTCCGCTGATGGTCCCGCCGGCCGCGAGAATCTGACCCTCCGCCGCCTGCTGCAGCAGCCCCGCTACGGCGTCCACCGTAGTGACACTGTCGTAGTTGATCAGCGTGGGGATCTCGTAATCGGTTGCGGTCGCGTTGGGGACGGCCGCCAGGATGGCGTCGTAGCCCTGCATGAGCCCGACCAGCCCCCCGGCCGTAGCGGGGTTACAGTCGGCATCGAAGCCGGCGAGCGCGCCGATTTCCACGGTCTGCTTAAAGTCGCCCTGCCCGTAGAGAACCGCGAGCGTCGTCATGGCGGTATTGACGGTGGACTCCACCCATCCGCGGTATCGGCCGGTGTCGTCGCGCAGTCCGTAGTTGTCGAACAGCGAAGTCTGCGTGGCGCGCCAGTCGAGCGTGCCGTCGGCCTTGTCGGCGGTGTAGAGGTCCCAGGTGTCGGTGATGACCTGGTGCGTCCGCGAGCCGGCCGGCACCACCGCAAGCCCGTCCTGCACAAGCTGTTCGACGTCGCTTCCGAACGGAGCGGCCGCGTACATCGCCGCGTAGAACTGCGCCGCCTGGAGGGCGTAGCCCTCGTTGGTCGCCCCGCCGAGGGTGCCGGTGAGGTCCGAAGCACGCTGGCGCATGCCCGGCGCCATCGCCCCGACCGACTCGGTGGTAATCTGCGAATCGATCGCAAACCAGTAAACGTTCCGCTCGTGGGAGCCGGTCTGCGGAGGAGTGTAGCCCTGGTTCATCAGGTAGCGGGCCTGACGGTTGGCGATGTAGAAAGCAGGCACCTTCATGTGCTGCTCCCACTGGGCCTTCACGTCGCTGCCCGAAGGCGAGGCGTTCTCCGCCAGCAGGTCGGCGTACATGTACTCGAAGAGGGTGTCGTCGTCGCCCTCCCAGGGATCGGTGCGAGTAAAGGAACTGGCCGAGTCCCAGTCCAGCACGTCGGTAAGACCGCCGCGCTGGCAGTCGCCTTCGTAGGGACGGCCGGCGTAGTTGCCCAGAATCTGCCCCATCCACATCCCGGCCAGGCGGTCGCGGTAGTGGTCGGCGTTCAGCGTGCGCGCATCAGCGGCCGCGTGGCTGAGGAGACAAAGCAAAGCGATTGGGACAGAGACAAATCGGCGGGTCACTGGATTTCCTCCCTTGTGTACAGAGTCCAGTATACCCGGGATCGGGAATTCGGCAAGAGCGGTTGCGGAGCGGATCGGGTGGCGAAGAGATGAGGAGAACTCCAAAAAACGGCCGATGCCCAGCCCGGGCGTTTCGACCGGTCAGTCGTCTTCTTCCTCTTCTTCGTCGTCATCATCATCGTCGTCTTCGTCGTCTTCGTCATCGTCGTCACGATCCTCGCGACGGAGCCGGTCGGCGCGGCTTTCCAGTTGACGGACGTACTGCCCGGGCGGGAACTCCTTCCCGCGGAAGATGCCGGCCTCGACCTGCGACCAGCCGTCCACCACGTTCAGGCGTCCCTTGTCGTCGATCTGCCGGATGGATCGGGCCGCCTTGCGGACTTCGTCGAGGTCGTCGGGGTCGTAGTGGGGGATCAAGTAGGCCGTCATGCGGTGGTTGACGTAGGCCTGCGCGTCGGAGTACTTGTCGCCGATGCCGATTTCCAGGCGGGAGAAGCGTTCGGTCACATCGCCCAGCCGGGCGGTCTTGTAGGCACCGCTGTCGCCGATGGCGTCCTCCAGCGTGCCCACCATCAGCACGCCGGTGGGGTAACCGTGCTCGTCGAGCCAACCGCGCGACTTCCGCGCCAGCAGGTCGGGCCGGTGGGTGAGGTAGATAATGCTGTACTCGCGGGCGATCCGCCGGGTCACGCGGACGCTGTCGGCCATCGGCCTCGCTCCGCCCAGCAGCACGCGCCAGAAGCTGTCGGCGACGACGGTGTGGTCGAGGTCGATGACGACGAACTTTTCATCCTTCGGGCGTGCCAGAACCACCAGCGGAGCCGGCTCCACCTTGGCAACGTTGGCGTCGGTGTTCTCCGGTACGCGGAGCATCTTCGCCTCGAAATGGTAATCCCCCCGC
>JBKHHV010000121.1:0-10570 GCA_046539005.1 Phycisphaerae bacterium
CAACATCTCTTACCCGCAGTACAAGTGGTCGGACACGCGCAAGTGGCTCCTGAAGCATCGGCGGACGGTGCCCGAGCGGGTTCTCGCCCGCACCGCCAGCCTGCGACACGGGCGGTTCCACTGGGTGAACATCCGGGGCATGGAGCAACATTGGCAGATGGCCGAGGTCGACGCGCGGCTGGTGCCGAATACGAACATACTGAAGGTCCGTACGCGCAACGCCACCCGCCTGACGCTGAACCCCCCGCAGAAAATCGACTCGCTGGTAATCGACGACACGCAACTCGGCATCGGCGACGATGCCAACCTCGCCCGGCCGATCCGGCTGCGGCGCGTCGCCGAAGCGACCTGGGCACTGGCAGCCCCTTCGCCGACCACCGGCCCGGCGGCAGAAGCCACTCGACCCAAGCTGCGGAAAGTGCACGGGCAGTCCGGGCCGATCTGGGACTTCTGCTACAACAAGGTCGTCGCGGTCTACGGCACCGGCGGGGGAGACAGCCGTACCGCCGCCCTCAAAAGCATTGCCTCGTGGGCACGCCGGCTGGACGTGGCGTGGGGCGACCAGCCCTGGCCGGTCGTGGCCGACACCGAGGTCACCGAAGCGCAGAAACGGGACTGCAACCTGATCCTCGTCGGGACGGCCGAGACCAATCGCCTGTTGGCCGAGGGGGAATGGCCGTTCGAGGTCAGCGGCAGGAAACTCCCGGCGATCCCCGCCGCCCGAAAGGCCGGCAAGCACAGCCTGCTGTACTTCATCTATCCCTCGCCGTTCGCCAGGGGGCGCTACGTGTATGTCATCCGCCCGCTGAATGATGAGCTTCCGCCCACGGCCCTGCCACCGGCCGACACGTGGAACGCGCTGACCTGGGCCGACTGGGCGGTGGTGGAGTTCCGCCGCCAGGAGTGGCGGGGCAGTACATTCTGGCGAGCCAGAACGCTCGCCGACGGCGTCTTCGACAACGCCTGGAAGCCCGGACGGCTGGACGGCAGGAGCATTCGGCCGCGCTATATGAACTGGGAACGCGACGACTGACCAGGGGAGAAAACGCCCGTTCGCGCGGGCAATCGCCCGGCGCAGGGGCACAAGCGCTGCCTGTCAGCGCCGGCGCGTGGGGCTCAGGCTGTCGGTCTATTGCCCGTGCTTCTCGGAGATCCACTGGCGGGCATGGTCTTCCTCCGACTTGTCGAAGTACTTCACCTCGGCGGTCGTGAAGGGCTTGCAGAACGCGCTCATTCCCTTCTCCCACTTCTTGTCGCCCACCAGGGCGAGGTGCTCGACGTCGCTGAAGTGCTTCAGGTCGAACTTGACGTCCTCCCACAGAGCGCCTGCGTCCCAGCCGTGGAAGTCGTCCATCTTGACCAGCATGTCGACCTTGCCGTTCTTCTCGATCTGCCGCTCCACCTCGGGAGCAAACAAATCGTAGTCCTCCTTGGAGAGCTTCCCGTGGAGGTCCACTTCCAGCAGTCTTCCGCCGTCTTTCTCGATAAGCGTTACGGACATCCTGTTACTCCTTGAGTCCTTGGGGCTTTCGGTCTGCCAACCACGAAGAGACCGGAGCCGGCCTCCTCTACCGAAAGGGTAGTAACCATCCCGGGCCGGGACCCGGAAGAGGCGGAAAGTTTCCATTTCCGCCCGGTCCCGCTATACTCCATGCGGGAAAGGAAACACGATGCGATTCACCAAGATGCACGGTGCAGGGAACGATTACGTCTACGTCAACTGCTTCGACCAGGATGCCCCGGATCCGGCGGCGCTGGCGCCGCGGATTTCCGACCGCCACTACGGCGTCGGGGCCGACGGGCTGATTCTTATTCTGCCCTCCGAGGAGGGCGACGTGCGTATGCGCATGTTCAACGCCGACGCCTCCGAGAGCGAAATGTGCGGCAACGGCGTGCGCTGCGTGGCGAAATACGCCTACGATCACGGCCTCAGCAGGAACAACCCGCTGCGGGTCGAGACCGGCGCGGGCGTGAAGGTAATCGACCTGGTTGTGGACGAAAGCGACAAGGTCACCGCCGCCCGGGTCGACATGGGCAAGCCCATTCTCGTGCCCCGCGATATTCCGGTGGATCTTGACGACGAGCGGGCGATCGACGTGCCCATCGAGGCGGCCGGGCAGAGTTTCAGCATGACCTGCGTGGGGATGGGCAACCCGCACGCGATGATCTACGTGGACGACATCCGCAGCGTGCCCCTCGCCGAGTGGGGCCCGGTGCTGGAGAGTCACCCCATGTTCCCCAATCGTATGAACGTGCATTTCGTGCAGGTCCATTCTCCCGAGGAAGTTACGGTGCTTCACTGGGAGCGGGGCAGCGGGCCCACGCTGGCCTGCGGGACCGGAGCGTCGGCTGTCTGCGTGGCGGGCGTGCTGACCGGCAGGAGCGGCCGAACCGTCACCGCCCACCTGCCCGGGGGCGACCTGGTGCTGGAATGGCCGGACGACGACGCCAGCGTGTTCATGACCGGAGCGGCCGTGGAAGTCTTCGGCGGCGAATGGCCGGAGTAGACGCCGGGCCATCTGCGGACAGACTGCGGGAAGACAGGAGACGAACATGCGCGGCTTTCCGAGAACCGAGATCGGCGGGGTGAGTGTCTCGCGGCTGATTATCGGGAGCAACTGGTTCCTGGGCTTCTCGCATACGTCCAAGGCCAAGGACGAGTTCATCAAGGCCCGCATGACGTCCGAGCGGATTGCCGACGTCATCGAGGTATTCCTCCGGGCCGGCGTGGACACGATGTTCGGCGTTCGGCCCGAGGCTCCGCAGATGCAGGAGGCCGCGAAGATCGCCGAGGACCGCGTGGGGCGCGGGATCATCGGCATCGCGACCCCGCACCTCAACACCGGTGACGAGCAGGCCGACTTCGACGAGACCGCCCGGATTTTCGACGCCCACGCCGAGTTGGGCGCGACCTTCTGCATGCCCCACCAGTGCTCCACCGACGCCCTGATGGACCGGCGATACAAGCGGATCCGCAACATCGACCGCTACACCGCCCTGATCCGCGAGCGCGGAATGGTGCCCGGGCTCTCCACACACATGCCCGAAACGCCCGTCTACGCCGACGCCACCGGCGCCGACGTGGAGACGTATATCCAGATCTACAACGCCGCCGGTTTTCTGATGCAGATCGAAGTCGACTGGGTGCACCGCATGATCTGGCAGGCGAAGAAGCCGGTCATTACCATCAAGCCCCTGGCGGCCGGTCGGTTGCTGCCGCTGGTGGGGCTGGCGTTCAGTTGGGCGACGCTTCGCCCCATCGATTGCGTGGCGGTCGGCTGCATGACGCCCGACGAGGCCCGCGAGTGCATCGACATCTCGCTCAGCGTGCTGGAAAACCGCGCCAGCGCTATAGAGTTGCAGAAGACACGATCCAAGGCATCGCTGGAAGCGTAGATCGAAACAGGAAAGGGGCTCAATATGAGTCTGGGTGGATTTCTGGGCGGGTACCACGCGGCCCGCGCGCTCGACGAAGCCGTCGAAAACATGGGCACAGCCAGCCGCGACGTGCGCGAGCGCCGGCAGGAGGCGGCCGCCGTCAGCATCTCGGCCCTGAACGACCGGGTGGACAAGCTCTCGCTGGTCTGCCTGGCGATGTGGTCGCTTCTGCAGGAGAAGACCGCACTCAGCGAGGAAGACCTGATGGAGCGCGTGCGGCTGATCGACCTGGCCGACGGCGTACCGGACGGGAAGGTCACCCGGACCGTTCGCCAGTGCACCCGGTGCGGACGCACCATGTCTCCGCGCCATCGCAAGTGCCTTTACTGCGGGACCGAGGACCTGAAAGAGTCGGCGTTCGACGACATCGCCGGCTGAGGCCGCGCCCCCACCGGTGCTCCGGCAGGTTCAACCCGCCCGGCCGGCGGTCATCACAAGCACGTCCGAGTCCATCTCGTCGAACGGCTCGCTCAACGACAAATCGGCGAAGGATCGCAGACATTCAAACCCCGCGGCCGCCAGGGCGTCGGCCAGTTCAGCCTGCCGCCACGGATAGAGCATGGTCGAGTGGATCTCGTGGGAAGGCGGGGTGGTGGACCAGTCGATCTCCAGCACGTTGAAGCGGACCATCTCGTCGGCGAAGTCGTAGAATCGCACGAACTCCCGCGTTTCGTTGCGGTCGATGCCGACGATCCGCTCCCGCTGTTTGATCACCCGCGTGTAGTTCAGCAGGTGCAGCACCACCAGCCCGCCGGAGGGAAGCAGGGCGGCAAAGCCGGCGAGGGTCTCGTCCAGTTCGTCGTCGCTGAGCAGGTGCGGCAGCGAGTTGCCCATGCATAACACCGCGTCGAAGGGCCCGGCGAGCTTTTCGCCCAGCGACTGCATCGGCGAGCGAACCCACCGCACGTTACCGGCCAGCGGACCGGCCGCGGCGCGGGCTTTGTCGAGCATGCTTTCGGACAGGTCGGCCCCCACAACCTGCGCTCCCTCCCGCGCCAGGGCGAAAGTGAACAGCCCGGTCCCGCAGGCGGCATCGACGGCCGATCGAATTCCCGACTCGCCCACCAGCTTCTGTCCCAGTGCGTCGGCCGACGCCTGGCGGGCCTGCTGGTGGGTGATGTCCTCGTACTGCTCGGCAATTTCGTCGTAGAAAGTCATGGTCCTGTTGCTGTCAGAAGATAATCGCACCCATCTTCTTCAGTGTATTCCTCAGGCGGCGGGCGTGGACGTCCTCCACGCTGCAGCCGCTGTCGGCGGCCATTGCGGCGGCCAGCCCGGCTGCCTCGCCCGTCTGGTTGCAGTTGACCATCACGCGGATCGCCCCGAATGCCCCGCGGTCGCTGTCGATCAGCCGACCGGCCGTCAGGATGTTCCGCGCCCCCCGGGGCACAAGGCAGCGATAAGGAATCTGGTAGAACGTGGGCTCTTCCTGCCCGGCCGGCATGGGGTCGCGCCACCTGCCCGGCTGCCGCGGTATGCCCGGTTCGACGTACTCTTCGCGCCCGTCCAGGTAGCGGAAGGTCAGTCCCGACCGCTCGCTGTGATGCACGTCCACCCGGTAGCTGCCGTTGGCGATGGCGTCTTCGAACCGGCGGCCTTCCAGGACCTCCTTCTCGGTCAGCGTGTGGAGGCAGTCGGCGTGGCGGGTTTCGCGGATACCGATCATGTTGCCCAGCCCCGCCAACGCCACGCCCTCGCCGCCGGCGATGTGACGCCGCAGGATGTCGCAGATCGCCCGCACCTGCCGGCGGGTCTCGATGCTGGCGGCCGTGAGCTCGTCGGCGTTCGAGCAGTCGGCGTCGTGTGCCCGGGTGCCGGCCACCATGTACAGCTCCGGCAGGGAGGGCAGTTGGGTGCCCCACAGGAAGCCGCGTTTCAGGGCCTCGGGGTATTTCGAGTCGTGCACGACGCGGGAGAGGTTGAAGTCCGGATCGCGACGTTTGACCTCCTCCAGCCCGCGGAGAACCGCCACCATCGTCGGCGGTTGAAGGTCACCCAAGCGGCGGGTCCCCAGCCCGGCGCGCACCAGCAGGTCGCCGTCGCCGGTGGCGTCCACGAAGGCTTTGGCCCGGATCGCCCGGCGGCCGGTCTTGTCTTCGATAATCACGGCCGAGGCGGTACCGTCGCGCATGACTACGTCCACGAACCGCGTGTGCAGGCGGACCGTCACGCCAGCCTCGCGGACCATTTCGTCCAGCTCGATCTCCAACTCGTAGGGGTTCAATCGCCAGCCCCACTCGGCGTTGCCGGGCTCGGGGTTGGTCATCACCGCGGCGCGGCGGTCAAGGCGGTCAGTCACTTCGGTGGTCAGCCCGGCGATGATCTGGCGGCTGCCGACGGTATCGTGCGGAGAATGCCAGATCGGCACAAGCCCTGCGGTCGCCATGCCGCCGAGGTACCCGTTGTTCTCCAGCAGGCACACGTCTGCACCGGCCTGGGCGGCCCGAATCGCCGCGAAGGTTCCTGTGCAGCTTCCGCCTACGATGCACACGTCGCACTCGTCCACCACGGGCGTTTGCCGCGGCTGTTCCTTGATGATACCGGTCATGAGTTCGTCTCGCTTGGGTTCGTGTTTACCTCGATCAGCTTTCCTGCGCCATAGGCGGATATTTCGTCCAGTCCGTCCACCACCAGCGCCGCTCCCCGTCGGGTCAGCATGTCGGCCGGGGCGGTGCCGGTGAGGGCGATGCACGCCATACCCGCATTCCGGGCCGCTTCCACGCCGGGCGGTGCGTCTTCCACCACCAGGCAGCTTGCAGGGGGCAGCCCCAACTTCCCGGCGGCGATCAGGAAGACTTCCGGGTCCGGCTTGCCGTGGGAGACGTCGCTGCCGGTGACGATGGCGGAGATGCGCTCTGCCCCGGGCAGGTTCTCCAGTACCGCCTGCACGTTCTCGGTTGGCCCGGAGGAACCGACCGCCAGGCGGAAGCCGGACTCGTCGAGGCGCCGCAGCAGGTCGCCGGCGCCGGGCATTTCGGGCAGGTCCTCGCGGAGGATGTCGCGGAAGATCCGCTCCTTTTCCTCGCCCATCTCGGCGATGGTCTGCCGGTCGGCCCGGTCCGGCCAGAGTTGCCGGATGATGGTCGGGTTGGTCTGCCCGAAAGTGGAGGCGAACATTTCCTCGGTCATCTCCAGGCCGTGGTTGTCGGCTATTCGTTTCCAGGACTCGAAGTGGGCGTCGTAGCTGTCGATCAGCACGCCGTCCATGTCGAAGATCACGCCGCGGTCGCTCATGGGTACTCCTCGTTGGTCTTGCAGGAGGGGGCATTGTACGCACGGAGGCGTCGTCCGCCAAGGACGGCTTCATCGCGGCAGTATGAGGGGCGATAGAAAAGGTTCCTCCGCGATTTGCGGGGATCGGGTCGAATAGATAGCCGTCAACAGCCGCTCTTTGTAGCTCAAGCACCTCTGGGACTACCGGTACGAGGGGGCGGCTCGTCGGTTCCGGAAGCAGTGGTCCAGCCGTGCGATCCGCAGCCGCATCGAGCCGCTCAGGAAGTTCGCCCGGAGACTGTGCAACTACATCGAAGACATCTTCACCCATTGCCGCCATCCGCTCCACACCGGTCTGCTTGGAGGGGATCAACAACAAGATCAAAGTCATCAAACGCATGGCCTACGGCTATCGCGATGACGACTACTTCTTCCTGAAGATCCGACAAGCCTTCCCGGTATTCGCGGAGGAACCTTCTTTGCGCCGACTTTCCCGGGGTGGGCCCTGCGCCTGCGCCCCCCCTTGGCCGTCGCTACGTCACGCCGTGCCGCCTTCGCTTCGAAAGCAGGACCACGTCGCGCAGTCCCTGCTCGCCCGGGGCCGCGAGCCAACGGGCCTCGAAGTCCTTCTCCTGCACGGTCTGGGCGATCGCCGCCAAGGCCCGCAGGTGGAAGTTACGCTCGTCACGGCTGCCGGCCAAGACGAACACGGCCACCACGTCCGGGGCTTGTGGCGAGAAGGAGATGCCCCGCTTCGCCCTTGCCAGCAGCAGCTCGAATCGCCCCTCGCCGGGCACCACCACATGAGGAACGGCCAGAAGGGGACTCAGCAGTGTGCTGCTCTCCCGCTCGCGTTCCAGCAGCATCTGCTTCAGTTGCTCGGCGGGAAGCTGGAGGCGTTCTCCCAGTTTCTCAGACGCGCGGGCGAAGAACGTCTCCCCCGGCAGGTGTTCTGGGACGTCGATCACCGGCGCGTTCTCGACCAGCATGTCGAAGCGGTCCAGGCTGACCTCGTCGCGCTCGTGGACGATCTGCTTCAGTTCTTGTTCCAGCGATCCGTCCACCAGTTCCCGCGCGGTCAGGCGTTCCACCAGGTGCAGCAGCGCCGAGGCCTGCCCGGTGCGGCGTCGCCCGTAGAACCAGAACACCAGGAACCCCGCCAGCACCAGACCGGCGCTGATCAGGTAGGCTTCCTCGCCCATCTCCACCAGCACGAAACCCAGCCCAATGATTCCCGCGATCTGGACCCACGGATACAGCGGCGAGCGGAACGAAGGCCGATAGTTCTGCAGGCGGCTTTCCCGCAGCACCACCACCGACAGGCACGAGAGAATGTTGGCGAGGATCAGAACGGTCGAGGCCGCCTCGACCAGCACGTCCAGCTTCAGCAGCAGGCTCAGTGTGATGAGTCCGCCGGTGAGGAAGATCGCCGCATGGGGGGTACCGAAGCGGCGGTTCACCCGCGAGAGTCCGCCCGGCAGAAGGTCGTCGCGGCTCAGTGCCAGCAGGTATCGCGACGCGGACATGATGCCGGCGTTGGCGGTGGAGATGAACGCCAGCACGGCCCCGATGCTCATGGCGACGTATCCGAACGTGCCCATCACCGCGCGGCCGCCGTCGGAAATCGGCGTGAGCGAGGCGTCCAGCAGGGGACTTTCCAGCACGCCGCTGGTCACCACCACCACCAGCGTATACAGAACGGTCACCACTCCCAGCGACAGAAGCAGCCCCATCGGCAGCGTTTTGCCCGGGCGACGGACCTCCTCGGCGATGGAGGCGACGTTGAGCAGCCCGCCGTAGGAGACGAACACGAAGCCGGTCGTGGTGAAGATGGGAGTCAGACCGTGGGGCGCGAACGGGCTCAGCAGTTCCACCCGCACCTGTTGAAGGCCGACCGCTATGTACATCGCCAGCAGTGCCAGCAGCCCAACCACGAGCACCACCTGTGCGCGGGCGGCCTCCCGCACGCCCACGAGGTTGAGCCCCACGAACACCGCCACCAGGATGCCCCCGGCGAGGAAGCCGTGAATGTGGACGATGGCTGCGGCAAACGTGGCCATGCCCACGATGGCGAAGGCGCTCTTGAGCGACAGCGAGAACCAGCTCAGGATTCCGGCGACGGTACCGATCCCGGGGCCGAAGCCGCGGGTGATGAAGAAGTAGTCCCCGCCGGCTTTCGGCATGGCCGTGGAGAGTTCGGCAATGCTCAGCGCCCCGGCCGTGGCGAGGATGCCGGCCATCAGGTAGGACCAGATGACTCCCGGACCGGCCAGGGCGTGTGCCATGCCGGGCAGGACGAAAAGCCCGGAACTGATCATCGCCCCGGAAGCGATGGCGAATACGTGGATCAGTCCCAGTCCTTTGTGTAGTTCGGTCTTGTCGGCCATGGGGGATCTCCGGCGGCGGTCGTTTGTTCAACCTATTGTACGGCCGGGTCGTTGCGCATAAAAGAAGGCCCGGCAGTGAATGCCACCGGGCCTTGGGGGGTGCGTATGTGCCGTCGGCCCGAGGCCCCGGCCGGGTCGGTCGATCAGTAGTTCTTCACGTCCAGGTGACGGAGGAACTCGTCGTTGCTCTTGAAGCGTTCCAATGCCTTGATCAACTGTGGCATTTCCTCGTCGACGCTCAGGGACGAGAGGAACCGCCGGAGCATGTGAATCTTGGGGACTTTCCAGTCCTCGATCAGCAGCTCTTCCTTGCGGGTGCCGCTCTTGGGGATAGAGATCGCCGGCCAGATGCGTCGCTCGGCGAGCTTGCGGTCCAGTTGGAGTTCCATGTTGCCGGTACCCTTGAACTCCTCGAAGATCAGGTCGTCCATGCGGCTGCCGGTTTCGATCAGTGCGGTGGCGAGGATGCTGAGGCTCCCGCCGTCTTCGATCTTGCGGGCGGCACCGAACTGGCGCTTGGGGATTTCCAGGGCACGGATGTCCACGCCGCCGGTCATCGTGCGGCCGGAACCTTCGATGTGGCGGTTGTACGCGCGACCCAGGCGGGTAAGGCTGTCCAGCAGGATCACCACGTCCTGGCCGAACTCGGCCATTCGCTTGGCCCGCTCGATGGTGAACTCGGCAACGCGGACGTGATTGGTGACCGGTTGGTCGTTATTGGAGGCGATGACCTCGGCGTCGGGGCACTGGCGCCGGAAGTCGGTGACTTCCTCGGGGCGCTCGTCCACCAGCAGGATCATCAGCTTGCATTCGGGGTTGTTCTTGGAGATCGAGTTGGCGATCTGCTGCAGCAGGATGGTCTTTCCGGAGCGGGGCGGTGCGACGATGAGGCCGCGCTGTCCCTTGCCCACCGGGCAGATCAGGTCCAGCACCCGCATTTCCAGCGGCCCGCCGGGGGTTTCCAACTGCATCATGGGGTGCGGGTCGACCACCGTCATCTCGCTGAAGGGGATGATGTCGGTGTACTCCTCGGCCGGCTTGCCGTTGATTCTGAACATCTCGTCCAGCCGCGGTCCGCCCTTTTTCTTGGAGGGCGGGGAGATCTTCCCCTCGATGTGCAGGCCGGTTCGCAGCCCGCTGTGGCGGATGAAGTCCTTGCCCACGAAGACGTCGCCGGGGGTGGCGCGGAAATCGTTCTTCGCCTGGCGAAGGAATCCGTATCCCTTGTCCGTAACCTCCAGGACGCCGTCAGCGATCCCGAGATCCTTGTCGGCGTCTGAGGTAGCCGATTGCCTTTGGTTCATCTGTGAAACCTTCCTTGCACACTGTAAACAGAGTCAGTCAAAGCACGAGCTCCGCCGTGTGAAAGCGGGTGCCGTTAAGAGTGTAAGACCAGAGTCCCCGCCCATCTTTATAAGCGAGGCCCGATGCCGAAATCAAACGTTTTCTGTGCCCGGCGGGGGGTTCCTACCCTTTCGCCCGGCGGCAGGCGGTGGCCAGGTCCACCTTGCCCTCGTAGTACGCCTTGCCTA
>JBKHHV010000122.1:0-10563 GCA_046539005.1 Phycisphaerae bacterium
CGTACAACCACCGCTCAGCAGCAGCGCGAGACTCAGCACGCTCAGCAGCAGCGCGAGATACCGCCCAGCCGATCGCCCCAGCCCGACGCGCGAGCCGTCTCCGCACACAATCGAAAGCCCGCAGATCATCTTACCGGGCGTGGCGCTGCAGAACGTTACGAACAGCGACTCGTAGATCCCCACCAGAACGACCGTCAGGAGCAGGAAGAGCTGCTGGGCGGAGATGAACAACAGGAAGTCCTCATCGATCCCCGTCAGCTTTATGAGCATCATTTCCATCGCCAGCCAGATCACCAGCCAGATCATCCCGTCCAGCCCGCGTGCCACGAGGCGGATGGTGAAGCCTGCGTAGGCCATCGTCCGGGTCGGCAGGGCAGGCAGACCTTCGAGAATCCGCTGCAGCACCAGCGGCTTGCACGCCGGGCAGACCGGCGCATCAGCAAGCGTAACCAGGTCGCTCTCGTCGGTGCCGGCCTCGCATCCCGAGCAGAACCCCACCCGGGGGCGCTGGTCGGCGGGAAGCTCCAGAATCGCCTGCCGGTAGGGAAGCCAGTCGGTCTGCCCCCGGCGCCAGACCGCCGTCGTCGCACGGACAGTCCCCGCCCTGAGGCGCCGCTGCAGCTCATCGTCCTCGAGAGGACCGATACGCTGGTTCTGTGAAATGTAGTACCACTCCATCCGACCCCCACGGCTGAGAGGGATATCTTCGCACGCAGTACCGTCGGGCGAAATCCTATCCTATCGCCGACCCAAACGCCAGCAAGCGGAGGGACCGCCACCACGCCGCCAGGCCGGTCGGCTCAGGACAGCAGCTCCGCCAGCTTCTCCAGCACCCGGCCGATGACGATCTCCGGGCAACTTGCCCCCGCCAGCACGCCGATGCGCAAAGGCCGACGCCGGGGCAGCCAGTCGCGGACGACGATGGGCTGCTCGCCGGGCAGGTCGAACGTCGATAGCTCCTCGGCCGAGTGGATCGCCGAGGCGTCCTCGATGAACCACGCCGGCACGTATTTCCGCGCCAGGTCGAACAGGTGTCGCGTATTGCTGGACCCCACCCCGCCGACCACGATCACCAGGTCACAGCCGGACCTGCACAACTCCACCGCCGCCTCCTGGCGAAGCTGGGTCGCCCGGCAGACCGTCGGCTGGAACAGGGCATGCCTGTCGAGATCATCGCGGCCGTGGCGGGTCTCCAGGGCCGCCGAAAGTCGTCGCCGGACCTCCATGGTCTCGTCATACAGCATGGTGGTCTGGGACACCTGCGCCAAGTGCTCGAAGGGGGCAAGCGACGTAGCGTTGGTCTCGTCTTTGTCAAACGTCCCGGCGAAGCGGTCCTGCGGATCGCCGCCGGCAAGCAGGTTGCAGAAGTCCTCCACCCGCTTCATCGACCGCAGCACGACGTACTTCCCCCCGGCCTCGGCGAGCCGCGACTTGGTGACCACCGTTTCATCGTGGTTCGGCCGCCCGAAAATCGCCACGCCGAAGCCTTCGCGGGCGGCGCGTTCGGCCCAGGCCCAGAGTCGCCGCACGTCCCCGCAGGTGCTGTCGACGACTTCACAGCCAATTGCTTCCAGCCGCCGGTGGACCGGCAGCGGCACCCCGAAGGCCGGTATGATCGCGCAGTCGCGCGGGCCGACGTATTGCTCGAGGTCTTCCCGCTGGGCGGGGGTGAGAATGTGGACCCCGCGGTCATGGAAGAAATCGTTCACCCACGGATTGTGGATGACCTCGCCCAGCAGCACCAGCTTGCCCCCCTCGGCGGGGGGATGCCCCACCGCCTGCTCCAGTCCCGCCAGGGCCCGCTCGACCCCGCGGCAGAAGCCGAACACCCGCGGGAGGCGAAGCTCGCCGCCGGGTAAGGTCCACACGCTGCCCGATTCCCGCACGCGGTCCACGACCTCGCTGCGGAAGCATTCCAGGCGTTCGTGCCCGCGGTGTTCTGTGGAATCTTCGTTCATGCCTCCGATTGATACCAGAAACGCCGGTGGTAAGCGATAAGCAGTAAGCAGTAAGCGATAAGCGATAGGCCGTAAGCGCAAGCGACAGGCGGTAACCGGCGGGCGGTGGTATGGGACCGCCACGGCAGGCGAACGGCCGACTCCGAAGGTCCGCAAATTCCGCTACGGGAAACGCCAAAACGCCAGACACTTCCGCCCTCGCAGTGGTTTACAGGAAGTGTCTGCGGGCGCTCAGGAGCTTGTGACGTGCGCCCAGTCCGGCCGATCGGGCAGAAAAGGACAGATCGCCCCGGCCGCTCTTTTGTCGTAAATCCAGGCTGGAGAATAACATGTCTCAGGTAGAAGACGAAGGCGCCCCCCAGGAGGGCATCGCCGCAACCGAAGATGACATCCAGGCGGTACAGGCATTGGCGGACGCCTACCGGAACATGACCGACCAGCTCGGGCGGGTGATCGTCGGGCAGGAGAAGGTCATCGAGGAGGTGCTGGTGGCGATTTTCTGTCGCGGGCATGCCCTGCTGGTGGGCGTGCCGGGGCTGGCGAAAACGCTGCTGGTCCGCACACTGTCGGACGTGCTGCACTTGAGCTTCAAGCGCATCCAGTTCACCCCCGACCTGATGCCCTCGGACATCACCGGCACCGACGTGCTGGAGGAAGACCACACCACCGGCAAGCGCGTCTTCCGGTTCGTGCACGGGCCGCTGTTCGCGAACATGATTCTCGCCGACGAGATCAACCGCACCCCGCCCAAAACCCAGGCCGCCCTGCTGGAGGCGATGCAGGAACACATGGTCACCGTCGGCGAGGAAAGCTACACGCTGCCCGACCCGTTCTTCGTGCTGGCGACGCAGAACCCCATCGAGCAGGAAGGCACCTACCCGCTGCCGGAGGCGCAGCTCGACCGTTTCATGTTCAACATCATGGTCGATTACCCCTCCGCCGAGGAGGAACTGCAGATCATGAAGCAGGTCACCGGCACCTACCAGGCCGAACTGGACTCGGTGCTGACCGGCGAGGACATCAAACGCCTGCAGGAGATCGTCCGCCGCGTGCCCGTGGCCGACCACGTCCACCAGTACGCCCGGGACCTCTCGCGGGCGACGCGACCGGCCGGCAACGAGGCACCGGACTTCATCAACGAACTGGTCAACTGGGGTGCCGGTCCGCGGGCGAGCATCTACCTCATCATGGCCGCCAAGGCCAGGGCGATTCTCCACGGGCGATACCACGCCACCACCGAGGACGTTCGCGAGATGGCGCTGCCCGTGCTGCGCCACCGCGTGCTGACCACCTTCAACGCCGAGGCCGCCGGGATCACCTCCGACGAGGTCATCCTGCGCCTGCTGACCGAGATCCGACCCCAGGTCGCCGAGAGCATCGGCTGACGGGGAGAAACAAGCAGACCGCTTTCCTGGAGACAACATGGACATAGGAATCTGCACAAAGCCCGAAGCGATCACCGCCTCGCTGGACGGACTGGAATACATCGAACCGACGGTCAAGGACCTTCTGTGCCCCGCCGAGGACGAGGGCGTATTCTCCCAGCGTCTGGCGGCGCTGGAGGCGTGTCCCTGCCCTGCGTACGCGGTCAACTGCCTGTTTCCGGGCAGCCTCAAGACCACCGGCCCGGACGCGAACAACACCGCCGTCGACGAGTGGTTCAGCACCGTCTGCCGCCGGGCCGAACAGGCCGGGGTGCAGTACATCGTCTACGGCTCGGGCGGCTCGCGGACCGTGCCTGATGGCTTCGACCTCGCCCAGGCGCGCCGACAGATTGTCGGGCACCTCAAGCGGTTCGGGCCCATCGCCGCCGATTGCGAGGTGACCCTCGTGCTCGAACCGCTCAACAGCGGAAACGGCGAGTGCAACATCGTCACCAGCGTCCGGGAAGGCGCCGAGATCGTCGCCGAGGTCGACCACCCGGCGATCCGACTGCTGGCCGACACCTACCACATGGCCGTCGACGGCGAAGACCCCGACGCCATCCGCGAGGCAGGCGACCTGATCGAACACGTGCACGCCGCCGAAGCCCAGGGCCGCCGGCCGGTGGGTACCGCCGAGGACCATCGGCCCTACTTCGCCGCGCTGAAGGATATCAGCTACGAAGGGCACATCAGCATCGAGGCCCGATGGGACGACTTCACGCTCGAACTCTCCCCGGCGGTGAGGAATCTGCGCAAGCAGTGGGAAGAAGCCTAGAGCCCCCGGCCGCTGCGGCGGGGCGACGGGAACGTAACAGCATGATCGACCGGACCCGACAATCCGACTACAGGAAGCTCCTGGACTCCGAGGCGCTGGCGAAGATCGCCCGCTTGGAGTACATCGCCCGCGGCGTGGTGGAGGGTTTCGTGGCCGGGCGGCACAAGAGCCCCTACAAGGGCTTCAGCGTCGAGTTCGCCGAGCATCGCCAGTATACCCCGGGCGACGATACCCGCGACCTCGACTGGCGTGTGTACGGCAAGAGCGACCGCTACTACATCAAGCAGTACATCGAGGAAACGAACCTGCGGGCGACGATCCTCGTGGATGCCTCCGGTTCGATGAGCTACACCGGCACAAGGGCCGCCCGCATCGACGGGCGCCCCCTCAGCAAGTTCGCCTATGCCCAGCACCTGGCGGCGTGCCTGTCGCATCTGCTGATCCATCAGCAGGACGCGGTCGGGCTGGTGACCTTCGATGAACGCATCCGCCGCTATATCCCCGCCCGCAGCCGCTCCAGCCACCTGGCGGTACTGCTGGGCGAACTTGCCCAGACCGAAGCGGCCGCCGAAACATCCCTGGCGCCGATCTTGCACGACGTCGCCGAACGCGTTCACCGGCGCGGGCTGGTGATCGTGATCTCCGACCTGTTCGACGACCCCGACCAACTGCTGCAGGCGCTGCACCACTTCCGCTTCCGAAAACACGAGGTGATGCTTCTGCACGTGATGGCCGAGGAGGAACTGACCTTCCCCTTCTCCGCCACCAGCATGTTCGAGGACCTCGAACTCGCCGACAACCACCTGCAGCTCGACCCCCGGGCGATCCGGGCCGAGTACCTCGACCGGGTCCGGGCGCACATAGACACCCTCGAGAAAGGCTGCGGACAGATGGCGGTGGACTACGTGCCCATGAGCACCGCCACGCCGTTCGACGAGGCCTTGGCCAACTACCTCGCCGCCCGAAGAGGACGCAAGTAACAGGCAAGCGGTAAGCGGTAAGCAATAAGCAGTAAGCGATAAGCGATAGGCAATAAGCGGTAAGCAAAAAGCGGTAAGCAAAAAGCGATAAGCAATAAGCGGCAGTGAGCAGTAAGCAGTAAGTCGGCCTTCGAGGCCGGAACCGACCAATGACGTTTCTGAACTTTGCCATGTTGCTGGGGCTCGCGGCCGTCGCGATCCCGATTGTCATCCACCTGCTCAACCGCCGCAAGGCCACGCGGGTGGAATGGGGTGCCATGCGCTTCCTCCAGGAGGCGATGGCTTCCCAGAACCGGCGGATCCGCCTGGAGGAGATCATCCTGCTGGCGTTGCGGTGTTTTCTGCTGGCGCTGCTGGCCTTGGCGCTGGCGCGCCCCTTCCTGCCCAGCCGCTCCACCGTCTCGTGGGCGCTGGTGATCCCGGCGGTGCTCATCGCCTCGATTCTCGCTGCCGTCGCCGGGGGCATGTGGGCCGAGCGGAAGGTCCGCAACCGTCTGTTGGCGGTGGGAGCCGGCCTGGTCCTGCTGGCGGGGGCGCTGTCGATCATCGAGGGTTTGCTGCAGAACCGGCTTTGGGGCAACGCCGCCAACCAGAAGGACATCGCCATCGTCATCGACGGTTCCACGTCCATGACCATCCGCAACGGCGACCGCACCAACTTCCGGCGTGCCATCGACGAAGCCAAGGCCGTCGTCAACGCCGCCCGTCCCGCCGACGCCATCAGCATCATCGTCGCCGGGCAGGTGCCCCGCGTGGTCATCTCCACGCCCACCAACGATCGTGAAGAAGTGCTGGCGGCGCTGGACCGCCTGCAGCCGGTCGGCGGTGCCATGCAGACGCTCGACGCCCTCTCGGCGGCGGCCGCCTCGCTGGGACGCGGCTCCGGCTCCGGAAAGAAGGCCGTGCTGATTACCGACGGCCAACGCATCGGCTGGGAACTGGAAGCCCGCGAGAAATGGCAGTTCATCGCTCACCAGCTTACCGCCCCCACCGCCGGCGACCTGCCCACGCCGCCGCAGATCGTCTGCCGGGCGCTGGAGATGCCCGAGACGTTCAACAACGTCTCGATCGCCTCGGTCGACCTCGGCCGCCAGATTGTCGGCACCGACCGCGAGGTCCGCATCTCCGTGAAGGTCGCCAACACCGGCACCAGCCCCATGACCCCCACGGCCGTCTCGCTGACCGTCAACGGCAAGAAAGCCGGCGAGCGGACCCTCGGGGAGATTCCCCCCGGCGGGGCCGAGGCCACCGAGTTCCGCCACCGCTTCGAGGTGCCCGGGCGGCACGTGCTGCGGGCCGAGGTGGTCTGCCCCGACGACATGTCCGGCGACAACGTGACCCACCGCGTGGTGGAGGTCCGCACCCGCCTGCCGGTGCTGGTGATCGACGGGGCCCCGCGCGACTCGGCCGACAGCGCCGCCACGGCCATCCGCAACGCCCTGGCGCCCGACCTTTCGGAAGACGACGACACCGCCGACCCGTCGGCCGACGATGCCGACACCGGCGACCGCCTGGAGTATCTGCTGTCGCCCACGGTCGTACCCATCGCCGAGATCGCCAAGGTGCACAAGCTCGACCGGTACGCCGCGGTCATCCTCGCCAATGTGCCGGTTCTTCCGGCGGAGATGGCCGAGCAACTCGCCCGCTACGTGCAGGACGGCGGGGGCGTGCTGGTGGCGGCCGGCAACTGGACCCAGCCGGAGTTCTACAACGCCTGGTCGACCCCGGAGGGCCTGGCGGTTCTCCCGGCGAAGCTGCCCGACGAGCGACACATCGACGCCGATCGCCCGGCGCGGCTCGCGCTGCCGACCTTCTCCCACCCGGCGCTTTCCCAGCTCACCACGCCCGAGCGGGCCGACGACGTCACGGTCAGCGCGTATTGGCCCATGCAGCCCGACCCGCAGGACCCCGACGTCCGCGTGGGCGGACGGCTCAGTGACGGCACGCCGCTGCTGATCGAGCGGACCCTCGGGGAGGGTCGCGTGCTCATGACGCCCTTCTCCTTCGAAAGCCGCGATACCAACTTCCCCGCCCGCGGGTGCGTGGTCTACCTGCTGCACGAGGCGGTGTACTACCTCGCCTCGCCCGGCGCCTCGCAGCCCAACTACCAGAGCGGCGAGCGGGCGACCCTTGCCCTGGGCGGGACGGCCGCCCCGGGACAGGTGCTGGGCGGGGGGCTCACCGGTGAGTACTTCACCGACACCAGGTTCGGCAAACGCAAGCTCAAGCGGGTGGACCCGACCATCGACTTCGACTGGGGCGACGGCGGGCCCGGCCACGGGGTCGGCAACGACGACTTCTCCGTCCGCTGGACCGGCCAGTTGCAGCCGCCGCGGACGGGACTCTACGAGTTCTCCGCCCGGGTCGACGACGCGATCACGTTGTGGATCAACGGCAAGGAAGTCCTGAAACGGACCGACTACTCCGACAGCGAAGTCAGCGGGAAGATCCGCCTGAAGGAAGGACAGCGGTACGACATCCGCATTGACTTCCGCGAAGACCGCGGGGCCGCCCTCTGCCGCCTCCGATGGGAGTCGCGGCGGGTATCCAAACAGCCGATCGCCCAGGCGTACCTGTTCGCCACGAAGGAAGAGGCAGGGCCCACGATCGAAACCCGGGCCATCGCAGCCTTCGCAGAGAGTCGCCAGGCGGTCGCGGTGGTCGGCCCTGCCGGCGAGAAGCTGACCGCTCACGTGATCGATGCCGAGGACGGCACGCACCTGCTGGCGCTGGACCAGACGGTATCGCCCGGGGTGTACTACGTGGTGCCCCCGCCGCGGCTCGCCTCGGCCATGCCGCCCACGCAGGACCCCAACGGCCGCGTGCCGCTTGCGGTGCTGGGCGACGCCGACGAAAGCCACCTCGAGCGGTTCGCCCCCGAGGCCCTTCGCCCCGCCTCCGACGCGCTGGATGAGACGGACGTGACGCTGCTGCTGGCAGACTCGGCCGACGAACTGGTCGCCAGCGTCTCCGGCGACGTGCCCGGCGAGGAGTGGTGGAAGTACCTCGCCATTGCGGTGGTGGTGGCCCTGCTGGCCGAGATCGGCCTGACGCGGTGGATCGCCGCCAACCGCCGCACCGCCACCGCCGGCACGGTCGACTTCGCCACCGAGCAGGAGCAGCTTCGAAACTTCCGTTCCCGCGCGCGGCAGATGGTATCGGCCGACGAGGAAGACCGACAGGTGAACCAGACATGATCGCCCAGCCTCCGACCCATTACGTTCTGCCCCCGGCCGTTCCGACGGCGCTGATCGCGCTGGCGGCGGTGCTGTGTGCGGGCGCGTGGGTCGCCCTGCACCAGTTCGGCCGTCGGTTGACCCGGGGTCGCTACCCGCTGGCCATGGCGGCTGTGCGGGTGGCCGTGGGCTTCCTGACGGCGCTGCTGGTGATCCAGTGGCTCCACCGGGGGCTCACGCTGGCGACCAATTGGCCGCTGTGGCCCATTGCCCTGGCGGCCGGCGGGGGGGTGGAACTGCTGCTGTGGTTCTACGCACTCGAGCGGCGGACGGTGTCGCGCCGGGCGGGACTGCTGCTGGCGGGGCTGCGTGTCGCGCTCGTTCTGCTGGTGCTGGGGGTGCTTACCCAGCCGGTGCATTCGCTCCGCCTCCGCGAGGAGGATACCCGCTACCTCGCCGTGCTGGTCGACGACTCGGCGTCGATGTACATCGCCGACAGCACGCTGACCGCCTCCGAAAAGATCCGCCTGGCGACCATGCTGGGCGTGGACGTGCCCGATCGGCCTCATGATTTCGAACAGGTCCGCCGCAAGCTCGACGCCCTCGCCAAGGACCTCTCGCGGCTTTCGCAGTCGCTGGCCGGGCTGGAGACGCTCTCGGGCGGCGAGCTGTCAAAGGCGATGGAGTCCCACCGGGCGGGAATCGCCGAGAAGCTGGAGGCGATGAAGGCCACCGCCACCCAGCTCCGCGAAGCGGTGGAAACCGCACGAAGCAAAGCCCCCAAGGACGCCACCACCCTGCAGGCGGGCCTCCAGGACACCCACACACGACTGGACAAGCATCTGTTGGCGAGCATCGCCGACGCCCACGGCATGGTCGACAGCGACCGCTTCAACGACCTGGCGCAGTTGCGGCGGGCGCTTCGCCCCCTGCAGGCGGCGACGGCCGCGGCCGTGAAGATCGCCCCCATGGTCACCTCGGCCGGCCAGCAGCTCGACGACCGCTTCTTCGAGTCGATGAACCCCCCCAACCGGGCGAAGATGGAAGAGGTCGTCTCCCGTTCGCGGGCCCGGCTGGCGCGCGACGTGATGCTGCACCAAGGCGACAACGACTCGAATCTCTACCGCCGCCTCGCCCGGCGGTACAGCCTCAAGGCGATGACCTTTGCCTCCGAGCCCACCGCCTTCAAGCTCGAAGACTGGGCCAACGCCTACGACGACAGCCGGGTCGAGCTGCCCACAACCAACCCCGCGTCCATGGACGCCCCCCGCCAGGGAACCGACGTGACCGCCGCCCTCCGGAAGGTGATGACCAGCGTCCCGCCCGGGAAACTCTCCGGGGTGGTGCTGCTTACCGAAGGCCGTCACAACGCCCCCGACGACCCGCTGCCGCTTGCCCGCAAGCTCGGGCGACTGGACACCCCGGTGTGCACCGTACTGCTGGGCTCGCGACGCCCCCCCACCGACGCGGTCATCACCAACGTGGAAGTGCCCGAGTCGGTCTTCCTGAAGGACAAGGTGCAACTGCGGGCGGAGGTGAAGCTCACCGGGCTCGCCGGCCGAACGGTGCAGGTCTCGCTGCGGGAAGACGGCAAGAAGCTCGACTCGTTGAGCGTCCGCGTGCCTGACGGCGTGGACGACTATCGCACCGAGGTCCGCTTCAGCCACGTGCCGAAGGAGAAGGGACTGCGGGACTATGCCGTCCGCATCGATCCGGTCGAGGGCGAGATCTCCGCCGAGAACAACAGCTACCCCGCGACGATCAACGTCACCGAGGACCGCGTGCACGTGCTGATTATCGAGAACCGCCCGCGGTGGGAGTTCCGCTACCTCAAGAACCTCTTCGCCGACCGCGACAAGTCAGTGAAGCTCCAGTACCTCCTGACGCATCCGGACTTCATCGAGAACGAGAAGAAACGCCCCCGCATCTCCGCCTCGGTCACCGCCAAGGACGGGCAGATCGAGGCTACGGCGCTGCCGGAAAATGAGGCCGAGTGGATGAAGTTCGACGTCGTCATCCTCGGCGACGTCAACCCCTCGGTTTTCGACGAGGAAACGCAGGAGATCCTCCGCAGGTTCGTCACCGCCCGAGGAGGTACGCTGGTGGCGATTGCCGGGCAGTACCACCTGCCCCACGACTATCACGGCAGCGAGTTGGCCGAACTGTTTCCGGTGGAATTCCCCACACCGAAGGAAATCGCCGAACTCCGCGGCGACCTCGTAGCCGAATCCGTCGCCGTTCAGCAGGCGA
>JBKHHV010000123.1:0-10498 GCA_046539005.1 Phycisphaerae bacterium
GGAGGCATCGGCGGCGGGCGGCGATCTGGAAACGGCCTTGGACGCGCTGAACCGGCTTCGCGAGGCGTTCGCGCTGGAGGGTACCCGGTCGTTTGCCCTGGAAATGGAACTGCTGACCAAGGTCTGGCGGCAGGCACGCAAGCCCCGGCAATACGCCGAGGTGGCGTGGCGCTTTGCCGCCTTGGCCGACCGTGCCACCGCCGCCCGCCACTGGCCCACCGCCCGCGCGGCGATGAAGAACCTCTACACCACCGCCCGTGCCGCCCGGGAGGTCGACCTGCTCAGCAACGCCCGCCCGCTCAACGAGTACCTCAAAAGCGTCCAGCGCCTGCAGCTCTCGGCCGCCCGGGCCGAAAGCCGGCTCACCGAACGTCCCAACGACCTGACCGCCCACCAGACCCGGGGCGAGTACCTTGCCTTCGTGCAGGGCGAGTGGGACCAGGGACTCAAGCACCTTACCCAGGGGTCCGATGCGACCCTGGCGGCGATCGCCCGGGCCGACCTCACCCAACCGGCCGACCCGAACGCCCAATTGCGGCTCGCCGACGCCTACCTCAAGGAGGCGGCCGGGCAGCAACGTGCCCTCGCGACCGGGGGGCTCGCCCGCAGGGCGGTCGAATGGTATTCCCGGGCAATCCCCCACCTGGACGCCGATGCCAAAGCCTCCGCCGGCAAGCAACTGGACAAAGCGAAGCAGATCCTCGCCGCGGCCGTCCCCGCTATCGGTTCGCCGGTACCCCGGGGGGCGGTGCTTCACCTTTCCTTCGACCGTTCCTCGCTGAAGCAGGTCAAGGGCGTCACCGTCCTCGGCGACAAGGCCCAGCCCAAGCGCCTGGGGAACCCCCACGACGTGACGCTCAAGGACGGTGTCCGCGGGCAGGCCGGGGCATTCAACGGCCGCAGCAGTGCGGTGGTTTTCCGCCCCGCCGCCGGCCCGCTGAACAACACCACCGATTTGTCCATCGCCTGCTGGGTGCGGACGAGCAACGCCGGGGGATGGATCGTCGGGCAGCGGCAGAAGGGCCCCGTCGACGGCGAGTACCTGCTGGGCATCGACGGGGAAGGAAGGCCGCATTACTGGGACTACAACTCCGGGTACGGCATCCGGGCCACGGCGTCCAAGGCTGTGACCGACGGCAAGTGGCACCACGTGGTATTCGTTCGCAAAGGCACCGAGTACGGCTGGTACGTGGACGGAAAGCCGGCCGGCGCGGGCAAGGGAACCAGCCGCGTGATCGTGAACCTTCAATTGGGCGTCGGGTACGACCATCGCGACCAGGGGGGGTTCTACAACGGGCTGCTGGACGAGTTGCTGCTCTACTCGCGGGTGTTGTCCAGGGAAGAGGTCAAGCAGCTTCACCGGATGGGCAACCCCTGAGCAGCTACCGCGCGCCGAACAGTCTCTCGGCGGCCGACCGCCGGCACCGCTGGTAGCGCGCGTACGCATCGGCGGCGGCTTTCCGCATGGCCTGCTCGTCGCCTCCGCGCGCCCACGCGTCGATCAGCGCCTCCAGCGAGTATGCCTCCGGTGCCATCAGCCCGTGCGTGGTGACCCGCGCACTGCAGCCGAGCTTCTCCAGCGGCCTGCGGAAGTAGGCGTCCGACTTGCATGCCAGCACGGCCGCCTGTTGTCGCCAGCCGTCGCGGCGAGTGGGCATGGTCACCGGCCCATCCATCAGTCCGTTGTGACCCACAAAACACAGCAGGTCGGCGCTTCCGTGCAGGGGCAGGGCGTCGGGCTGGCCCTCGCGCGGGGGCAGGTGAAGCGTTCGATGCAGGCGACCGGCCGCGGAGGCACAGAAGCTCTCCAGCGCCTCTTTCATGCGTGCCCCGTCGTAGGCTTCGGCAAAGAGGTAGACCACCGTGCCGTCGACGGTCCGCTTGAGCAGGAGCCGGTCGAGCACCGGGCCGTCGGCGTCGGCAGGCGGGGGCTCCAGCACTTCCCACCGTCCGCTGCGGACCAGGAAGGTCCGGGTGCCGTACATCGCTCCCCAGTAGAGGTTCGTGCGGGGGTTCTGCCCGTCGCCCAGGGCAGGCGATACCGGCACGATCCCTTGGTGGCGGTTGTCGCACAGGCAGCAGATGACGTGTACGATGCGGAAATCACGCGCGGGGGCGACGTTCGTGCGAGGCGCCGGGCGGGTCTGGGCGACGCGGGCGACCTTGCCGTCGTGCGTGGCCGGGGCTGTGGAGGTGCCGGCGGGGTGCGGCGATTCACGACGGCAGCCTCCCCCTGGAACCGTAAGAGCCACCAGCAGAACCGCCAGCCTTTGCCGCACGTGCGTCATGAGTACAGAGTATCGCACCATCAGGTGGCAGGCAAGAGCGGCCGTGGGAATCGCGGCGCCAAGGGGGCGTTCATCCGTCGCCTTCGGCACGGGCCGCCAGCGCGGCCGCGTTCGAGACGACAATCGACCGGCCCTGCACCGCGATGAGTCCCTCGTCGGCGAGTTTCTTCAGCGCGCGGCTGAGGCTTTCGGGTGTGGTGCCGATCTGCGCGGCGAGTTGCCGCTTGCTCATGGGCAGTTTGAATTCGGCAGCGCCCGCCCCCGCCGCCAGACGCGACAGCACACCCGCCAGGCGCGCAGGCACCTCCTTGAGCGAGAGGTCCTCGATGAGGCGGTTGAACTCGCGCAGCTTCGCGGCCATGCCGGCCAGCAGTTGCATCGCCATCTCGGCATCTTCGGCAATCGCCGACCGCAGCGCCTCGCGGGTGATGATCAGCAGGCAGGAGGGGTCGACCGTCTCGGCATAGGCGGGAAATTGCGTGCCGGCGAACATTGCCGCCTCGGCGAAGGTCTTGCCCGGTCCGTACAGGTGCAGCGTCTGCTCGTCGCCCGCGGCCGAGAGCTTGAACACTTTCACCCGCCCGGCCAATATCGCGAAGAACCGGTCGGCCTCCTCCCGCGGGCTCAGCACGTTGGTTCCCGCCGGCAGGTGGCGTGCGTGGCAGCGGTCCAGCCAGCGGGCGCGGTCGCCTGCGTTCAGTGCCGCAAACAGCGGCACCTGGGCCATGGCCTCGACCATCTGTGTGGGCGTGAGCTTCTCCATCGCCTCAATGTACCGCCGCGCACCGCCGTCGTCGAGAGCGCCCCCGCAGAGCCGATACAATGTCCACATGGACTGGATACTCATCGGACTGGCGGCCGCGGTCATGCTCGCGCTGGCGATTGCCGGGGCGTATGTTCTCGGCCGGGCGAGCCGCGCCTGGGAGGTGCACGAAGACCCGCTGATCGAGAAGATCGAACAGTGCCTGGCGGGGCTGGACTGCGGACAGTGCGGATACCCCACCTGCAACCGCTACGCCGAGGCGATCGTGAAGGAGGACGACGACATCGACAAGTGCCGGCCCGGCGGGGCCGAGGCGATTCACGCGGTAGCGACCGTGCTGGGCGTGGAAGCCCCCGAGGTGGGGTCGTACTTCGCGGTCGTTCACTGCGGGGCAACGCAGGACGACCGACTGGGCCAGGCGGAGTATCACGGCGAGCCGACCTGCGCGGCCGCCGATGTACTGGGCGGCGTGCAGGGCTGCGCGTTCGGATGCCTGGGCCTGGGCGACTGCGTCCGCTCCTGTCCGTTCGACGCCATCCACATTGTCGACGGACTGGCGGTGGTGGACTATACGCGCTGCACGGCCTGCGGCAACTGCGTTCGGGCCTGCCCGCGCGACATCGTCAGCATCGAGCACTTCCTCACCGAGCGGATGCTGGTGGTGGCCTGCAACAATACCGACCCCGGCCGCAATACGCGGGCGGTCTGCAAGGTCGGCTGCATCGCCTGCGGAATCTGCGCCCGGGAGTGCGAACTGTTCGATGTCCGCGGCGACCTGACCCGTCTGGACCACGACCGCTACCACCCGGACGAGTACGGCGAAGGGCTGCGCACCGCGTCAAGGAAGTGCCCCACCGGGTGCCTGCCTTTCCGCGGGCTGCCCGAGCGCCAAGCCCCGCCCGCCAACGAGACGACCCCGAAGGAGACCCCATGAGCTACTGCCTGGAAGAGGTGTTCGAGATGGCCTGCCAGATCGAGCGGAACGGCGCGGCATTCTACGAGGCCGCCGCCCGCAAGACCGACTCGCAGGACGCCCGCAAGGTACTCAACGAGTTGGCCCACTGGGAACACCGCCACGAAGAGATTCTCGAGCAGATGCGCAACGACCTGCCCGAGGAAGACCGCACCCGCTACTATGACCCCGACGGCGAGGCGACGATGTACATCGATGCCCTCACCGCGGGAAAGATCTTCCCGGCCTCGCCGCCGGACAACGTGCCCGACACCGACCGGGAAGTGCTCGCCCAGGCCGTGGCGAGGGAGAAGGACTCGGTGGTGTTCTACGTGGGGCTCCGGGCGGCCGTCGAGAAAGGCAGCGACCAGGTCGACGCGATCATTACCGAGGAGATGCGTCACCTGCGGATCCTCTCGGGCCTGCTGGAGAAGCTGTAAGGAAAGCCCCCGGTCGTCACGGCAAACGCAGAACAAGGCCGACGATTCTGATGGCTCGGGTGTCGCCCATCGATAACTGCGCGGAGCGCGCGGCCGCCGGCGACCATCAACCAACCATACGGACGCGGCCGGCCTACGCTTGTTGGCGCGAGGCGTGGGCACAGGCGAGGGCCATGACGCCCGCGGCCACGAACATCATTTCAGGCCGGCTGAGCTATGACGTCTTTGCCGGCGACCGATACCTTTACTCCGGGGAGTTCTCGCTTCGGGGACGGCTGATCATCACTACCCTTGCCGTCGTCGTGCTGAGTGCGGGTGTTGTGGGCGCGTGGGCTCTTGTCGGCCGTGCGATTGGACATGTGGGCAAATCGGGCCGCCGTTGAGCGGCGCGAAGAAGACTGGTCGCCGCTGAGGGCGGGCGATATAGTGGTAGTGCAGACACGGGAGCAACCCATGAGCGATCAGGAAACAGTCTACCGGACCCATTATGAGAAGCCGATCGACCGCAACAGCCATCGCGAGGAGATCCGGCGGAAGGTGATGTGGAAGCGAATCGCCACCGGCGCCGTGGCGGCTTTGGCGGCCGTGGCGGCCATTGCAGTTCGCGCCGGCAAGCGTCGCTGAGACGCGCCGAGGGGGTCGATCGGGTCGGCGATGGCGGCTGAACCGGTTGGGAAACAGGGGCTTTTCGGGGCAGGCTTTTGCTTGACAAATCCGGGTTTCGTGATATAAGAATATCAGGTGCAGCATAACACCTGACGCTCGCATCGGCCGACACGGCTCGTCGGCTGGTTACTTTTCTCTGTGCCCATCGGTACCAAGGGTGGAGACCCTTCCTGTCGTAGGCCGGGCTATTTGTGGTCGGTCGTCGTGCTCAATACCGCAACGTTGTCCGTTGAGGGGTTTCTGCGCGCCGCCAGACGCCCCCCGCCATACGCAATCGGAGCGACAGAAAAGGAGAACAGACATGCTTTTGCGCAACCTTAGCCTTCTTGCCGTCGTGACGGCCGTGCTGGTCGGGTCGGCCGCCGCGGACGACTTCATGCCTCCCCAGGACCCAGCAAACTGGGCCCGCGGAGACGACGGCACCACCTACCAGCGGTGGGAGTTCGACGCCAACTCGCAGGTGCAGGACAACGGCTGGTGGGTGTACGACCCCAACGAAATGCAGAACCCCTACGGAGACTCGCGGGCACGGTTCCAGCCGGGTATCTTCCAGCCGCGCTGGATCGAGAGCGACTTCGGCCGCAACGGCCTGCTGGCGCTGGGGGGAGTTGTCGAACTGGACGTTCCCAACCGTCCGGAATTGCTGCCGTTCAAGGAGATCTGGCTGCAGTTGACGTGGTATGCCGAGATCGCCCAGTCGGACCCGATCGTCAGCGTGGTGATCGACGGCCAGCAGACCCCATGCCAGGGCCCGGTGTTCGAGGAATCTGCCGACGCCAACGGCTGGATGCACTCGGTGTACCTGATGCACATCGAGCCGAACCCGGACTTCGAGATTGTCCGCATCGAGGGCAATATTCTGCTGGACGAGATTGTGCTGGACACGATTTGCGCTCCCGAGCCGGCCACGCTGGGCACGCTGTGTGTGGCGGGGCTTTGGATGGTTCTGCGGCGCCGGAAGCGCTAACGGTTAACCTGCATAGGATTAGCAACGCCTGAGCCAGGCGGCAGCGCCGGACTCTCGACCCACCTTCGGGTCGTCGGTCCGGCGTTTTTGCGCTTCTGGGGAAAATCCGAGACGCTTGTACCTTGACAAATTCTGATGGCTGCATACTATTAAGGACGTTGGAGGGTTTGGGCCCAGCGCCCATTCGCGAGTTCGCTCGCTCGCACGTCTGTTCGTTATTCGTGGGTTGTTACCGACCAGGAACCGGCGTGCCGCATCTGTCTTCTCATCGTCGCCCGATCCTGGCTGGGGTGTCTGTTTTCTGCAACAAGCACTAGCGCCTGCGCTTTGCCAGTGGGGCGGCGCGGGAGCAGTACGGGCACATTCACGTAACAACTGGGGTACGAGCCTGCGGTCGATAAGAAGGTCGGCCGCGAAAGGAGAGGAACATGAGATTCACACTGAAAGTGATTCTTGCGGCGGTTGTGTTGTGCGCCGCGGGAACCGGAGCATGGGCGGACGACCTGCGTCCGCCGTTAATGCCGGATGCCGGCTTCGATCGGGGTATGCCGGGCACCACCGTGCAGGAGTGGTCGTTCAGCGTCGAAAGCACCGTGGACGAGGGCGACTGGCATGTCTATGAGCCGGATCTGACCAACAACCCCGGCGCCAGGGTTCTTCACAAGGAAGGCATCATGCAGCCGAAATGGGTCGACACCGATCCTGATGAGTTCGGCACCGCACAGGGCATTCTGCCGCTGAACGGGACGATCATTATCGAACTGCCGAACTTCCCGCCCAGCCCGTCCAAGGAAATCTGGCTGCAGTTGACGTGGTTCGATAACGGCGCCAACGACGGCCCGGGCGTGGCGATCACCGGGGCGGAAGGACCAGCCCAGGATTACACCTGGAGCGTGCTGGAAGACATCGGAACCATCGATCTGCAGCAGACCCCGGCCGGCATGTGGAAGCATACCACCTACCAGGGCTTCATCTTCCCCAACCCGATCTGGGAGAGCATCCAGATTACCGGGGCCATCTGCGTCGACCAGGTCGTCGTGGACACCTACTGCCCCGAGCCGGCCTCGATGAGCGTGCTGGTATTGGGGGCGCTTGGCGCGTTGGTTCGCAAGCGCCACTGAGGTAAGATCATATCGGGCAAGAAACTGTGGCGGGCGTGCCGAAAGGTGCGCCCGCTTGTGTGCGCAGAATGACGTGAACGCAGAATGACGTGAACGGACGGATGACCGGGAATGCGAAAGATACTCAGGCCGATACGACCGCCACGGCGACCAGCAGCACCAATGCGACGATGGCGAACAGCGCCATCTCCCAGATCGCCGCGACGGCCAAGGCTGTTTTCAACAGAAGGCGAACCATCGGGAACTCCACCGGATCCTCAGAGAGCGTGCAGGTTCTTCGTTGCCGGAGAGTATCCTGCAGGGTGCTTGGGAGATGGCGAAGAACGCGTTAAGGCTGCGCGAAGCCCGCCGTCGGGCCCCGGCATTGTCCGCCTCCGTGCCGGCTGATACACTGGGGAGGAAAGGAACCACCATGCCGCACGTATTCGATGCCAATCCGCCGATTTTGGACATCACCGCCACCATGGGCGTCGAGGCCCCGAGTTGGGAGGGCGATCCCGGCTTCGAGCACGAGGTCGACGATGCCCGTTCCGGCGGCGGTTCCATGGTCTCCCGGCTGGCGTTCGGGGTCCATCACGGCACCCACGTGGACGCACCGGCCCATTTCGTGCCCGGCGGGGCGATGCTGGAGGCCTACCCCCTCGAGCGGTTCCTCCTCCCGGCCGAGGTCATCGACGCCGGCGGGGCGGTGGCGATCACCCCCGAACACGTGGAGCGCAGCCAGGTTCGCCCGGGCGGTGCGTTGCTGTTCCGCACCGAGAACAGCAATCGCCAACTCATGCACTCACCCACCTTTACTCGAGACTTCGTAGCCATGAGCCTCCCCGCCGCTCAGAAGGCCGTCGAAATGGGCGCCGGAATGGTCGGTTGTGATTACCTTTCCATCGAGGCCTTCGGTTCCGAGGGGCACCCGGTCCACATGACCCTCCTGGGGGCGGAGGTGCTGATCCTGGAAGGGCTGGACCTGACTTCGGTGACGCCGGGCTCGTATTTCCTTCTCTGCCAGCCACTTAAGCTCTCCGGGGCCGAGGCGTCGCCCGTGCGGGCTCTGCTGCTGCCTGCCCGGTAACCCAACGGTGACCACCAGCCCCGCGCCTTTCCTGCAGGCGCCGTCGTAACACGCTATTTCCGCTGGCTTTATCTCTGGGCAGCTCTCCACCTGTTCGCTCCGCGCACCGGGGGAGAAAATCCCGATTTTTCTGTTTCTTACTTAAGTGGCCTCCGATGGGTGAACAGAGACGCGGCCGGTGCGCCCGCGAAGGGGATGGGTGCATCCCGCCGGTGCCAGGAAGGACTCCGGAAGGGACATGAGCGTGAACACGAAAGTGCAACAGGGCGAGAAGCTTTTCGCGGTGGGGAATATCGAGCAGGCCGAGGCGTGCTTCCGGGAGGTGCTGCGCGAGCAGCCCGACTGCGCCGAGGCGCTGAACAACCTCGGGGTCATCGCGGTTCAGCGGGGCGACGCCAAGACGGCCGAGCAGCAGTTCCGCCGGGCGCTGGAAGCCCAAGGCGACTTCGCCCCGGCCCTGGGCAACATGGCGCTGATCCACCGGCACAACAAGCACTGGGACCTGGCGATCGACTGCCTCGAACGGTACATGGCTGTCGATGGGTCCAACCCTGTGGCGCTCAATCAGTTGGGGCTGGCGTACCTCCGCGTCAGTCGCGAGGCCGACGCCGCACGCATCCTCAAGCGGTCGCTGGCGCTGAATCCCGACCAGCCCGTCGTCCAGGAAACCCTCCAGACCCTCTCGGACCTAGAAGACAGCGAGCAGAAAGAACTGGCAGCGTCCTCCATCCTCCGTGGAGAAGGCCCGCCCGCCGGCGAGGAGGAAGACGACGACGCCCCCGCAACGCCCATCCGGTTCGGCAAGGCCGTCCAGACCACCCAATCCGCTGCCCCCTCGCCGGCGAGCCATGCCCCTCGCACGGCCGCACCCTCCGAGCCCTCGCCGCGGGCCGCTGCCGCCGCCGACATCGACGACGACAAGCTCAACATCCTGTTCGTGCAGGACGTGCCGTGCATCCGCAACTACAAGACCGCCACCGCCCTGCGCAGCCGTGGGCACCGCGTGACCCTCTGCTACGTCCGCACCCGGCTCGGCGACATCTACCAGGGCATCGGCGACGACACCTACGACGCCGTCTTCCAGCTCACCGAACCCCGGAGGCTGTGGGACGTGTCCGAGAGGTTCGACGTCATTCACTGCCACAACGAGCCGGACCACTACACCGGCATGGCGTTGGCCGGCAATGCCCCTGTGATCCACGACACCCACGACCTGATCTCGCTGCGCCATCCGGAAGACGCCTCGCTTGCGTACCACGAAGGCATCGCCAACCGGTCGGCCGACGGGCGGGTGTACTCTACGCCCTATCAGCAGCAGGAAGCCCGGCGTCTCTACGACGTGCAGGGCCCGTCGCTGGTGTTCTACAACTACGCCTCCCAGGGCGACCTGCCCCGCCGCTTCCTGCCCAAGCTCTCCCGGCAGGACGGGCAGGTGCACGTCGTTTACGAGGGCGGCATCGGCAACACGGCCCACCGCGACTATCGCGAGCTGTTCCGCGACCTCTCGGACCGCGGCATCCACGTGCACATCTACCCGCCCAAGCAGAACCCCGCCATGCGGGAGCTGTACGGCCAGTTCGCCAACGTGCATTTCCACGACCCCGTCTCGCCGCGGCAGATCATCGAGGAGATGACCCAGTACGACTACGGGATCATCCCCTTCAACCTGCAGACGGGCAACAAGCGGTTCCTGGACTCCACCATCGCCAACAAGCTGTTCGAGTACCTCGCCGCCGGGCTGCCCGTGCTCACCTCGCCCCTGCAGAGCTACGTGGAATACTTCCGCCGCAACCCGGTGGGGATCACCTTCGACGGCGCCGACGACATCGTCTCGCAACTGCCGCGACTGGAGGAGATCGTCCGCACGACCGACTTCAGCAAGCAGGTCTTTACCTACGAGAGCGAGGTCGACCGGCTTATCGACTTCTACCGGCAGGTCATCGCCGCCTCCCCCAAGGGCAATCGCGGCAAAACGAACACGGCGGCCGGGTCGCCCGGGGTACCCGTGAGCCGGTTGCAGGACACTCCCGCCGGCGCGGCTTCCGGCGACGCGCCGCAGCAGAAGCCCGCCGACGTTCACGAGTCGCTGGAGGCGCTGCTGGCCTGGCTGGACACCAACGGCTGGGACGGGCACGACCCCTACGACCTGTTCAACTACTTCATTCAGCAGCACAAGGCCTGCACCCCGGTACCCACCGACCGTCAGCAGTCGCTGGTGAACCGGGCGGCCGT
>JBKHHV010000124.1:0-10290 GCA_046539005.1 Phycisphaerae bacterium
CCCCTGGGAAGCACGGGTTTTGAAGTCAGTGAGATCGGGTTCGGCGCCTGGGCCATCGGCGGCCTGGGGTACGGATCGGTGCCGCAGGAGGACGGGATCGGCGCCGTCGCCGCCTACGTCGAGGCCGGTGGACGCAACATCGACACCGCCCGGGGGTACGGCATCAGCGAGATCCTCGTGGGCAAGGGGCTCAAGCGGGTCCGGGCCGGCGACGAGGTCTTTATCGCCTCCAAGAGTGGCAACCAGCACCCTCCGGCCATCGAGACCGACCTGGAGACCAGCATCTTCTGTGTGGGTCGCGAGGTGATGGACCTGTACTACATTCACGTCCCGCCGGCCGACGAGCAAAAGTTGGGGCGAATGCTCGACAAATACCAGCAGCTCAAGGACGCCGGGCGAACGCGGCTGATCGGCGTCTCGGCGACCGGTACGCCGGGCGAGGGGACCGTCGACCTGGTGCGGCGGATGATCGCCGATGGGCGGGTGGATGCGATGATGCTGGGCTACTCCATTGCCCAGCCCCTGCACGAGGAGGTCATCGCTGAGGCGAAACAGGCGGGAATGGGCATCGTGGCGCGCACGGCGATGGGCGGAGGGCTGCTGACCGGGCGCTACAAACCCGGCGACGTGTTCGACAACCCCGCCAACGACGGCCGATCCAACCGCCCGCAGGAGAACCTCGACGCGCTGTTGACCCGCGTGCAGGAGCTTGGCGGTCAGTTCGTGCGTCCGCCGTATGAGACGATGGGGCAGGTGGCGTTGGCGTGGGTGCTGGCGGATCCGAACATTTCCTGCGTGGTGGTAGGCGGCAAGAATGCCCGCCAGGTGCAGGAGAACATCGCCGTCGCCGGGCTTCCGCCCATGGACCCGGGTATGCGGGAGGAAATCTCCCGGGCCGCGGCCGACCTCAACGCCCTCTACGACTGGAAGAAGTGATCGCCCGTCCACGTCCACACGGTCGGGCGAGAACTGGAAGCCGGGCGGGCCGGCGGATAGAATCGGGGCCATGAACGCAACCCGATGGATACCTGCAGTAACGTTGCTGGTGGTGCTGGGGGCGGTCGCATCGGCCGTCGAGCCAGCCGACGCCAATGACCCCAACGGCGGCGAGCCGCCCGCCCCGCCCGCTACGCGCCCCCGAGCCGACCGGCTTTCTCCGGACGCGGTGGAACTCACCGACGAGCAGCGGCGGGTCGTGGAGGACGTCCGCGACCGCGACCGCACCCTCCGCAGCAATGCCCTGTACGTCCTGCTGGGCAAGGCAATGCAGATGCCCGCTTACGGCGATGAGAAGCTCGCCTCGCTGGAAAGGCCGAGCTACGGGCGGATGATGCGAACGCCGGCTGCATTCCGTGCCCAGCCGATCCAACTTGACGTGTACGTAATGACCGTCACCGAACTCGTCGTCGGCGAAGGTCTGCCCCTGCGGCCGCCGCTGAAGAAGGGGCAGAAAGTCTGGCACATCTCGGCGACGCTGGTGGGCGAGGACCTGGATGCCTCCCGGCAGATGCCGCTGATTCTGATCTCGGTGGCCGACCCGTCGGAGGAATTCGGCAGCCTCATCGAGTCCGATACCGGGGCCGACAAGGGGCACTTCCGGCGCGCCCAGGTGGCAGGGCTGTTCTTCAAGACCTACGAAGGGGTCAACCGCAACGGCCAGCGACAGGTCTACCCGGTGGTGGTGGTCTGGCAGATCGGCGACCGCGGGGCGATGGAGAGCGAGTTGCCCCCCATGCAGGTGTTCGGGTTCGTCATCGTGGCACTGTTGGCGGTGGGCTTCGGCTACCGCGTGCTCCGCAAGCACGTCAAACAGGTTCGTGACTCCGGCAAGGAGCGCGCGAAGTACATCCCCCTGCGGGACGCCGACGAACCCGACAAGATTACCCCCGACCGCGAGGAGGAGACCCCCGACGGGCCGGTCGATCCGGACCTGGCGGCCGCTGCCGAAGAACACGTCCGGCGCATCCGCGGCGAGGAAGACGCAGGCGACTCCCCGCGAAACGAGGACAGCCGATGACCCGCACCATCCGCGTGGAACTGGGCGACCGCAGCTACGACGTCCGCGTGGGCGATGGGCTGCTGAGCGAGGCCGGCAGCGTCGCCGGCGGACTGGGCAACGCCAGCAGGGCGGTGGTGCTGACCGACTCGAACGTTGGACCCCTCTACGCCGAGGGCGTGGTCGAATCGCTGCACAGTGCCGGGCTGTCGTCCTCGCTTATCACGGTGCCTGCCGGAGAGGCACACAAGAATCTCGCCACCTTCGGCCGCGTGTTCGATGAACTGTTCTCGGTGGAACCGGCGGTAGACCGTCGCACGCTCATCGTCCCGTTGGGCGGGGGCGTGGTGGGCGACATGGGTGGTTTCGTGGCCGCGACCGCCATGCGGGGCATGCGATTCCTGCAGCTTCCCACGACACTGCTGGCCGACGTCGATGCGTCGGTCGGCGGCAAGACGGCCGTCGATCACCCGGCCGGCAAGAACCTCATCGGCGCGTTCCATCAGCCCACCGGCGTGCTGATCGACGTGGCGGCGCTGAAGACCCTCCCGCCCGAGGAACTGCGAAGCGGCCTGGCCGAATGCGTCAAGCACGCCTTCATCCGCGATGCCTCGCTGCTGGAGTTCATCGAGAGCAACGCCGCGGCGATTCTTGCCGTCGAGCCGGAGGTCATGACCGAGCTGGTCGCCCGCAACGTGGAGATCAAGGCGGCCGTGGTTGCCGAGGACGAACGCGAGAGCGGTGTGCGGGCCCACCTGAACTTCGGGCACACCATCGGGCACGCCATCGAGACGGCCGTGGGATACGGCAACATGACTCACGGGCAGGGTGTGGCGCTGGGGATGATCGCCGTGTGCGAGTTGGCCGCCCGGCGGGGCATGGTGGACGCGTCGATGGTGCAGCGCCTGCGCGACGTGCTGCAGCGCCTGGGGCTGCGGACCACCTGGGAAGGACTCGACGCCGGACAACTCTGGAAACTCATGCAGCACGACAAGAAAGCCCGGGCCGGCAAGGTGCGGATGATCCTGCCGACGCGACTGGGCGCAGTGGACATTTACGACGACACGAACTTCGAGGAAGTGCGCCACGCCGTGGCGAGCCTGGAATAGACGAGGAAGGAACGGATGACCAAGACAGCCGTGGACCTGGGCGTGGAAATCGCGGGCGTGAAGCTCGCCAATCCGCTGATGACCGCCAGCGGCACCTGCGGATACGCCGACGAATACGCCGACTTCGTCGACCTGGGCAAGCTCGGGGCGTTCGTGACCAAGTCGATCTCCCGCCAGGAGCGGCTGGGTAACGACTACCCCCGCGTGGTCGAGACCCGCGCCGGGATGCTCAACGCAATCGGGCTGGCGAACGTCGGGCTCGAGAAGTTCCTCGCCGAGAAGGTTCCCCAGCTCCAGCAGCTCGGGCTGCCGGTCTTCGTGAACGTCGCCGGAACCACGCCGGAGGACTACGCGGCCGTCGTGGAAGCGCTGGCGGATGTCGAGATCGTCCGCGGCGTCGAACTGAACATCTCCTGCCCGAACGTCAAAGAGGGGGGCATTCAGTTCGGCGTGAATCCCGGCGCCGTCGAGCGCATCACCCGCACGATCAAGCAGGTGTGTGGAAAAAACATCCTGATCGTGAAGCTCTCCCCCAACGTTACCGACATCACCGCCACCGCCGCCGCGGCCGTCCAGGGCGGGGCCGACGCACTGAGCATGATCAACACGTTCACGGCAATGGCGATCGATATCGAGCAGCGGCGCCCGGTGCTCGCCAATCGCACCGGCGGGCTGAGCGGCCCGGCGATTCGGCCTATCGCGGTGCACATGGTCCACCAGGTGTATACGAAGGTCGCCGACCCGGCGGGGGTGCCGATCATCGGGATGGGCGGCATCCAGTACGCCCGCGACGCGATCGAGTTCCTGCTGGCCGGAGCGACCGGGCTGGCGGTCGGAACCGCGTTGTTTGTGGACCCGGCCTGCCTGGTGAGCATTCAGGATGGTATCGCCGACTACCTCCACCGCCACGGGTTCGGGAGAGTTACCGACATTGTCGGAAGACTGGACGACTGAGCGGCTCGACGGGGGCGACGGGGGCGGTCAGGTCACGGCCGCCCGGGCTTCGGCGAGTGACTGCACGTGCGATTTTTCCTCCCGGATGATGGCGGAGATGGCGGGCACGTGTTCGTCGCCCACCACTTCGTGCAGTTCGGCATAGAAGAGGATGCTGTCCTTCTCGAACTGGATCGCCAGGTCCAGCAGGCGCCGCACGTCTCCGCCGGCGACCGCCTCCAGCGAACCCCGCAGGTCGGTGAGCACCATCGTCTGCACGAGGGAGTTAAGGTAGGCGTACTCGTGCGGTTCCCACAGGCGCTCCTCCGACTGCAGCGAAAGCCGGTTGCGGGTGGCCTGGAAGATCGTCTGGTGACGGCGCTCCTCCTCGGCGAGGGTGCGGCACAGCCCGGCGATGATTTCCACGCCGGCGTGGGCGGCGAGGTTCTCGTAGAACTCGCGGCCGGCGTCTTCCAACTGCGTGGCGATCTGCAACACATCCAGCGAATCGAAGGAATCTTCCATTTCCGCTCCGGGCAAGGATAACGCTTCCGACACAGCGTAGGACTCCGGACACCGGAATGCAAACGCGAGCCTACAGCGTTACCTCACGGCCGTCGGCGCCGGTTACGTGGTCCAGGTGCAGACCATGTACTTCCTCGGCGACGATCGGCTCGCGCGCGTCGGGTTCGGCCAGCCGGACCGCCACGTCGCGCAGGGTGATCTCGTCGACGTGCCGCAGGTAGAACCCGTAGGCCGGCAACTGCTTGCCGGTCTTGCGGGTGAACATGTTCACCTCGGGGTATCCGTCGCTGTGCTCGGGCACGTCGCGCAGGATATCCTCGGCCGACGTACCGCCGCGCTGCTCGATGCGGATGTTGCCCAGGTGCACCCGCCGCACGGGGTTGCCCGGATAGCCGGTGACCGAGCAGGCGATGGGGCCGGCCTGGCGGGCGAGGACGTTGGTGATCGAGACGTCCTCGATGACCCCCTCGGGCGGGGTTTCCTCGTCCAGGCGTCGGTCCAGGCGGTTGCCGAGCTTCACGAACACCGGGGCGAAGACGCGCTCGACGATCAGCCCGTCGATCTGGATGTTCCGCATGAGCCCACCGTCCACGCATTCCAGTGCGCAGCCCGTGATCACCGGGCGGCCTTGGGGGTAGCCGGCCATGGGGTCCGGCTCGTGCGAGGGCGACACCACGCAGCCGTGTACGCGGATGTTCTGGAAGCCGCCGACCGACTCGGTGCCGAACTTGATCCCGTGGCAGTTGCTGCGGAGGCGGCAGTGGGTCACCAGGATGTTGCGGCAGGGGGAGGGGCCGGTGCTCTTGAAGACCAGGGCGTCGTCGTGGCTGTCGATGTCGCAGTCGCTGATGCGCACGTCCTCGCAGCCGTCGATGTCCATTCCGTCGTTGGTGCGGTTGCCGTGGTTCCACACCGAAACCCCGGCGATGCGGACCTGTCGGCAGGCGTGGTACTGCTGCATCCAGGAGCCGGCGAAGCGGAGGGCCACCCCCTGCACCGTCACCCGCGAGCAGTGAATGAACTGGAGATTCTGCGGGTGGGCCTCGTTGCCCTCCTTGGCCTTGATCTGTCCGCCACAGCCGCCGTCGCCGTCGATGACACCCATTCCGGTCACCGCGACGTCTTCGGCCCGGACGGCGCCGACCATGCGTCGCGGGCCCACGCGGCGGGAGGTGGCGACCCCCTTGGCGATGGCGTCCCAGGCGGGATAGTCGGCCGGGTTGTTGGTGCCTTTCAGCACGGCCCCGCGCGACAAGTGCAGTTCGACGCCGGACCGCAGCCAGACGGTGCCGGTCAGCCAGGTTCCCGGCGGTACGGTCACACGGCCGCCGGTGGGGGCGGCGGTGTCGATGGCTCGTTGGATCGCTTCTGTCTGCGGCCGATCGTCGGCGACGGCTCCGTGGTCTCGTATGTCGAGATTCATGCAACGGATGGTAGCGTCCGGCGGGGGGAGGGTCCAGTGTGCGGCGGAGCGGAGCGGCCGTGGGCGGTCTGCTCGCTGCGCTCGCATTCCGGCGGGTTCTCATCGGCTGTTTACTGAAAAAGGGCCCGGCGAATGCCGGACCCATTTTCAACGGAGAGGGCGGGATTCCGCGTCGCCCTTCGCACGCTCAGGGCTTGCGGGCGCCTTCGGCGTCGAACCCGCGGGCAGTCTGCTCGCTGCGCTCGCATTCCGGCGGGTTCTCATCGGCTGTCTATTGAAAAAGGGCCCGGCGAATGCCGGACCCATTTTCAACGGAGAGGGCGGGATTCGAACCCGCGGTACCCAAAAGGGCACACGGCATTTCCAGTGCCGCACCTTCAGCCGCTCGGTCACCTCTCCAGCGAAATGACTACTATACAACTCTATCGGTCTGACGCAACCCCGAGCGCAGGATCGTCCGGTGTGTTGCCGTTCGGTCGGCCGACGGGGGGAGCAACACCAACTGCGGCCGCCGGAGTCTGGTCGGCGCCGGCGGCGCCGGCGGCGTTTGCCCGGTTTGGGAAGGTCTACGAAACCCGCAATTTTATTGGGTATGATCAACTTTTTCGTCTTGATTCACTTTCTCCGCAGGCGCAACATAACTCTAGCATTTCTGCAGATCGCAGGGAAATCCGGCGTGTCGCGGTCATGGACGTTCATACGGGCCCGCCGGTTGACAGGCCAGGTTCAATACACTTTCAGAAGGAGCGTAAGAATGGCCAAGGCAGCAGCGAAGCCGTTGACGAAGTCGCAGATCATGACCAAGCTGGCAGAGAAGACTGGGATGACCAAGAAGGACGTCCAGACCGTCATCGATGAGATGGTCCAGATGGCCTACAAGGAAGCCAAGAAGGGCTTCACCATCCCCGGGCTGGGCAAGCTGGTCGTCCAGAAGCGCAAGGCCCGCATGGGTCGCAACCCGCAGACCGGCGAAGCGATCAAGATCCCGGCCAAGAAGGTGCTGAAGTTCCGCATCTCCAAGGCCGCCAAGGATGCGATCCTCTAAGCTGGGACGAAACGCTGGGTAACAGACAACGACGGGCCTGCGAGACTCCTCGCGGGCCCGTGGCTTTTTCTGGCTCTCCGCGATTTTTGGAACACGGGGACTTGCTGGTTTCGGGGTAGGGCGGCTTGTTGGAGCTTGAGTGTCAGGTAGTCGGCGTCCTGGTATCCGCAGCCGCGGTGAAGGATGCGGGCGATCAGGTTGTTGAGGCCCTCCAGCCGGCCGTTGTTGAGGCCGTGGCGGATCGCGTTGCCGATCTGCGGCACGCTCCGCGCCGGCCGCACTTGCACCGCGTCGATCCCGAAGGTAACCTCATCCAGCCGCCATCCGGTGAACGAAAACAACCGCGAGAGACCTCTGATCTTCATGCCCAATTTCCATTCTGCTTCCTGGGTTGCTAACCTGCGAACCAAAATGGGTTGGGCATGATTCATGTCAAGGCCCCGCTCCAAAGACAGCGGAGGGCCAAAAAGGAGAGGCACGGCGGGGGCTCAGTCCGCCGTGCCGGGAGGTTTGGATGAATCCGGGCTCAGTGCTCAGTTGTGCAACGCGAGGCTCACAGGTTCTGAGGGTCGGTGTTCATCCGCTCGTCGCTCAAGATTGTCTCGGGCTTGCACCCGGTGTCTACTTGCGGTTGCGGCGGCGACGCAGCAGCGTCAGTATCCCGCCGATTCCCACCAGCGCGGCCGTCGCCGGTTCGGGAACCACCTGCCCGCCGAGGTTGCCGCCCACGTAGCCGTCGCGTCCCATCCAGACGTTCCCGGACGAGGCCACGCCGCCGGTGATGTGTCCGTTGCGATCGATCGACACGCCGTTGCCGAAGTCCACCAGCGACCCCTCCAGCCGGTTGTCGCGGGCCAGGTACGCCCCGCCGTGGGTCTTCACCAGCAGGTCGCCGCCGCCGACGTTGGTGAAGCTGACCTCGCGGTCGGTGCTCAGCGAGTCGGCGATCTCGATCACCACGTTGCCGCCGCTGGTGTCGGCCTGCACCTGGACGCCCGAGCCCAGATACGCCCGGGAGAAGCTGTACGTGCCGGCCGTCAGGCGAAGCGTGCTGCCCGACGAGGCGTTCAGACGGCCGTAGCTGCCGGCCGAGAGATCCTCACTGCTGCTGCCGGCGTAGTACAGGTCGCTGCCGCCGCTGCCGCCGAACGCACCGGACATCTCGGGCGCGACCCAGGTGTCGATCTCGCGGCTGTTCTTGCCGATCTGCCCGTCGACCTTCGCGCCGTGACCCATCCAGTAGGAGCGGCCGTAGCTCATGTCGCCGGAGACGGCAGCGTCCCGGTCCATGCCTACATTCCCGCCCGCGGCGAGGTGTCCGTTGACGGCCGATCCGCGGGCAAGCCCGGCGTTGCGTCCGGCGTGCATGCCTCCGACGGAACTGTCGCGGTCCCCCCAGGCGTCGCGTGCCAGCACGGCCGTTCCGGAGACGTGCACGTTTCGGGAAATGGTGAAATCGCGCCCGGAGTAGGCGTCGCCGTCGACGGAGACGTCCCGATCCAGCCACGTGTCGCCCGCGCTGCCGATCGCCCCGCCAATTTCCACGTTGCGGTCCACGCTCAGCGATCCGCCGGCGTAGACAGAGTAGCTGCCCACCGGCTGGGAGATCTCCCTGGCCGAGGCGGCGGTCAGAAGGACGGTGACGGTGAGTACGGCGGCGGTGATTCGGATCGGACGCATCGAAAGCTCCTCGGTTCTGTTGCTTCGTGGAAGGCGTCTGCACGGCGAAGGCCGATACAGCCCGGTCCGCCTTCAGAGGGAACTAACGATACGATCGCCCGGCGGGCAAATCGGTCGGAAGATTTCCTGCGTTGTCTCAGGGCTCAAGGATGCGGATGTAGCCCAGGGGGCGCTGGCGGAAACCGCCGGTCAGCAGGTTGCCGTCGTCGAGGAACGCGTCGACCTGCTGGGCCATCGTCTCCTCGGTGCGATCGGGCTGGAAGACCGAAACCCCGGCCGTGAAGCCGAACTGCTGGAAGTCCCAGTCCCACTGTCCCTTGATGGGAGTGGGGCTGGTCCAGGGCATAGCGGTGAGGCGGTCGGCCATTCCGTCGGGCATGACTCCCGGGGCGACGTCGTTGGGGTAATCACCGGTGTCCTGCTGGTACAGGATGAACTGGTCGCAGGCGTGGCGGAGGTTGGACATGAAGGCCCGGGCCTCGGAGTCGTCCTGGTGCACACGGACCGAGGGGACCACGATCGCGGCGACAATCGCCAGGATGACCACGACAATCAGCAACTCCACGAGCGTAAACGCGCAACACCCGCGGATTCGTGTTGAATCGACGCAGGACTTCACCATCTTCTCATCTCCGCAGTTTCCCCCCCTGCTGGACAGAATACGATTCGTACCGGCAAGAGGCGAATTGCGGCGCGAGCGAGACGCCTTTCCGGCGAACCGGTCCTGACTTTCTCCTCGGCCAGATCCCCCCGTCACTGAAATAAGGGTTCCTGACCGGGCGGGCTCAGTCCTGCTGCAGCGCGTCCCGGATCGGCTGGCGGATTGCGTCGGCCCAGATTTCATACCCTTCCCGCGACAGGTGCAACCGGTCGCTACGGTACAGTTCCTCGCGGAGGTTTCCCTCGGTATCGAGGAACCGATCGGAGAAGTCGATGAACCGCACGTATTCCCGCTCGGCCTCCAGGGTGCTGAGCCGGCGGTTGGTGTCCTTCCGGACGGCGGGGAACCATTCGTACTTCGGCTGACGGGGCAGGATGCCCATCAGCAGCACCTTCGCTCCGGGCACGCGGGCGTGCAGAACCCCCAGCACTTCCCGGACCCCCTCAGCCGTCTGGGTCGGGCTCATGCGGATGGGCCCGCTCTTGAGGTTGTTGGTGCCGATCATCAGCACCACCACCCGCGGGGAGATCCCATCCAGTTCACCGTGGCTCAGCCGCCACAGCATGGTCTCGGTTCGGTCGGCCGACATGCCGAAGTTCTCGGCGCCGAGCGGGCGGAGCTCGCGTTTCCAGATGTCCATGCCCTGCCCGTACCACTGTTCGGTGATCGAGTCGCCCAGGAACAGCACATCGATGTCGCCCTTCGTCGCCCGTTGGGAGAACTGGCGATGTCGCTTGCGAAAGAGGTCGTCACCGCGGGGCGTCGGCATGGTGGCGGGGTTCTGACCCGAAAGACGGTCGTTGGGGTCCCCGCGTTCTTCGTGGCCATCCTGGCACCCGATCGCCGCCAGGACCAGCAACCCCAGCAATCCCAGCCGCTTTCCGACAGCGCATTTGCCGTGCATCTGATCTCTCCCCG
>JBKHHV010000125.1:0-10188 GCA_046539005.1 Phycisphaerae bacterium
AAGGGGCTCATGCTCTGCCCCGGAACCGATCGTGAAGCGGTCATGAACCTCGCGCTGGATGAGGGGATCATTCCCTGGTGGTACGGCGAAGCCGGCTGGGAGGAACCTACCCCGGAGTTGCTGGAATCGCTGGGCATCGAACCGGACACGCCGATCCAGGAGCTTCGCCAGAACGAGAAGTTCCTCGCCCACCAGGACAAGGTGATGCGCGAGCGCATCGCCCGGGAGTGCGGCGAAGGCGGCCGCCCGCTGGAACGGGAGTTCCGCAAGACCTTCAGCTTCGACGGCGTCCTGAATGAGGAGTTGATCCCCGGCTTCGTCGACTGGCTCAAGGAGACCTACGGCAGCCTGGAGGCCGTTGCCGATGCATGGAACTTCCACCATGCCGGACACCGTCAACCCGCGCAATGGGAGACGTGGGACGACGTTGCCGCCTTTGCAGCCAAGTGCTTCACCGTCCCGGCCGGCAAGGAAACGCTGTATATCCCACGGCAGAAGGAGTACCGCCGCCTGCGCGACGTGCTTCGCTACAAGGCCGACCTGTACCTCGACTATCTCCGGCGGCGCGTGACGGCCTCGCAGGACGAGGACGCCAACGCGATCTTCCGAGCCGGGGGCGAAATGGGGCTGTTTCTGCCCTTCGCCTCGCGGGCGACCGACATGGAGGGGATCGCCTCGGTGATGGCCGACGGCGGTTCGTTTTACCCGTCCATCCACCTGGCGTGGCATTTCGAGGAAGTCGAATTTGAGATCGCCCGCCCGATCTTCATGCAGTCGTCGATGACGGCCGACTGGTTCAAGGGCGGCTGGGCCGCGACGTGGGAATCGACCGGCGGACCGCAGCAACTCTCCGGCGGCAAGGCCGACCTCTACCCCAAGGCAGCCGGCCTGTGGGCGGGTTCGACCGTGGACGAGGCCGTAATGACCCAGCTCATGCTCAGCTACCTGGCGGCCGGTTTCCGCGGGTTCGGCATGTGGTGCTGGAACGCCCGCACCGCCGGGTGGGAGGCCGGCGAGTTCGCCCTGGTGGACCGCAACTGCGAGCCCGTGGAGCGGACGCGCCAGGCCGGTCGCATCGGGCAGGCGGCGCGGCGCCACCGCGACGAACTGTGGGAGGCCCGCAAGGAGCCGCTGGTGGGCGTGTACATGGACTTCGACAACGATGCCACCTGGACGGCCGCCTCGGCCGGCGGACGCGACTTCTACAAGCGCGTCCCGGTCTTCGCGCGGGTGGGTGCGACGCGGGCGTTCATCAACAACAACATCCCGTTCGAGTATGTCTCCGCCCGCGACCTGCGGGCCGGGCTGGCCGGGCGGTACAAGGTCATCTACATGCCGGCGATCCTCGCCATCGCCAACGACGTGCTGGAGATCCTGCGGGACTACGTACACCGTGGCGGCCGCGTGGTGCTGGACATGCCCGGCGGCTGGTACGACGATTTCGGCCGACTGCTCAAGACCGCGCCCGGCAGCGACTTCGAGGCGGTATTCGGTGCGACGATCCGCGATTACCAGTACTCCCGCAATGTGCCCCGCAGGCTGCTGGGGCGGACGCTGGAGGGGTTCGTGGTGGACCTCGGCGTCACCGGCGCCCGCACGCTGGAGGAGTACGACAACGGGCGGCCCGGCGTCACCGAGAACTGCCTGGGAGAGGGCTCCGGGGTGATCCTCGGATGGGAGGCGTCGCTGCAATGCCGCAAGCCCGGCAACACCGACGTCGAGAAGGACCTGGTGCGGCTGGCGATGGGGGAAATCGCCCCCGGCTTCAGTTGCGAGGATGCACTGGTGTACCGGCGCAGCGCCCCCTCGGCCGATCACTACTTCCTGGTCAACGACGGGCCCGAGCGGTCCGTGGTGCTTCGCACCCCCGGCTATGCCTACGCCGCCGCGACCGACGCGATCACCGGCGAGGAAATGCAGATCGGCGCTCCGATCGACCTGCCGGCCTACAGCGGCCGATGGGTGCGAATGGCGAAGTAACGCCCCCGCGAGTCCACACAAAAGGCCCCGGAGGCATCGCGCTTCCGGGGCCGTTTTTACGGTGCGCCGGGCATGGCGCGTGACTTGGAGGTGCAAGTCCTCTGCGCACCTCGATGACAGGGACCGTTAGCCGAACGGCAAGGGCTGCCACCGCGAGGTGTCGTGGGAAGGAAGCTGCAGGCAAAGCTGCGGCCTGACGAACAGCAACCGCATACGAGGCGTTGTCGTGTGGGCGAGAGGGCCGTGAGACTCAAAGCCCGATGTCATCCGGAACGCGGCGACATAGATGCGGCGGGCACGCAGTGAAGGTCACGTGTCTTACCCCGGGAGGCCTGTCGATCTGCCTACGGGCTTCCACGATGGCGACATCGGTGGAAGGATCGGCAGGAGTCAGCCGAGGCCATAATACCGTCCCATTGGCTATGCCACCCAGGGCGGGAAGGACCGAACACGACGGACCTAACCAGCCGGCCTACCCGATTGGCCGTGATCCGGTACGGCCACGCTTTGTGTTCCGCCCCGGGAGGCGGTACAATTCGCCCGCAAGTCGAACTTCTCCGGAAAGGAACTTCAGATGAAGACGGTGCACTGGGGCACGATCGGGTGTGGAGACGTCTGCGAACGCAAGGCCGGTCCGGCGCTGTACGGGGTGGAGGGCTCGGAACTGGTGGCGGTGATGCGGCGAACCCGCGCCAAGGCCGAGGACTTCGCCAGGCGGCACAACGTTCCGCGCTTCTACGACAGCATCGACGAACTGCTGGCGGATCCCGAAATCGACAGCGTCTACGTTGCCACGCCCAACGACACGCACCTGGAGCCGGTGCTGGCAGCCGTCGAGGCCGGCAAGCACATCCTGGTGGAGAAGCCCATGGCCCGCAACACGGCCGCCTGCCAGGAGATGATCGACGCCTGCGCCGCCCTGGGACTGGTGCTGGCGGTGGCGTACTACCGCCGCTGCTATCCGACGATTCTGCGGGCGAAACAACTGATCGACAGCGGCGAGTTGGGGGCAGTCAAGACGCTGACGATCAACGACGAGTTCCCGCTGAGCCACCGGCTGGACCTGTTTCACTTCCTCTGCGGCGACGTGGTAACGGTGTGGGCCGAGTCCGAGCCGCTGCCGCCCGGGCATCATGCCCCCGAGGGTGCGATGCTGCACGTGAAGGACGCCGACGGCGCCGAGGGCATCATGAGCATCGGGTGGGAAGAGAAGCTCGCCCCCGAGACGGTCGACATCGTCTGCGAGAACGGCCAGGTGCACGTGACCGACCTGAAGAAGGGCACGCTGACGGTGGTCCGCGATGGCACCTCGGCCGACGAGGACCTCGGCCCGCTCCCGGCGACCCACTGGGGGCTGGTGGAGAATTTCGTGCGGCACGTCAACGGCGAGGCACCTCTGGCATGCGACGGCGTGGAAGGGCGGAAGTCGACGGTCATCCTGGACATCGTCAACGAACTGCAGCCCGGCTCGGCGCCAGTAACGCCGGACTATTCGTGATCGAGCGATAAGCAGTAAGCGGTAAGCAATGAGTTGGGAGCCACGGGCGTTTGCGGCGCCCGTGGTGTCTCGAACAGCGCTGAACGCCAGGGCGACCCGCCGGCGTTTGACCGAATCCGGAACAGGTCTGGAATTGGCGGGCGCGCATTGGGGTAGGGGTCTCCTGTCGGTGCCTGCCTTGCGTCTCCTCGCAGCAGAGAAGCATGCATGCTGTTTGGCTTTCGTGAGCTCGTGCTGCCCCCACGACCGAAAACAGGCAACAAGATGCCCGGGTCCCTGTGGCAATAGCCAAACCGAGGGCTTTTCTCTGCGTTCTCTGCGGCGTTCTGCCGCAGCCACCTTCCTCTGGCACGTGCGGCTTACTGGCCCTGGATGACCGTCGAGGCGATTTCCGCAGTGGCGGCGTGGTGGAGGACATTCGTGTACACCGCCCGCGCCGAGGCCGGCTGGTATCCGTCCACTCCGTAGTGAGCATAGCCGACCAGCCCGGCCGTGAGATCCTCGCGGCTGTAATAGACGGCGATCCGCTCGCCCACCTGCAGCATCTTCACCCGCGGCTGGGTCGATTGCTCCTGCAGGCGGCGGATTGTCGCCCGTCGGTAGCGTACCTTCGTGACGGTCTCCGGGCCGTCGGCGTACAGCTTGTGCTTTGAGGGAATCCTGCTCAGCCAGCCGTTGGGCAGCAGCGGCAGGATGTCTTCTTCGACCGACTTCGCGAATGTTTCGTCCCCGCCGGCTGCATCGATCACCAGCGTACCCCCGGCCTGGATATAGCGTCCCAGCGCCTTGCTCTGGGCCTCGCTGAGGCGCAGCTTCCCGCTGCCGGTCATGGTGGCCAGCGGATGATTTGCGGGGTCGAGGTCGGCGAGATTCACCGTCTTGGCCTCCAGCTTGATGCGGTGACTCCGTCCCATGTACGTCGCCAGTCGCTCCATCGCCAGCGGCTCGGGGTTCCAGTTGGCGGCGTGCCGGACGCGGGCGATACGGATGGTCCGGCGGGGCTGGAACTTCTCGGCCTCCGGCCAGGGTTCGCGCTGGGGCATGTCGGCGATCCGCAGGTCGCAGGCGGCCATGCAGGCGTTGCCGAGGACCTCGAAGCTGATTCTTCCGGCAAGGAGGGCATTTTTGCGGTGCAGGTCCAGGGAGACCTGCCGTGGCAGATGCACCGCGAGCGTCCGCACGCCGTTGGTGGCGGCGAGGCCGCCGAAGTCCTTGAGTTCGAATACCGCCTCGCGGATCGGGCTGCCTTCGTCCATGCGCTGCAGCGGGAACTCCGGCAGGATCTTCCCGTAGAGCTTCTGCATGTCGACGGTGAAGTCGCCGTTGTTGCAGGCGGCCTCGGAGACGATCATCCCCCCCCGCAGCACATAGCGCCGCAGCCTCGCCAGGTGCTTGGGCTTCAGCTCGATGGGACCGGCTCCCGAGAGATACAGAACCGGCGCCTCGCGCCAATCGGTATCGTTGGCATCGAGGCCTACGATCTGCCAGTTCATGTGCAGCTCGAAGCGATTGGTCGCCCAATCGGTGAAATTGGCAGCGTCCCGAGGGCGGGTGTTCCATCGGCCGGGCCATTGCAGCTTGTTGACCAGTGTGGGCCGGTGCCCTCGCAACAGAAACAAGGCGGCGAAGGCGGTTTCTTCCACGCGATTCCCGACGCCCCAACTCCCGTCCGACCGCTGCCGCGAGAGCAGTTCCTCGGATCCTTCGGTGTACCAGTCGTGCGTGCCGATCCGCTTGTGCCCGGTGGCCATGCCCACCCGCTGCAGGCTGAACAGCCAGTAGTAGTACCACTCCACGCCTTTGCCGGGGTTGCGGCGGAGGGTGTAGTTCTTCGTGAGCCACTTCATCGCCGAGTCGATCGGCTCGTCCACCTTCGTCTCGCGACAGCGGACGACATTCTCGTCGTCCAGCCAGGCATTGCACGCCATCAGGCTCGCCAGGCCGGCCGCGGTCATCGAGCCGTAGCTCCGCACGCGGAGGAGGTTCTTCGGCTGACGATACGCCCAGCCGCCGTCGGGTTGCTGCTGGGCGAGCCACCACGACCGGGCCTGCTTCCAGTAGGCGTTGGGGACCTCCAGGCCCGCCCGCGCGGCCGCGTCCACGGCCATGAGGGCCATCTGGGCATTGGAGTTGTCGTACCTGTCGCCTTCCTCGCCATCCAGCGGGGTGTATGTGTACTGCCCGCTTTTGCCCATCGCCCCCCAGAGCCAGCGGAGGTCGCGTTGCATCAGCTTCGTGACCTCGCGATCCCTGCGCTTCGTCTCGGCCATCGCCATCACGCGCGTCGCCACGGGGTAGGTGCCTTCCAGTTCGGCCTCGGCGAGCCATCGCTTCGCACGAAGGAGGGCCTCGTTCCGCTGCGGGCTGACCCCTGCCAAGGCGGCCGTCCAGGCGACCAGGGCGGTCCGCCCGCCGTAGCGTGAGTTGCCCTGGGGGAATTCGTGGCGGCACATGCCGTTGGCGTCGATGGTCTTGAGCAGGAAATCGGCCGCCTGGGCGATGGCCCGTTCGGTGCGTTGGGGGCGCGTCATCGCCGGGTCGGCGCGCAGCAGGGCGGGCGCGGCAATCGCCGCCAGCAGTCCCGGCAGAATGGTACGCCGCAGGAACACGGCGTTCACTCCACGCGCCAGATCATCTCGATCCGCGGGGTGCGGATCTCCTCGATGAACTCACGGGTCAAAATCGGCGTCTGTGGGGTGGAGGCCTGTCCGTCGCCATAGAGGATCGCGTGCATCACGCCGCGGCGCGGGCGATACTGCACCACCCGGGCCTTGGGCGCACCGGCCAAGTCGCGCGCTTCCTGCACGGCGTCGTCGAAGTAGCCGATCTTATCCACCAGCCCCACCTCCTTCGCCTGGGGACCGATGTAGACCTTCCCGTTGAGCGGAATCGTTTCGGTGTGGCTGACGGTCCGGGTCTCGCCGTCGACCTCCACCTCCATCTCGTAGGTCTTCTCCTTAAGGGCGAGCTTATCGCCGCGGCCCTGGCGGACGATCATCTCGAAGCGCTGCTGCATGCTGTCGAGGATCGACTGCAGGTGCTCGCGCTGGCGGCGATCGGGTTTCTGCAGCGGGGAGATCTCGTCCTTCCAGCCGCGGGCGGCGGTGGACTTCATGACCACCGGCTCCATGCCCAGCTTGTCCAGCGTGCCGGAAATGACCAGCCACCCGGCAATGACGCCGATGGAACCGGTCGTGGTGGTGTGCTCGGCGTAGATCATGTCGGCCGGTGCGGAGATGTAGTACCCGCCGCTGGCGGCGACGCCACCCATGGAGATCACCACCGGCCGACCGGCCGCCTGGAGGTCCAAGATGTCCTTGTAGATCTGGTCGGAGGGGGCAACCGCGCCGCCGGGGGTCTCCACGCGGATGACCACGCCCTTGATCGTCGCGTCGTCCATCACCAGCCGGGCAAACCGGCCGAAGGACGCTGCCGAGGCGTCGGTGATGGTGCCGCTGACCTCGAAGACGGCGATCTGCTCCTCCTCGGACCCCTCCCGCAGCACCACCTGTTCCATGGGCCCGGCCATGGTGTTGGCGACGATCGCCGCAAGATAGACGTTCATCACGATCGAGAGAATCAGCAGCATCGCCAGCAGGCCGGTGAAGATGCGCTTGAGCCAGCCGGTCCTCTTCGGCTCGGGCGTCTGTATGACGATGGGCTGTTGGTGCGGCGGGACGGCCGGCGGAGTCGGCGGGGTGGTCTCACTCATGATGCGTCTCCTTCTGGGATCGCGAAATCGGCTGTTTCAGTCGGCGGCCGGTCGAATCTCCGGCTCGGGCTCGCCGGCCTGTACCATACGACGTTTCAGACGCCGGGCAAGTTCGCAGCGCACTTCGCCCAGCGCCGGGTCGGTTACCAGGTTGTTCGTTTCGTCGGGGTCGGCGTCGAGGTCGTAGAGGAACCGCTCCTGGTACACGTCGCTTCCCGGCTGATCGGTGCCGCTCCAGCCCCGGGTCGACGGCACCCACACTGCGTACTTCCACTTCCGGGTGCGGATTGCCCGTCCCACGTGGTCCTCGCTGATCTGCAGGAAGACCTCCCCGGGCCAATCGTCCGCCTCGCCGGCGGTAAGCTTCCCGAGCGGCCGACCCCTCATGGTATCGGGCACGTCCAGCCCGGCCTCGTCCAGCAGCGTGGGGGGTAGGTCGATGAGGCTCACCAACTCCCGCACCACCTTCCCGCCGCGGAAGCTCCCGCCGGCTGCGATCATCGGAATGCGGATCGAGCTTTCGTGGCAGCTTCGCTTGTACTCGGCATTTCGCGTGCGGAAGTGACAGCCGTGGTCGGACGTGTAGACGATGACCGTATTGTCGGCGAGCCCCAGTTCTTTTAGCGTATCGCGGATGCGCCCGACGTTCTCATCCAGGCTCGCGCAGCAGCCGAGGTATTCCGGCCAGCCCTGGCGGTAGTCGCCCTCGGCGTCGGTGGCGGTAAGGTCGGAGGGGGGCGGGATGTGCCCGAATCGCTCGGGGGAGCCTTGGGGGCCCTCGAAGCGGTCGTTGTCGTTCTGGTGGTGGGGCTCGATCCACGAAACCATCAGGCAGAACGGGCGGGACGGGTAGCGCTGTCGGCGGAGGAACTCCAGGGCAAAGTCGGCGGTCGCGTCGGCCCGGTATCGGCCTTCCGGGAAGTCCCGGCGGTTCCCGTCCTTGTCGAACATGTGCCCGTCGTAACCGTGGGAGGTGAACTCCAGGACGTCCGACGCCACCCAGTAGTCGTCCCAGCCGCCGCGTCGTTCGGGCGGGACGGGTTTGGTCTTGTAGTTCTCGTGGTCGCCGGTGGACGCCAGGTGCCACTTGCCCACGTACGCCGTCTGGTACCCGGCGTCGTTGAAGACGTGGGCAATGGTCCGCTCGTCGGCGGGCAGGGCGATGTTGTTGACGTAGCAGCCGGTTTCGGTGGCGTATTTGCCGGTCTGGATGCACGCCCGCGCCGGCCCGCAGACCGGCTGACAGGTAAAGGCATTCTCGAACAGCACGCCCTCGCCGGCCAGGCGGTCGAGATTCGGCGTGACCGACTCGATTTCGCCGTAGGCACCGACGGTGTCCCATCGCTGCTGGTCGGAGAACAGAAAAACGATATTGGGTCGATTGGCAGTGGTACTCATGGTGTGACCCCAATGTATCGGCTGACGGAGGGCGAAACAACGGCGCGATTTCCCACGATCCGGCCGATGCACCGATGTGTTCGATAAAGTAGACTTACTGTTTGCGAATCGGCCGGCTTTCCAGACCCGGCTGCAAACCCGATCCGGAAAGGGAGAGAACATGAAACGGACAGCGGCATGGATGACACTGGCGGCCGTGGTGGCGGGTACGACGTTCTGCGCGGCAGCCTCGGCCGAGGAAGAGAAGCCCTGGCCGAGCAAGGTGAAGGGCTACAAGGCGGTCAAGCCCGGCGAGCATCCCAGGCTGCTGTTCCGCAAGGCGGACCTGGCGGCACTGCGGGCCAAGGCGAATACCCCGGCCGGTCAGGCGATCCTCAAGCGCCTGCGGTACCTGCTGGACGGCAAGAACGGGACCACGATGACCGACGTGTTCTCCCCGGCCAAGAAGGCCTACACCAAGGGCAAGTATCGCCAGCTCGTCTACGACAAGCCGGGCGTGTACACAATGTCTCACGCCATGGGCTACGGGCTGCTGTACCAGTTGACCGGCGAGAAGAAGTACGCCGACTTCGGCCGACAGTGCTTCGAGAAGGCGTTCGAAGGCGTGCGCGATCGCGACGATCGCTACTCGTGGAAAGACCCCGGCGGGGCACTGCGGGCCGGTCCCAGCGTGGGCTACTACGCCTTCGGGTACGACCTCTGCTACGACGGCTGGGACCCCGCCTTCCGAAAGAAGGTCGCCGCCGCCTTCATGAACTACAAGGAAGGCAAGCAGATGGACCTGGAGTATCTCGTGAAGGGCAAGCGGCACATGCCGGCCTCGAACCACTGGGGCATGCAGATCGGCGGCGGGGCGGTGGCTGCCCTGGCGCTGGCGGGCGACCCCGGCACCGACGACAAGAAACTCCAGGCCCTGCTGGAGGCGAGCAGGAAATCGATGATCCGCAACGTCACCGAAGGTTTCGGCGACGGCGGCTGGTTTGCCGAGGGCGACGGCACGGGCGTGATGGCCAGCCACATCATCTACCTCGCGGCCGTCCAGGCATGGAAGGTCGCCGGCGGGGAGGACTTCGTGACCCCGCGCCCCAACGTGCCGTGGACGTACATGAAGTTTGTGCTGCTCAGCCACCCCAACGGCGACAAAGAGCCGATCTTCCCGAATCGCGGCGCCTATCCGCACAACATCTGGGCCAACGGCGGCGTAAGCGGTCCGGGCACGTTCTGTGCGGGGCTGGGAATCGCCACCGAGAACCAGAAGAAAGCCCTGCTGTGGCTGCACAATCGCGTCAAGGGCTACACCGGGCTGCTGGGCACGGCCTCGCCCTACCCGCACCACGCGGTGATGGCGTTTGTGAATATGCCCACCAACGCCAAGGAAGCCAACCCCGCCGAGTGCATGCCCCGCTACGTGCACGACGAGAAGTTCGGCTTCTTCGCCTTCCGCAACCGCTTTAAGGACAAGGACGACATTCTCGTCTCCTGTCAGCCGCATTCCACCCGCGGCTGGCACAGAGCGAACAAGGAGGCCGGAGAGCTGTGGGTGCGTTACGACGGCAAGCGTCATAAGTGGGGGAGGATGCGCGGGGAGGTCCAGCACTTC
>JBKHHV010000126.1:0-10123 GCA_046539005.1 Phycisphaerae bacterium
GGCCGCGGTCCGCATACCCGCCCTGGCCGACACGCCCGTCAGGCAGGACGCCGAGCAACGCGAGCTTGCCACCACCGTGGAACCCACCGCCGAAACCGCCCCCCGCGCGATCCGGCTTTCCCCGGCCGAGCGACCCGCCCAGGCGGACCTGGCCCCCAGCGAGGTCGACCCGGTCCAGAAGTCGGCCGAGTCGCTGGTGAGCCAGCCGATCGCCATGGTCCGCACGCCCCGCGCCGCCGACCGCGTGGACACCCAGGCCGCCCCCGAAAGCAAGCTGGTGCCCCTCAGCGGCAAGCTGGAGCCCGGGCGCCTCACCGCCCCGCCGTCGCTCTTCGAGCGGTCGGTCGAGATGCGACCCCGCCTGGTCAAGGCGTTCGGAGGCTCGGATGAGTCCGAGGCGGCCGTTGCCAAGGCGCTGAGGTTCCTCGCCGCCAGCCAGGAGCGCGACGGACGATGGAGCAAGATCAACAAGGACGTCAGGCCCGGCAAGAAGGTCCGCACCTCCGACGTCGACGTGGCCGTCACCTCGCTGGCGACGCTGTGCTACCTCGCCTGCCAGCACACCCACACCCAGGACGGCCCCTACAGGGAGACCGTCCAGAAGGCGCTGGACTGGTTGATCGAGAAGCAGAAAGACAACGGCGACCTGACCGACAAGGCCGGCAATCACAGCATGTACAACCACGCCATCGCCACGCTCGCCCTGGCCGAGGCGGCCGGCATAACCGGGGACAAGAAGGTCAAGGCTGCGGCGATCAAGGCGGCTGAGTTCATCATCTACGCCCAGAACCGCCAGCACGGCGGGTGGCGCTATACGCCCAAACACCGCGACGGCGACACCAGCGTGTTCGGCTGGCAGGTCATGGGGCTGCGCTCGGCCGAACTGCTGGGGCTGAAGATCCCCGGCCAGACCCGCAGGGGCGCCAGGAAATGGCTGGCCTACTGCTCCAGCGGGAAGGGTAACATCCTTGCCGCCTACCAGCGGGGCAAGCCCACCCCGGTGATGACCGCCGAGGCCGTCTTCAGCCGGATCCTGCTGGGCGAGTCGCTCAGCGAGCAGCAGGTGCAGACGGCCGCAAAGTTTATCTTCTCCCGCGGGCCCACCCGCGAGAAGAACTACTACTACTGGTACTACGGTTCGCTGGCGTTGATGCAGCTTCGCGACGACCACTGGGAGAAGTGGAACTCGCAGCTTCGCGACCACCTGGTGAAACGCCAGGAAGGACGAGGCCGACTGGCCGGCTCCTGGGAGCCGGACGGCAAATGGGCCAACCGCGGTGGCCGCATCTATTCCACGGCAATGGCCACGATGACGCTGGAGGTCTACTACCGGTACCTGCCGATGCTCAAGGCCCACGACACCGAAAACTGACTGCCGCCCACTTGGAAGCCCACGGTTCGGCTGCCATGGATGCCCCCGATACCCTTCCTGGTTCGTGCCGATCCTGCGCATGACCTCGCGCCACGGTCTGCCCAGCCGCCCCAGAACCAGCTCGCCCGCCAGAGCCACCAGGCTATGCTCGACGTAAACCGTACCCTGCCTGCCCGCCTTCATCAGGATCGGTTGCCGCACAGTCCCGGCCATCGCGCCTACACCGGACGACCACGGACGTGCAGGTTCACAGGTCAGCCTTCCATCGGCCATCGGTATACACGGAAATTCTGTGGGCGGCTTCTTCCACCTGAACTGTGCCGACGAGTTCGATTGTGGCTTTCCCGTCCGGCCCTGACATGCATCGTCCGCCGGCGGAGAGGTGAGAAATCTTCAGAAAATCCGGGTACTTGATCCACGTCAAGGTCCGGCGGTGCCTTGCCTGCGATACTGGGGGCAGATGGGAAACACAGAAATCGCCCAGAACAACACCAACCCTTCGCAGGAGAAGGCCATGACGACCAGGACCAAGCAGATTCGTGAGATCGTACACATCGACGAGGACAAATGCGACGGCTGCGGGCTGTGCGTGCCGAGCTGTGCAGAGGGTGCCATCCAGATCATCGACGGCAAGGCGAAGCTGGTGGCCGACAACCTCTGCGACGGGTTGGGCAACTGCCTGGGCACCTGCCCCAAGGACGCCATCCACATCGAACGCCGCGAAGCGGACGAGTTCGACGAGGAGGCCGTCTCCGAACACGTGGGGCACAAGCCCGACGACGACTCCGGCGACCCCGCGGCGGACGTATCGGCCGCGCCGCCTGCCCCGAAGCCGCAAGTGTTCACCTGCCCCGGCATGCGCCTGCGGATCCCGCAGAAGGACGACGCGAACGCCCGCCCTGCGCCCCCCGAGCCGACAAAAGCCGAGGCCTCGGGTGGGGAATCGCAGCTTCGCCAGTGGCCCGTGCAGCTTTCGCTGCTGCCGGCCGGCGGAGAAATGTGGAAAGACGCGGACGTTTTGCTGGCGACGATCTTCGCCCAGGGCGGAGTGAAGTCGCTCACGATCGCCCGCATGGAAGTGCCCTGCTGCGGCGGCCTGGAGCGGATTGTGCAGGCGGCGATGCAGCAGGCGGGCGTCCAGATCCCGCTGACCGTCGCGGTCGTGTCGGTCGAAGGCAAGATTCTTGAAATCAACGGCTGCCGGGTGGCGTAACCGCCCCGCGCCGAGAACCGAATTGACATCCCACAGGGAAAGGAGCTGAAGACATGGACATGTTCTGTTACCAGTGCGAGCAGGCCGCCAAGGGCACCGGATGCACCGTCAAAGGTGTGTGCGGAAAGGCCCCCGAGCCGGCACGCCTGATGGACCTGCTGGTGTACGTCTGCGAAGGCATCGGCCGATACTGCACGCGGCTGCGGAAGATGGACATCGTCGACCACGCCGCCGACGTGTTCGTACCCGAGGCGCTGTTCCTGACCGTCACCAACGTGGATTTCGACCCCGGGCGGATCGAGCAGTTCATCCGCCGCGGCGATGAGATCCTCGGCAAGGTCAGGAGCACCTACCTCGAGGCGTGCAGCAAGGCCGGCGTCGAACCGGAGGACATCTGGCCGGAGGAAGCCCTGCCCGCCACGCAGGAAGGGCTGCTGGAACGGGCCGTGAAGGTCGGCATCGACCGCCGCAAGGAAGAACTCGGAGAGGACATCACCGGCCTGCAGGAGCTGATCATGTACGGGCTCAAGGGCATGGCCGCCTACTCCGACCACGCCCGCATTCTCGGCGTCGAGGACGACGAGGTCTACGGTTTCTACCACGAAACCCTGGACTTCCTGTGCACGCCCGAGGCCCGCGAGGTGGACAACCTGCTCGGCCGAGCGCTGAAGGTGGGCGAGGTGAACCTGAAGGTCATGGAGATGCTCGACCACGCCAACACCGGCGCCTACGGGCATCCCGAGCCCACCGAGGTCCGCGTGACGCCGGTGAAGGGAAAGTGCATCGTGGTCAGCGGGCACGACCTCAAGGACCTCAAGATGCTGCTGGAGCAGACCGAGGGCAAGGGCATCAACGTCTATACCCACGGCGAGATGCTGCCATGCCTGGCGTACCCTGATCTCAAAAGGTACGACCACCTGGTGGGCAACTACGGCGGCGCCTGGCAGGATCAGCGACGCGAATTCGCCGACTTCCCCGGCGCGATCCTGATGACCACCAACTGCCTCATGCAGCCGGTGGAGGACTACGCGGGCCGCCTGTTTACCACCGGCGTGGTCGGATGGCCGGATATCCCCCACATCGAGACCCGTCCCGACGGGACCAAGGACTTCACGCCCGTGATCGAGGCGGCTCAGGAAGCGCCCGGCTTTGCCGAGGGCGCCCCCGAGAAGACCATCACCATCGGCTTCGCCCGCAACACCGTCATGAGCGTCGCCGACGCCGTGGTGGGGGCGGTGAAGGCAGGCAACATCCGCCACTTCTTCCTCGTGGGCGGATGCGACGGTGCCAAGCCCGGCCGCAACTACTACACCCAGTTCGCCGAGCAGGTGCCCGACGACTGCGTAATCCTGACCCTCGCCTGCGGCAAGTACCGCTTCAACAAGCTGGAGTTCGGCGAGATCGGCGGCATTCCGCGCCTGCTGGACGTGGGACAGTGCAACGACAGCTACTCGGCGATCCAGATCGCCCTGGCCCTGGCGAACGCCTTCGACTGCGAGGTCAACGAGCTTCCGCTGTCGCTGGTGCTGAGCTGGTACGAGCAGAAGGCCGTGGTCATCCTGCTGACACTGCTGCACCTGGGCATCGAGAACATGCGACTGGGCCCGACGCTGCCGGCCTTCGTTACGCCCGCGGCGCTGCAGGTGCTGGTGGACAAGTTCAAGCTCCAGCCGATCAGCACGCCGCAGGAAGACCTCGAGGCGATTCTGGCCTGACGTGCGACAAGCAAGGAGCCCCAACACACCCTCCTGAAAAGCCGGCGGGTCCGGGGAGAGAGTCGCTCTCTCCGGGCCCGTTGTCTGTGGAGGGGCTGAACTTGCTACACTGAAGGCATGGCCGCTACGAAGGTAACGAAGCGTCACATGGAGGCTCTCTACCGCCGCTACGACGACCGCCGCTGGGTACACCCCGACCCGCTGGAGTTCCTTTACCGCTACGAGGACGTCCGCGACCGCGAGATCGTGGCCCTGGTCGCCTCGTCGCTGGCGTACGGACGGGTAAAGCAGATCCTCCGAAGTGTCGAGACGGTGTTGGCCGAGCTGGGGCCGCGCCCGGGCTGCCTGGTGGCCTCCAGTCGGCCGGGCGAGCTGCGCCGCCGACTTGCGGACTTCCGCCACCGCTTCGACACCGGCCGACAGGTAACCGACATGCTGCTGGGTGCCCGCCGCCTGGTGTGGCTGTATGGTTCGCTGGAGGCGTGTTTTGCCGCCGGCGTCGGCGAAGACGACCCGACACTTCGCCCGGCGATGCGGCGCTTCGTGGGCCTGCTGGACCCCCGCCACCGCTGCGGGCACCTGTTGCCCCGCCCGGCCAGGGGCAGCGCATGCAAGCGCCTGTGGCTGATGCTGCGGTGGCTGGTCCGCCGCGACGCCGTGGACCCCGGCGGCTGGAACCCCGCCTGGCGGTCGCGCCTCGTCGTCCCGCTGGATACCCACATGCATAAAATTGGGTTGGAGTTGGGTTTCACGACGCGCCGGTCGGCCGACTTCCGGACGGCCGTGGACATCACGCGATCGCTGGCGGCGTTCGACGCCGCCGACCCGACGAAGTATGACTTCGCGCTGACGCGCCTGGGAATCCGCGACGATGCGGGGAACCTTCCGGGCCCATTGGCACGTTTGACGAAGGAAAGCTAAGAGTTCTATGGATATTGCGCAACAGATCATCGTCGAGTTCTGGGACGTCCTGCTGGAGATGGCGCCGTACCTGCTGCTGGGGTTCGCGGTGGCGGGGATTCTGTCGGTGCTCGTTCGCCCCGAATGGGTCGAGAAACACCTCGGCGGGCGCGGTATCGGTGCGGTCGCCAAGGCGTCGCTGTTCGGCGTGCCGCTGCCGCTGTGCTCGTGCGGGGTCATCCCCGTGGCGGCTTCGTTGCGAAGACACGGTGCGGGCAAGGGGGCGACAACGGCGTTCCTGATCTCCACCCCCCAGACCGGCGTCGACAGCGTGCTGGTGACCTTCAGCCTGCTGGGATCCATCGCGGCGGTGTTCCGCCCGCTGGCCGCCCTGGTCAGCGGGATCGTCGGGGGCGCGGCGGTGAGCCTGCTGCAGAAGGAACCCCCGCCGAAGGCACCCGCCGAAGGCACCGACCCCGACACCCCCGACGTGTGCGAAGAGGCCTGCTGCGCCACCACCGGTGGAAACCGCTGGATCCGCGGGCTCAAGTACGGTTTCGTGACCCTCCCGGCCGACATCGGCAGGGCGCTGCTGATCGGCGTGCTGATCGCCGGGCTCATCTCGGCGCTGGTGCCGCCGGGGCAACTGCCCGGCGTGCTGGGCGGGGGCATCGTGGCGATGCTCATCGTCATGGTCGCGAGCATTCCGATGTACGTCTGCGCGACGGCGTCGGTACCGATCGCCGCGGCCCTGGTGGCCCAGGGCGTTTCGCCCGGTGCGGCGATGGTGTTCCTGATGACCGGACCGGCGACCAACGCCGCCACCATCGCCACGCTGTGGAAGACCATGGGCAAGCGGACCGCGACCATCTACCTGCTGTCGGTGGCGATCACCGCCCTGGCCGCGGGCATCGTGCTGGACTACGTCTTCAACGTGATCGACGCCAAACCCGCCCCGCCGATGACCCACGTGATGCCGCACTGGCTCAAGCTGCTCTCGGCGCTGGCGCTGCTGGGCATCCTGGGCTACGGGTGGCTCAAGCCCACCCTGGCAAGCTGGATGGGCAAACGGGCCGTCGCACATGCCGACGCCGCCTGCCATGACCCACTCGAACCCCAGCAGCTCGCCGGACAACTGCACGGCAGCAACCACCCCGCCCACTGGCACGCGGATATCGTGGGCATGCACTGCTCGCACTGCGCGGCCGCGGTGGAAAAGGCGGTGCGCGAACTGCCCGGCGTGGCGGCCGTCCACGCCGACGCTCACCGCGGGTCGGCCGAGATCAGCGGACACGGGGTCGAGCCGGCCGGCGTCCGACAGGCGGTCGAAAGCCTAGGCTACCGCGTGGAAGACCTGCAGGAAAAGACCCCGGCGTAAGCGACAGCCCGGCGGCCGGGGAAGGTCTGCCCGCAACAGGACTCACTCCCCGCGGTCGAACCACTTGCCGAACCGGTCCAGCAGGTGACCGGGGAAGTCGCCGCCGGTTTTGGCGGCCTGGAGGAAGAACTCCCGCGCGTCGCGGCCGAGCGAGCGGTCGGGCATCGGCGCCGAGGAAATCTCGATTCCGTCGGGCCTGTCCCATCGCCCTTCCAGGTGCACGCGGCTGAGCGACTTCTGCAGGAACGGAATCAGGTTCAGCAACGGCACCTTCGACAGTGCATCGGTGAGCTTCTCCAGCGGCACCCCCACCGCGTACAGGTCCAGCCGCGCGTCGCGGAGGTTCAGCGTCCCGCCCGGTTCCACGTCGATGGCGTAGAACGGGCTGACCACCCGCGCCTCCTCGATCGTCACCACCGCCCCCCTCGACCGCACCGCCGCTTCCATGTCCGCCCGCGACAGTGCCCCGCTCGGCCGCGAGCGAAACTGCCCGATCAGGTCCGACACCACCGGAAACGCCCACAGGTTCGCACCCCGCAGGCTCACCGCCCCACGGCCGCGCAGGCCCCCAAGCCGGCACCCGCGCCCGGTCAGGTCGTACCGCGCGTGCAGGCGGCCGGTCGATCGACGCCCCTGCTCCCGCGTCAGCGCCGTACGCCCCACGATGCTCGCAACCGCCGGCATCAGCTCCCCCAGTTCCACGCCGTCCAGTGCCACCCGCCCGGAATACTCGGCCGTCTCGCACGCAACCATCACGCGGTTGGCGTTGCCGGGGGTTACCGCCCATCGCCCCCGGGCCCGCAGACGCCCCTCGCACAGGGTTCCGTCCAGCGTGGTCAGCTCGGCCGAGACGCCGTTGGGGTCGTTCGCCAGGCTCACCTCCGCTCCCAGCCCGCTGAGCAGATCGCCGGCCGGGGTGGAGACCGTCCACTCGGAGAAGCGGCACGCGCCCTTCGGACGCCAGCTCAACGGCTGGGTCCATCGGCCTCGGGTTTCCAGATCGGCCGACACCACCCCCCCGGCCTTTTCGATGCCGGGAATGCCCAGGATCTCCGCCAGCACCGCCCCCTCGCCCGGTTGGATCCGCTGGCGATACAGCAACGTCATCTCCAGGTCGCTCGATCCCCATTCCAATCCGCCGCGGGCCTCTATCGCCTCGCCGGGTTCTGTCGCCAGGCGCCGCAACTGCACCCGGTGCCCGCGGACGGCGCGGTGTACGCTGAGCTGCAGCGGGCCGGTGTCGAACCGGCCGCCGTCGGTGCATACCAGCGAGATCGTCCCCGCGGCCGTCAGCTCGTCGATGCTGGTGACCTCCTCCAGCCAGCGGATGAGCCGGTCGGTGTTGCGAAGCGGCGTTTCCCATTCTTCCAGCGGACGCCCGGCGACGAAGTGCATCTGGACCGCCAGGGAGTCCAGGTGCAGCCGGCGTACCTGCAATGTGAGCCCGGGCCCCAGCAGCGAGCCAGTCTCGATGTCGCTGGCTCGCATCCACACGCGGCCGCCGCGGTCGTGCAGCGTCACGCCGATCAGCCGCACCGAGGCGTCGAAACGGACGTCCACCTCCTCGATCTGCACCCACCCGTCCCAGTAGGTGGGCAACTGCCGGCGGATCGCGCGGCGTACGAGCATGGGCCCCACCCAATACTTCACCGCCGCGGCCGAAACGATCAGCAGCACCGACACCCAGAAGGCGGTGCGGATCATCCGGCGCGACCACCTGCGCACCCGCTGGTGCGGCTGGGCTGCGTGGGAAGAACTCATGTCAGGCTCGCCGTCGAACGACGGGTGCGGGTTGTCGCCGGGGTCGGTCTGGACCATGGGGCTCCGTTTGGCGTTGTCATGCGTGTGGGTAGACGTCTAGAATCATGTCCATGTTCCGAGTGCTTTTCAATGCGTTGTTGCTGTGGGCTGCCGTCGCGGCCGTCGGCTGCATGCCCGAGGTCCCCCCGCCGGTGAAGCTCAACACCGCCGGCGTGGACCCCAACGTCGACTACACCGCCCTGGTGGAGATCCTTGCCGACGGCGTGACCGATGACGGCCTGCTGGTGCCCGACTGGCTCAGCGATCGCGAAACCCAACTCGACCGGCAGCTTCGTCTGCTGGCGGTGACCGGGCCCAGCGTCACCCCAGAACGGTTCCCCACCGCCGACAGCCGCCTCGCCTACTGGTACAACGCGCGGGCGGCGTGGTCGGTGAAGCTGGCAATCCTGGGCGACTACGCCTCCGAGAACTGGACCCTGCGCCAACGACGCAGACGCTTCACGCTCGACGGCCGCGAGATGTCCCTCCAGGAGATCGACAGAATCCTGGAGGACGCCGGCGATTGGCGCATCCTGGCGGCCGCCCCCTGCGCAACGCTGAACCGCGCCCCCCTGCCGCGGGAGCCCTTCTCGGCCGACGACGTCCGCGGGCGGATTCCCATGCGGATCGACACGTTTCTGGACAGCCCCAAGCGGTTCGTGATCGACGTCGAGAACCAGACCGTCCGCGTGCCGCCGGTGCTGTGGATGCTGCGGGAGTCGATTCTCGACGAGTACTGCCGCCGCTACGGTTGCCGCCGCGAAGGCCTGACGCTTACCACCGCGCTGTTGCCCCACGCGGGCCCCTCGGCCACGCGCCGCCTGCAGGATGCCGTGGGCTACGACGTTGTCCCCTCGCGGAAACCCGGCGTCATGGCCCTGCTGGAAGAACTGTGACGAGAAATACGCGGGAAGACGCAAGGTTCCCGCAGCTTGCCTGCCCGCCGAGAGCACACACTCTTCCCCCGGTCCGGGCCGCTACTTCACCGTGCGGTTTTCGTTTTCGTGGTCGGCGTGCTCGGCCTGGGTGCGATTCTCGTTCTGGCGGCGGTGGTTGATGCCCAGCTTCGCCTCGTAGAGCCGGTAGACGTCGGCCGGGGTGAGCCCCAGAAGCTGGCAGATGCTGACCCAGAAGAACAGCATGTCGGTCGCCTCGACGCGGGCGTTCTGGATGTCCCGCAGCTCGTGCTGGCGGCCTTCCTTTGCTTCCCGGTACCAGTGTTTCCAGGAGAGGCAGTCGGTCAGCTCGTGGCATTCGGAGCCGAGGGCGTCGACGTAGTTCTTCAGCGCGCGGCCGACTTCGAGCCTCGGACCGCCCTGTTGGGGCAGCGTGCCATTCCGCTCTGCGTCGGCGAGGGCTTTTCCGAGCCCTTCGGTGTCGATTCCGGCCCGGGCGTTCAGCGTCGCCTGCAGCGGCCAAATGTCCTCCAGCGAGGTGATCGGGTCGTCGGGCATGGTGGCTCCTTCCTGAGATGCCGGGATTGTAGCGGGCCCCGCGTCGGCTTACAATCGCGGCATGTGTGGCTTTGCCGGAGAGTTTATTCTTCGGGGCGCCGGTGGCGCCCGCGCCAGGCCGACCGTCGCCGAGGCGATGGCCGAGCGGCTGGTGCATCGCGGGCCCGACGAGGCGGGACTGCTGACCTCCGAGGATGGCCGCTGCGCCATCGGCTTTCGCCGGCTTGCGGTGATCGATCCGGCCGGCTCGCATCAGCCCATGACCACCCCCGACGGGGCGTGGACGCTGGC
>JBKHHV010000004.1:0-29893 GCA_046539005.1 Phycisphaerae bacterium
GCTGGACGCTCACCAGACGCAGGAAGCCATCGAACGGCTGTACCAGGCGATCCTGGAGGGCATTCCCAAACGCATCCGACGCATCGCCGTGGTGGGCATCCGCACTCGCGGCGAGTCGCTGGCCGGGCGGCTGGTGGATCGGCTGTCCGCCGACCGCGAGCGCCTCGGCGTGGACGTGGGGGTTCTGGACATCACCTTCTACCGCGACGACCTCTCCCGCCGGCGCGGGCTGCCGCTGGTGCGGGCGACCGAGATCGACTTCGACATCGACGACGCATGGCTTCTGCTGGTGGATGACGTGCTGCACACCGGGCGAAGCATCCGCGCCGCCCTGGACGCCGTGCACGACTTCGGCCGACCGAGGGTCGTCCGCCTGGGGGTTCTGATAGACCGGGGCGGCCGTGAGCTGCCTATTTCCGCCGACTTCGTCGGACATCGCATGCTCGTCGAATCCGGCGAGCGGGTTCAAGTCAGGCTAGAGGAAAACGATGGCCAAGAAGGTGTCTTCCTCGACAAAAAAGAGTAGCCGCTCCAAGGCCAAGGGCAAGGCCTCCGGGCGCGCAGGCAAGAAGTCCATCACCGCACGCAAGCCCGAAAAGCCACAGTCGTCGCCCCATGGGGACGCCTCCCCCGGCGGCGACGAGTTTGCTTGGACGCGGAAGGACCTGATCGGGCTCGACGAACTGTCCGCCCGGGAGATTACCTATCTGCTGGACACGGCCGAGAGTTTCCGCGAAGTCTCCACGCGGTCGATCAAGAAGATACCCGCCCTCCGCGGGAAGGTAGTGGGGCTGCTGTTCTTCGAGAACTCCACCCGCACGCGGATGAGCTTCGAACTCGCCGCCAGCCGTCTGTCGGCCGATACGATCGTCTTCACCTCCACCGGGTCCAGCGTCTCCAAGGGGGAGACCACCCTGGACACCGTGCGGAACATCGAGGCGATGGGCGTGGACATCTTCGTGATCCGCCATAGTGAGTCGGGCGCCCCGCACATGCTTTCGCGGCTGGTGAAATCGCCCATCATCAATGCAGGCGACGGCGCGCACGAACACCCCACCCAGGCCCTGCTGGACATCTTCACCATGCGGCAGCGGCTGGGGTCTCTGGAGGGCAGGAAGGTCGCAGTCGTCGGCGACATTGCCCACTCGCGGGTCGCCCGCAGCAATATCTTCGGGCTGCGCAAACTGGGGGCCGAGGTGACGGTGGTGGGCCCGCCCACGCTGGTGCCCTCAGCCATTCGGCCGCTGGGCTGCGATATCTGTCACTCGCTGGATGAGGTGATCGGCGAGATGGACGTGATCAACATGCTTCGGATCCAGTTCGAGCGGTTCGGGAGCAACCTGTTCCCCTCGGTGCGCGAGTACAGCCACATCTACGGCATGAACGCCGAGCGGCTCAAACGCTGCAAGAAGGACGTGCTGATCATGCATCCCGGGCCGATCAACCGCGGGGTGGAACTAACCAGCGAAGTCGCCGACGGGCCCAACAGTTGCATCCTCCAGCAGGTGACCAACGGGCTGGCGATCCGCATGGCCGTGCTCTACCTCGTGAGCAACGCCAGGAAACCGCGAAAATGAGATTACGCCGACGGTAACCTGCGGTTTCCTTCCCCCGATGGTGCGGTGGCGAACAGCCGGGGGCGTAAGCGAGGCGCAGAGAACATCGAGACAGACGGCTGCAGAGAGACATCCATGACCGACATCCTCATCAAGAACGGGCGGGTGATCGACCCGGCCAACGGTGTTGACAAAAAGACCGACGTCGCCGTCACCGCCGGGCGGGTCGAGAAGATCGGACGCATCACCTCCAAGGCGAAGACCACCCTCGACGCCAGGGGCAAGATTGTCGCCCCCGGGCTGATCGACGTGCACGTGCACTGCCGCGAACCCGGTCACGAGGAAGAGGAAACCATCGCCACCGCGGCCGCCGCTGCCGTTGCCGGCGGGTTCACCACTATCTGTGCCATGCCCAACACCCACCCGCCGATGGACGACGAAACGGCGATCCACTACGTCTTGCAGCGCGCCGGCGAGGCCGATCTGGCGCGGGTGCTCCCGGTCGGGTGCATCACGCAGGGACGGGGGGGCGAGAACCTCGCCGAGATCGGCATGATGCTCGAGGCCGGGGCGGTCGCCTTTACCGACGACGGCGACGGCGTGTCCTCCACCTCGGTCATGCAGCGGGCCCTCCAGTATGCCCACATGCTGGGTGTTCCGCTCATGCAGCACTGCCAGGATCCCGACCTGGCGGGCGGTCACATGAACTCCGGCCCGGTGGCGGTTCGCCTGGGCCTCAAGGGCATTGCCGCCAGCGGCGAGGAGATCATGCTGCGGCGCGACCTGGAACTGGTCCGCCGCACCGGCACCCGCTACCACATGCAGCACGTCTCTTCGGGCGGGAGTGTGAACATGCTCCGCCGGGCCAAGCACGACGGGCTGCCCGTCTCGGCCGAGGCGACCCCGCACCACCTGCTGCTGACCGACTCGGCCTGCATGAGCTACGACCCCAACTACAAGATGAACCCGCCCCTGCGCACCTCCGCGGACGTGGAGGCCTTGCGTCGCGGCGTCGCCGACGGGACCATCGACTGCCTCGCCACCGATCACGCACCGCACGCCAAGGAGGAGAAGGAACTGGAGTTCGGGCTCGCCCCCTTCGGCATCATCTCCCTGGAATGCGCGCTGGGGCTGTACGCCAAGGCCCTGATCGACACCGGTCTGATGGATTGGCCCGGGCTGCTGCAGCGAATGACGGCCGGTCCGGCGAAGGTGATCGGGCAGGAACTCGGCACGCTGTCGCCGGGGGCGCGGGCGGACGTGACGATCATCGACCCCGACGCCTCGTGGCAGGTCGACGTGGACGCCTTCCGCTCCCGGGCCCGCAATTGCCCCTACCACGGCTGGGAACTCGGCGCCCGGGCGGTGACGACGATCGTCGGCGGCAAGGTGAAGTACCAACTCGGGAACTGACGGCGTCCGATGCCCTATCTCATCGACGCCAACAACCTGATGCACGCCCTGGCTGACGTCGGCTATGCCGTGGAGCGGGAAGGGCTGTGCGAGCTGCTCATCGAGGCGCTGGGCAAGGGGGCGAAGGTGCACGTGGTGTTCGACGGCCCGGAGCAAAACCCTGCCCACACAGAGTTTATGCTCGCGACAGGGGTGGACCTGACCTACGCGGTGGGTCGCCCGGCCGATGCGATCATCGAGGAACTCATCGCCGCCGACACCGCTCCCCGCCGGCTGAACGTGGTCAGCACCGACCGCCGCATCCGCGCGGCCGCCCGCCGCAGGAGGTGCAATCCGGTCCGCAGCGAGCAGTTCGCCCGGGAAATGCGGAAGCGCCTCACCCGGCCCCGCCGACCGGCAGAGCCCCCGGAGCCGCAGCAGAAGCGCAAAGGTTTAAGTCCCGATGAAACAAAGCGTTGGCTTCGGGAATTCGGGCTGGACGACCCGGACTGACCCGCCCGGTTCTCTGGGGTATGCCGTGAGGGCCTGCGCGTTCTGCCGCCAGTTCACCTAAACTTCACACGCAAATCACAAATGGACGCCTTGGGGTCTTTCCGATATACTAGAGGGACGAGAATGAGGTCCGCCCTTGGGGGGGGCGAAGTCGGGAAAGGAACCACGATGGAATACGACGGAATCGATCGGCGTCAACACAAGCGATACGACCTGGCGTGCCCGGTGGTGCTGCTGCGGGGCAAGTCGGACGTGCTGGCACGGACCAAGACCGTGAACATCTCCGACGGCGGGGCATTGGTACCGATGTACGAGTCGGCCATGCCCGAAACCGGTACGAAGTTGCACGTGCGGTTCTCGGTGCCGCGTTCGACCTCCAACAGCTATATGCTGGAAGGCTTCAGTTCCGAGGCGACGGTGATCCGCCAGGATCCCCGCGACGAGGAGAGCCCGCCGTGCGTGGGCCTGAAGTTCGAGCCGCCCCTGTCGCTGGCGATCGAAGTGTAGCCGTTCAGAACAGCGAATTGCCCGCACCCGCGAGCCGCCCGGTTTGCGGGTGCTTTGCTGCGCGGAAGGCCCGGCGGCCGCTCCGGGCCAACAGCCGCCGACGCCAGCCGCTGCATTGGTCCTTCGGTCGGGCGATCCTACCTTCCTGCCGCGACGTCGCTATAATTGCCCCCATGTCTGAACGAACCAAGATCATCACTGTCAGCCTCAACCCCGCCATCGACCGGGCGATCGAGGTGGAGAACCTGGTACCCGGCGAGCATCTGCTGGGCTACGAGATCACTCGGACCCCCGGCGGGAAGGGCGTGAACACTTCGCGAATCCTCGCGGCGATGGAAATGCCCTGCGTGGCGACCGGCTTCCTCGGCGAGGAGAACCGCGGTGAGTTCGAGGAGGCCTTCAAGAATCCGTTGATCGCCGACGAGTTCTTCTCGTTACCCGGCCGAACGCGCGAGAACGTGACCCTCGTGGACCGCGCCGGCAACACCGAAACCCACATCCGCGATGTCGGGCTGGAGGTGGACGCCCGCAACCTCGACCGCCTGACCAGCAAGCTGAAACTGCTGAGCAAAGACGGGGCGTTTGTGCTGTTCTGCGGGTCGATGCCGCCGGGAGTCGGGCCGGACGAGTTTGCGTCGCTGGTGGACGCCTGCCGCGAGGCCGGCGCCCACGTCGCGGTGGATACCTCCGGCAAGCCGCTGCGCGCCATGCGAGGCCGAAAGCTCTGGCTGCTGAAACCGAACGCCAGGGAGCTGGCCCACCTGATGGGCCGGGAACTGCCCACGCTCAAGGAGCAGGTAAAAGCGGCGCGCGAGGTGGCCAGGGAGGTCGAGCACGTCATCCTCACCCGCGGGGCCGAGGGGGCGCTGCTGTTTACCCGCCAGTTGGAACTCAAGGCGCAGGTGAAGGTGGACCCCCAGCGGGTGCAGAACACCGTCGGTTGCGGCGATGCGCTGCTGGGCGCGTTCGTGGCGGGCGTCTGCCAGGGCCTGGACCTGCGGCGGTCGCTGGCGCGGGCGGTTGCCTGCGCGACCGCCACGGCGTGCCACCCGGCCACGGCGAAATTTGACCCGCAACTGTTGGCCGAACTGAGCGAGAAGGTGCTCGTGGGCGCCCTGGACTGAGAGTCAGGAAAACCAGGCGGGTTGGTACCTGCAGTCAGGGATTCCGTTGCCTTCCGCGTGTGCAGAGATCCGTAAACAGAGGTGGAGACGATGCCGGACGAGGCGATACTGGGTACGATTTTCGACATGGACGGCGTGCTGTGTGACAGCGAGGAGTTCATCTGCCTCGCAGCCCGGCGGATGTTCCGGGAGACCTACGGGATCGACGTGCCGCCGGAGGATTTCCTTCCTTTCGTCGGGGCCGGCGAGAACCGCTACATCGGCGGACCGGCCGAGAAGCACGGGCTGTCCATCGACATCGAGACCGACAAGGCCAGGACCTACCAGCTCTACCTGGAGGTGATCGAAGGCGTGCTGACGCCGCTGCCGGGCGTGCGGGAGTTCGTGTCCGAGTTGCGAACCCGCGGCGTGAAGTGTGCCGTGGCGACCGCGGCCGACCACGTGAAAATGGCCGGCAACCTCCGGCAGATCGGACTGCCCGAGGACACGTTCGACGCGATCGTGACCGGCAGCGATGTCGAGCGGAAGAAGCCCGCCCCCGATGGCTTCCTCCTGGCGGCCGACCGATTGGGCCTGCCGGCCGGGCGGTGCATGGTTGTCGAGGATGCCCCCAACGGCGTTCGTGCCGCGATCGCCGCCGGCAGCGCCTGCCTGGGGCTGACCACCAGCTTCGACGCCGCGACCCTCCGCGAGACCGGGGCCCACTGGACGGCGCCTCACCTGGGCGAGGTTCCTCCCCAAGTCTATGACCGGCTGCCGTAGCCTTCGGCCGCCAGAGGGAGAACGCGGGCCGGAGCGGTTCACTCCGCTTCGCAGCGTGGCGCAAAGAAAACGGGCGGAGAGGGAGTAAGCCTCTCCGCCCGGAGTTGCCTTCCGGAGACAGGAGGGTCAGAACGAGTCATCGCCGACCGCACCTCCGCCACCGCCTTGCATCGACAGATACAGCACCACGGCGTCCTTCACCAGCTTGGTCGGGACGTACAGGGTGGATGTCGCGGTATCGCCCTCGATGCCCACGCCCAGGGCGACCGGCGTGCGGCAGGAGATCCGTCCGGCCGGGAGTTCTTCATCCGGGTTCATCTTGCGGATCCCGCTGATGATCAGGTCGAAGAGGTTCGAGCCGTTGACCACCATCAGCATCGCCGGCTTCTTGGGCATGTACTTCCTGGGCTCGGCCATCCACTTGCTGGAGCCGAGGGTGCCCTTGCCGTTGGCGGTCTTCAGCGAGGCGGCCATCTGGTCGGTGGAGCCTGCGAAGGTCGCCACAACGGTGTCCTTGTCGGCCTGGGCGAGGTAGAAGCGGATGCGGTCTTCGCCGAGTACCTTCTTCATATCGGTGCGCTCGCGTTCGGACATGCCGGCCAGGTCGGGGTGGGTGATGTCCACCGCGTGCAGCTTGGTGCCGCTGACGCTTCCGGCGTCCTCGATGTACGCCAGCTTGAGCTGGGCGGCATCGGGGTCCATCTGTCCGAGCTTCTGCCGCAGGACGGTATCGATCAGTTGGGTGCCTTCCTTCATGAGGCCGGTGATCTTCCTGGCGTCGTCGCCATCCATCACGCAGGTGACACCGAAGAGCCCGTTGCCGTTGGCGGCTCCGCCCACGACGAACTGCAGGGTGTCGGTCTCCTTGATCATGGAGTTGGCGAACTTGTCGATCTTGCCGCGCTGGGCTCCCAGCGGACCGGCCGGGGACATCTGCAGCATCGAATCGATCATATTCAGGTAGATGTCCACGCCCTTGCTGATTCCGGGCATGTTGTGGCAGCCGCCGGCGACCACGTAGGGCAGGTCGGGCAGGTTGCCCAGCAGGTCCTTGTCGGTGGGCTTGTAGGCAAGGAACTCCTTGCCCATCTCGCTGTCCTTCTTGTAGGTGCCCAGTTCCTCGACGAGCAGGCCGGTTTCCACGAATCGGCCGACCATCGTCACTGCGTTGAGTTGCGAGAGCCTGTCCCGGTAGGTGGGGAGGATCTTCTTGACCATCATCATCGGGCCCATGACCATCATCGCGGCCGGTCCGCCGCCTCCCTGGGCCATCGCCGCTTCCTGCTTGGCGATGAACTGCTCGAAGGTCTTGATGATGTCGTTGACGATCGGGCCGGTGACCTTCATGTTCATGTGGATGCCGATTTCCGACTGCAGCATCTTCATGACGTGGTCGTTACGGATATCGCCGATCATGCCCTTGTTGGACTTGCGGCAGACGTTCAGGGCGTCGGTGCCGGGCGAAAGCAGGATGTGCTTGCCGCGGGTGGTCGCCATCATCGGGCCCGTCGGGAGGGTCAACTGGTAGAAGTCGCCCTTCTTGACGGGGTTGTAGGCCTTGAAAATGTTCTCGATGTCGGTCCCGGGCAGATAGACCACGAAGGGCAGCTTGACCTCTTCGGGCTCGGGCGGCATCTGGTCGGACGGCATCATCATGTCCATCCGCTGTTTCACCAGCTTGGCGAAGTCCATGTTCACCGTCTTGGGATCGAGCATGACGATTGCCACGTCGCCCTTGCCGCTGAACTTCTCGCCCAGGCCGGCCTGCTGGGTGATCATCTTCAGCAGCCCGTTGGGCATCGCCTGCTGGGCCATCTGGCCCAGGCCGATCTCGCCGATGAACTTGTCGATTTTCCCGGCCATGGTGTCCAGATCGTTGATGACCACGACCCCCATGGAGCCGGAGGGCACCTGGGTCAGGACGGTGTCTTTCTTCGCGCCGGGAATGCCCGGAACCTGTGCCATCGACAGCGACGCCAGCATCGCAATGCAAAGCACGCCTGCCGTCATACGGGTAAAACGCATGGTGATCTCCTTCGGGGTTCTTACGTTGTGCCGGATGAAACCCTGTCTGTCCTCATAATACATGATTAACCGTTCTGGCGGGACCGGTGTCAAGGGGTTCCCTGTCGGACACCCGCCCGCCGGAAACGTTGGTAAACGAAATGCAACCGCTCCTACCGGCATTCTAGACGCACCGACCGCACAGCATGTTGTACGCAATTTCAACAAATCACCATCTTCCCAGGCCGCCGGCGGTTTGCATTCCCATCCGCCCGACGCTAGGATACCGCGCAAAGAACCCCGGGACGCCCCACATGACCGATTCGCGATTCATCCCCGAGACGCATCTCGACAGGGTGCTGGTCGACCGCGACCGCATCGCCGCGCGGGTCGATGAACTCGGCCGGCAGATCGCCGAAACCTACCGCGACCAGGACCTGACGATCATGGCCGTGCTTACCGGTTCGATGATCTTCCTGGCCGACCTGATCCGCCGTATCCCGCTGATGATGCACATCGACGTGGTGTCCATCAGCTCCTATCCGGGGCGGTCCACCACCACCCGGGGCCCGCGGTGGCTGCTGCCGATCTCCACCGACCTCAAGGATCGCAACGTGCTGGTGATCGACGATATTCTCGATTCCGGGCTGACCCTCCAGGCGATGCTCTCGGCCGTGCGGGCGATGGAACCGGCGTCGCTGCGGAGTTGCGTGCTTCTGCGCAAAGAGCGTCCTGACCTGGAAACCCGGTTTGAACCGGATTTCGTGGGCTTCGACATCCCCAACGAATTCGTGGTGGGCTACGGGCTGGACTTCGACAACCTTTACCGCAACGTGCCGGAGATCTGCCTGCTCAGCGAACACGCAACCGGGGAGCAGGCATGACCCCCGCCGAGTCCGCCAGTCCGCTCGCCCCCAACGCGGCCTTGCCCGAGAAGATGCTCAGCGAGGGCGAGGAAGTGCTGCTGGCGACCCGCCCCAGCGCGTGGAGCATTCTGCTGACGGCGTGGCCGGTGCTGCTGATCGCCATCGCCGCCGGGGGTGTGGTGATGCTGGTGGCGAGCCTCGCCGAGTGGGAGCAGGGGCGTTATCGCCCGATCGTGGCGGTGCTGGGCATCCTGACGGCGGCGAAATTGTTCCTCTCCTCCGTGCAGTGGGCGGGGCGGCTGTACATCGTCACGAACCTGCGCCTGCTGACGGCGGCCGGCACGCTGAAGCCGATCCTGCAGGAGGCAATGCTGACCCACGTGCACGAAGTGGCGGAACTGCGCTCGCCCCTGGAGCGGCGACTGGGGCTGGGCAGCGTGGTGGTCGAGACACACAGCGACTCGGCCGGTACGCAGGAGACGGTGTGGCTTCATCTTGCGCAATGCACCGAGGTGCGCAGGCTGATCGAACAGGCGGTGCACCAGGCGCGGGGGCTGCCGGGAGGGTGAGGGCGGCTTCGCCCAGGCGGCGGAAGGGCTTTTGCGGCGGTTTGGCGCGATTTCTATGCCATTTGCGCTGGATTTCGCCCCACAGGCGCAAAAAAAGCGCGAGAGGGAAAGGGGCCCTGCTCGCGCCAAGTTGGGCTTTTTTCTTACAAAAGCCCCGACCACTTCTTCAGAGAATGCAGATGCATCCGGAAGTCTGTCTCAGGACCGCAGTCCTGCTGGTTGTCATGCAGAAGCCTCGTGTCTTTCGGGCTTCACCCATCTCTTTCGGAAACCCCGCCGGCGAAATTTCAGACTTCCGCACTTTTTTTAGTTAAGTCATGTTCCCCCCCGGCCGGCTTCCGGGTCGTCCGTCGTCCGCTTCGGTGCCTACAATGAAGTGGAATTGACCCCCGGGCCGCGCGCCCGGCATGTCCGCCCGTCCTTGTCGCGAAAGGAAGGTCCCATGAAAGTCCAGGAGTATCTCACCCAGCAGAGAGTGCCCTTCGACCTCCACGAGCACGTACCGGCCTACACCGCCCAGGAGATGGCCGCCGAAGAGCACGTGACCGGCAACAAGACCGCCAAGCCCGTTATCGTCCGCGCGAAAGACACCTACGCCATGTGCGTCCTGCCCGCCAGCCGCAAACTCGACCTCAACAAGGTCGCCCGGGCACTCAAGACCGACTCGGTCCGCCTGGCCGGCGAGGACGAGATGGCCGACCTGTTCCCGGACACCGAAATCGGGGCCGAGCCGCCCTTCGGGAAGCTCTACAACCTGCCGACGCTCGTGGACCCGCGCCTCCGCGACCACGAGGAGATCGTATTCCAGGCCGGCACCCACCGGCACTCCATCACCATGAAGGCGACCGACTACGTCGGACTCGCCGAGCCGGTCATCGCCGATATCTGCCTGCAACGCTGAGGCGGCAGGCCGCGGGGGGCGAAACTCTGCCCAGAGGATTGCCACCCGTCCTGGCCCGCCGTACCATGCGGGCATGGACACGGTGACTGCCTATGTCGGACTCGGCTCGAATCTCGGGGACCGGCGGTACATCCTTCGCGAGGCGATCGAGCGTCTTTCGCGGGCGCCCGGCGTGCGGGTTACCCTCCGGTCGCACCTGATCGACAGCGTCCCGATCGGCGGCCCGTCCGGACAGCCGATGTACCTCAACGCCGCGGTCGGTATCCAGACCACGCTGCTCCCCCGGGAACTGCTGGCGACGCTGCAGGACGTCGAGCAACAACTCGGGCGCGACCGCGAACACGAGCCCCGCTGGGGCCCCCGCACCTGCGACCTGGACCTGCTGCTGTACGGCAGCGCCGTCATCGACGAGCCCGATCTGGTCGTACCCCACCCCCGCATGCACGAGCGATGGTTCGTGCTCGAACCGCTTGCCCGCATCGCACCGGCCGTGCTGCATCCGGTGCTGGGAAAAAGTATCTCGGACCTGCTGGCCGAACTGGAGGACGCCCGGTGACCGCGGCGCTGGTGAGCATCATCGGGGCCCCGGGAGCCGGGAAAACTACCCTTGCCGAACTGCTCGCCGGGCGGCTTGGCGCGTCGATCCTGCACGAGGATTACGAAGGGAACCCATTCCTCGCCGGGAGTTACCTCGGACGGGTCGAATGCTGCCTCCCGGCACAGGCGTACTACCTGATGACCCGGGCCCGGCAGATGTCGGCCGCCGATTGGCCACGCGACGGGCTGGTGGTAAGCGACTACGGGTACTGCCAGGACCGCATCTACGCCCGGGCGAAGCTGACCGGGGAGGACCTGGCGGCGTATGAGCAGATCGCCGGGCGGATCGACGGGCTGGTGGTAAGCCCGCAGGTCACGGTGTACCTGCAGGCATCGCTGGAGTTGCTGCGGCAGCGCATTGCCCAGCGCGGCCGCGACTTCGAGCGGGCTTTCGGCGACGATCTGCTGATCTACCTCGACCGCGCCTATCACCGGCTCGCCACCGAGGCCGAGGGCGAGTGGATCACGATCCCCTGCGACGAGGTGGACTTCCGGCGGGCGAACGTGCTTGCCGAACTGGAGAGCGACATTCTCGGGCGGCTGGATCGGCGGGGCGCGTAGTATTCTCCCGCCACATATGCCCCCTAACCCGCGAGCAATCATGGAACAGGTTACAACCATTGCAGAGGTCCGGTCGGCCGTCGCCGAGGCTAAGGCGGAGGGTCGATGCGTGGGTTTTGTGCCCACGATGGGAAACCTCCACGAGGGTCATTTCTCGCTGATCCGGTCGGCCGAGGAGGCGTGCGACTTCGTGGTGGTGAGCATTTTCGTGAACCCCACGCAGTTCGGTCCGGGCGAGGATTACCAGACGTATCCCCGCACGCCCCAGCAGGACCTGCAGGGCTGTGGGGACAGCGGGGCCGACCTGGTCTTCCTGCCCACGGTCGAGGAAATGTACCCTACCGGAAGTTTCACCACCGTTCACGTCGACCGCCTCACGCAGGTGCTCTGCGGGGCGTCGCGGCCGGGGCATTTCGACGGCGTGTGCACCGTGGTCGCCAAGCTGTTGAACATCGTCGGCCCGCACCGGGCGTTCTTCGGGGCCAAGGACTACCAGCAGGCCACGGTCATCACGCGCATGGCGAGCGACCTGAACATGCCGGTCCAGATCGTCACCTGCCCGACGGTCCGCGAGAGCGACGGGCTGGCGATGTCGTCGCGGAACCGCTACCTCTCGCCCGAGCAGCGCAGGGAGGCGCCGGGGCTGCACGAAGCCCTGCAGGCCGGTGCCGCCGCCGTCCGCCAGGGGGCCGGGCCCGAAGCGGTCGCCCAGGTCATCCGCAGCCATCTCGCCGAGAACGTCCCGGGCGGGACGGTTGATTACGTCGAGGTCCGCGATCCCCGCACGCTCGAGCCGCTCGATCGCCCCGGCGGGCCGACACTGCTGGCGCTGGCGGTTCGACTGGGGCCGGCGAGGCTTATCGACAACATCGTGGTGGACGCCCCGGGGGGCTGAGCACTAGAATACGGAATTCAAGGCCGATGGATTCGCCACCGGCCAGGGATAAAGGAAGTACGATGCTGCAGAAGGTGCTGAAATCCAAGATTCACCGCGCGACGGTGACCGAGGCGATGATTGACTATGTCGGGTCGATCACGATCGACCGCGACCTGATGGACGCGACGGGCATCGTGGGAGGCGAGTGCGTGCTGGTCGCGGACATGACCGACGGCGCCCGCTTCGAGACTTACGTCATGGAAGGGGAGCGGGGCTCGGGCGTCATCTGCATCAACGGGGCGGCCGCCCGGTTGGTGACGGTGGGCGACGAGGTCATCATCATGGCGTTCGCCTACGCCGACGGCGAGGAAGTCAAGACGCTCAAGCCCTCCATCGCCCTGGTGGACAAACAGAACAAGATCACCGAACGCCTCTAGCGGCAGGGACGCCCCATGCGGCAGATCATTATCGACTTCGGCACCTTCGAACTGTTCGGGACCGAGTTCTCCCCCAAGGTGTACGGGTATGGACTGATGCTGGTGCTGGGGTTCCTCACGGGCATCTACCTCGCCCAGTGGCGGGCCCGGCGCAGCGGCGAAAGCCCCGAGCACTGCCCGCAGATCGGCATCCTTGCCCTGATCGGGGGCGTGGTGGGCGCCCGCCTGGCGTACATCATCGAAAACTGGGACAGCTTCTTCCTCGCCGGGCAGGCCGACCTGCGCGGCATGCTCAATATTACCTCCGGCGGGTTGATCTACTTCGGCGGGGTCGTCCTCGCCACGCTGATGGTTCTGGGCTACCTCTACGTCAAGAAGCTGCCCCTTCGGCGGTACCTGGACATCGTCGCCGCCAGCATGATGCTCGGCCTGGCGTTCGGGCGCATGGGTTGCTTTCTGAACGGCTGTTGCTACGGCGGCGTGTGCGACCCGAAATGGGCCTTGGCGATGGAATTCCCCATGTACTCCCCGCCGCTGGTCAAGCTCGGCGACGGCAACAGCCCCTACTCCGACGACACGCTCACGCCCTCCCCGCCGTACGTCGCCCAGTATCATGAAGGACGCGTGACACCCGATCCGCGGCTGATCAACCCGCTGGCGTTCCGGAAGGTGGAAACCGACGAAGGCCGACGCGTCAGCCTGCCGGTGCTCACCCCGCCCAAGTACTTCCACGGCAGGCTCACCAACGATCAGGTCGAGCCCTACCGCACACAGCCGGACCTTCGCGAGGCGTTCGTGCGCATTGCCGGGGAGGATCGGCAGATATCCCAGGGCGACTGGAAGCAGGCCCAGCAACGCAAAGACGGACTGCTGCGCGGCTCGGAGACCTGGGACCAGGCCCTGGCGGCCGACGCCACGCGCGACGGACAACTCAACCGCGAGGAGTTCGAGGACTTCTACCAGCAACGGCGGCGGTGGATGCTCCGCGCGTTCGACAGGAACATCGACGGCGAACTGGACGCCTCCGAGGCGGCCGAGGCGAATGAGTTCCTGCAGGCCGACCAGTTCGAGATCGCCTCCCACAGCCACTCCAGGGCGATTCGACCTGCCCAGGTGCTGGGCATCGTCAACGCGCTGCTGCTGATGGGCATCCTGCTGGCGTTCTACCGCCTGCGCCGTCGCGAGGGGCAGGTGTTCGCCCTGATGCTGATGCTCTACCCGGTCACGCGTTTCGTGCTGGAGTCGGTCCGGGCCGACAATCCTCACGACATCACGCGCGGCGTTCTGACACACAACCAGGTAACGTCGATCATCCTCCTGTCTTTGGGGGCGCTGATGTGGATCGGACTGCGCTTTCTGCCCGCTTCTGCTGGTCCCACGGCCGTGGAGCGCTTTGCTGCCGCCCAGGCCGACGCAGGCTCCGACGACACCCCCAAACGCTCCCGGCGCCGCAAACGACGCTGAGTGCCCCTGACCGCTTTTCATCATTCCCCCTTGCAGTGCCGAAGGATATGGTAAGATACCCACACAGGGCAGGGGCGTCCGCGGCAGGGGCCGGGGGACGCCTGCCGTGGCCTTTCATCTCGGGAGTATCCATAATGAAGCGCACGATTCTGGTCCTGCTGGTCGCCTTGCCCGCGAGTTCGGTCCTCGCCCAGATGGTGAAGCCGAAGCTCTCCGAGCCCGCCACGCAACCCGCGGCGGAAACCGTCGCCACCCGGCCTGCCACCCGGCCCGAAACCGGAAACGGAGTAAGCGCGGCCTCGCGTATGGTCGGGCAGAGCTTCCTTACCGACGCGGCCGGCATCATGCAGTTGCCCGACGCGCAACATCGGGGCGGGCGGGCCCTGGCGCTCGCGCTGGCCGCCTCCGAACTGGACCCCCACAACGACCAGACCTACCGCATGCTTGCCGACTTTCTGGAGGTCATGGGCGCCCGCGTCGAGGCGGCGAAGGCATCCGAGCAGTACCTCGCGGCGAACAGGCAGGACCACGCGGCCGGTCTGCGATGGCTGGACCGCACCATGGTGCTGCTGCAGGGCGCACAGGCCCGCAACAGCTTCTTTGAGAAGGTCGCCGAGGCCGAGGCCTACCCCAAGCCGCTTCGCGCCGAAGCCCGCGCCCGCCAGGGGTTGCTGCTGAGCCGGCAGGGCATGAGGCAGGCGGCGATGCTGGCGATCGAGCAGGCCTTGGCGCTGGACCCGCACAACCCGCGGGCCTTGGGCGAGTATGCTCAGATCACCGGCGACCGCACGGCGACCGCCTCGGCGAAACTCAACGTCAAACTGCTTCGCGGCAATCCCTCCAGCGCCCAGGCCGCCTGGGAACTGGCCGGGCTGCTCGGCTCCGAGGGACTTTACCGGCGGGCCCTGGCGTTCTACGACTACGGGTGGGGAATCTCGGAGCGCAAGACCCGCTCGGCGAAGGCTCCCAACCAGTACGTGCTGTACTACTGCGGGGCCATGCTCGACGCCAATGCGCCCAAGCAGGTGATCGAAACCTTCCAGCCCAGACTCGACGACTGGCAGACCGCGTACATGGTCAAGAACATCCGCGAAAGCTGGGATCTGCGGACGCTGATGATCGAGGCCTACCGAGACGCCGGACAGGACGCCAACGCCCAGGCCCTGGTGGATGAACTCTCGGCGATGTACCAGAAGAAGAAGGACGACGCCGAGCGGTCTACCCAGCTTGCCCGCGAGGCCGCCAAGTTCTACGTGGTCACCGCGCGGGATTACTCCAAGGCCGCCGATTTCATCGACATGATCCAGAAGGTCGACCCCGACAACCCCGACACCCAGGCGATGATCGGGGCGGTGGAGATCGGCACCGGGCGCGAGGAAGACGGCGAGAAACGCCTCCGCAAGTACATGCTCTCCAGCGTGTGGGCGTGTGCGTTCCTGGCCGACTACTACTACACCGAGGGAAAACTCAAGGAAGGCAAGACCGTGCTGGAGGCGGCCGTCAATATCCAACGCAACGGATGGGCGTTCCGCCACCTGCGGGATATCGCCCGCAAGCACGACGCCACCATCCCCCAGAACCCCGCCCGCAGCGAACTGGCCGACGCCGTGGACGACGTTATCGAAGACCGCCTGCCTCTCTGGTCCCAGCCCGGGAAGCTGCTGGTGGTGGATGTCTCGGCCGTGCGGAAGGAAGTGCATCCGGGCGAGCCGATCGAGGTGAAGGTGACCATCAGGAACATCGGCGACATCGCTCTTCCCGTCGGCAACTGGGGGCTGTTCAGCTCGGCCGTGGCGCTGCAGGCGAAGGTCTCCGGCGCCGACGGAAACGCCGTCACGTTCAATAACTTCCCGGTGGTGTCGCTGCCCTCGCCGCGATACCTCGAAGCCGGCAAGGCGATCTCCCACACCGCCCGGATCGACCTGGGCCCGCTGCGGCGCTACCTCGCAGCCCGTCCCATGGAGACGCTCTCGCTGAGCGTCGATGCGGTGCTCGACTTCGTGGTCGTCGAGAAGGAAGACCAGACGACCCTCTACAGCCCGCTGCCGTCGGTGGTGGTCAATACCGCCAGGGTTACCCGCAATGATCTGTGGTCGCTCTACCCGGCCGCAAAGCGCAACGATCCGAAAGACTCGTTCCTCTACCTCGTCGCCTACCTCGTGAAGGACATGCGCAAGGGCGAGCCGGCCGCGCGGATGCGGGCGGCACGGATCGCCGGGGGGCTGATGAGCTACGCAGAGCGGATTGCCGCCAGAAAGGCGTCTGCCCCCCAGGGCGTTACGCAGACGATGGTGCGGGGATACCCGCTGTCGATGATGCGCGAGATGCTGGACCCCAAACGCCAGCCGATGTTCGCGGTGCGGGCCGAGATGGTCGCCTCGCTGCGCTACGTGGAACTCGACCAGACCGGCAAGAAGATACTGGAATCCGCGTTTAACGACCCGTCGCCGTACGTTCGCATGCGGGTCGCCGAGCGGGTCGGCCAGGACGGCGAGGTCTCCTTCCGTCGACGGGTCCGCAAGTTCGCCGACGACAAATCGTTCCTCGTCAAGCAGATGGTCTCGGCGTTCGGCGTGGCGGTCAGCAACGAATAGCCGCCTGCCCGCCGCACTGCCATTGAATCGCTCTCTGTCCGGTGCCTATGATGGACTATCCTCATCGGGGAAAGGGAATGTACATGGCGCGAAGCTGTCTTATCCTGTCGGCCGTGGTTGTGCTGGGGGCCCAGCTCTGCGGAGCCCAGGGCGTCCGCACCCGCCGTCAGAAACTGCCCACCGGGAGCGAGGTCACGCTCAACCCGGAGGTAAGCAGCGGCTCCCAAGGCGGGAAAGGCTCGGCAAAACGCTGCCGGCTTCTGCTGAAGCTCGCCGACGAGTACTACGAATCGAAAAAGTGGGGCGACGCCCGCCGCAAGGTGGACGCCGCGCTCACCAACGCCGTGACTCCTGAACTGCGGGACGAATGCAAGGCCCGCCAGGACCTCCTCCAGAAGCAGGGACAGGCGCTGCTCGATGAAGCCCGCCGGCTCGAGAAGGCCGACAAGTTCGGGCCCGCCCTCCGCGAGTACCGCTCCGTGGCGGCGATGTTCGGTAACCTGCCCTGTGCCCGCGATGCCCGCAAGGCGCTGCTGCGTCTCAAGCGCGACCCGGCCGCCCGGGCCTACGCCGACGACAAAACCGCCCAGGCGATCGAACGCCAGGCGATGCGCGTTATCGAACGCCACCAGCGCCAGCGCCAGCGCGAGCGCGCCCGCGCGACCACCCGTCCGGCCACCACGCAACCTGCCGACGCCAACGCCCCCGACGAGCCCACGCGCGTGGAAATCATTCGCAGGCTCTCGCCGCGCGACCAGGTCCGCGTGATCGACGTGCTGGAACGCGTGGCCCATCTGTACCCCACCACGCCCACCGGCGAAGCGGCGTTTACCGACGTTGAGAAGCTGCACGAGGACGAGGAGTTCTGGTCGGCCCTGCAGAAAGCCCGCCGGCGCAAGCGGATCGAGGACCTCTTCCGCCAGGCTGAGGCGTTGATGGACGCCGGCATGACCGAGCCGGCGATCCGGAAATATCGCAAACTGGTCCGGACGTATCCCGACTCGCCGCAGGCCCGTAAGGCCGAGGTGATTCTCGAGGCCGCGCCGTCAGGGGAGTAGCCGAATGCAGGGCGTTTCCTGCCGGTCGGCGGAGCGCAGGACAATCAGGACACACAGGTTTCCAGGAGAACCGCATGAACCACATCGCCAGAACGCTTGCCGCAGTTTCCGTTTCGCTGGCTCTTGCTGCCACGGCGGCCGCCCAGCCGCAACGCCACTGGCTGGACATGCGGTTCGGCCGACAGAAGACCCGCGTGAGTTTCAACTCCCGGGGCTACTGGGACCGCGAGGTCAAGGAGCAGGACACCGAAATGGGCCTGCAGCGGCACGAAGTGCGCATCGCCGCTCCGATCTTCCAGGACGAGACCCAGGAACTGTCGGCGGGCGTCGCATACACCGGCTGGAACGTGGACACCGCGGCCGTCCTGCCGGACACCGGTGAGTCGTTTCCCTCGTGCCTGCACGACGTCCGTATCAGCATGGACTACCGCCGCAAGTTGGACAACGACTGGGTCTGGGGCGCGGGTGTGACGGTCGGCTCCCCGTCAGACCGCCCCTTTGCCAGCAACGAGGAGATCTCGGTGACGGCGCGGAGCTTCCTGCGGATTCCCCACGGCGATCGCAACGCCTGGCTGATTATGCTGGCGTTCAGCAATGTCCGTGACTTCGCGCCGTATGTGCCGCTTCCCGGCGTGGGCTACCACTGGCGGCCGAACGACCGCACCAGCATCCTGGCGGGTTTCCCGTTCTCGATGGTGCGGTGGGAGCCGGTGGAGAAGCTGCTGGTGGAGGCCTCGTGGCTGATGCTCCGCAACGTGCGGGCGAAGGTGAGCTACGAGCTGCTGGACGGCGTGCGGGTGTATGGCCTGTTCGAGTGGGACAGCGAGCGGTTCTTCCGGCACGACCGCGGCGACGAGGACGACCGGCTGCAGTACTACGAGAAACGGGCCGGCGGCGGCGTGGAGATCGAACTGCACGAGAACATCACGCTTGACCTCTCCGGCGGGTATGCGTTCGATCGGTTCTTCTTCGAGGCCGACGAGTACGACGACCGCGATGAGAACCGCCTGGAACTGCAGGACGGCGCCTTTGCCGGGGTGCAGGTGAACTTCCGGTTCTGAGGAGCGGGCGTTTGTGCACAAAACGCTCGGAATCGATCAATCCAATTTCTGGGATTCCAGCAAGTCCAGAGTAGCCTCCCGGAGCGCAGGGAGATGGTTCTGGACGATGTTCCAGACTTCCAGGTGATCGACCCCCCCCGTAGTCATGGATCAGTATGTCACGGAAGCCGGCAACTCCCCGCCATGGTGTTTCGGGGCGTAACTCCTTGATGGCAGATGAAAGCCTTTTGGTTTCTTCGCCGACGATCTCGAAGTTCCTTATCACTGCGTCCTGGTCCTCGCCAGCGAATCGACTGCCGGCTGCTACTCCCGCAGCGAAACGGTTTCTGTGAGTCGGTCGGCCGAGGAGTCGATCACCGCCAGGGCCCGGCGTTGCATCGCCAGGAAACGCACCCGCGATCGCTGGGGCGAGTCGGCCAAGGTGACCGGCAGCAACGTCGCGACCAGCAGCTTCGCCCGGGCGATGCGCTCGGCCGAGATCGGATGCGTCCGTGCCCGCACCAGCACCTCCGGCGCACCGGCACGGTCGAGCAGACGAAGATGCTCCAGCACCTCCACCAGTCCGCGCGGATCGAACCCGGCCCGGGCAAGCAGCGTTGCCCCGGTGGCGTCGGCCGTGGTCTCCTGCTGCAGCGAGTACACCCGGGGCAGCGGCGCTTTGCGCCGTGAGTTGGGCTCGATGGGTGCCGCCGGAGCCATTCCGCGCATCGACCCGCTGGCATGACCGGCCTGCACGTGTCCGATCTCGTGGGCAAGGACGGCCGCCAGTTGCCGCTCGTTCTGCAGGCTCGCCAGCATGCCCGCGCACAGAAGGATGCGCCCGCTGCCGGTGGCGAAGGCATTGATGCTCCGGGATCGCACCAGCACGAAACGACAGGGGGGCAGGCGACGGTCGCGACGGTCGGCCAGGCGTCGCCCGATGTCGGAGACGTACTGCTGCAGGCGCGGGTCGTCCACCGGCCCGCCGAGACATTCCTCCAGGGCGTCGGCGATGCGCGCGGCACCGGGATCGCCCGCCTGCAGGGGCGGCGTTTCGGCGGCATCTCCGGGCGGCGCAGACTCGCAGCCGGCGCAAAGCAACGCCGCGATGATCGCCACCGCGTGGCGCGCGGAAAGTCCTCTCATTCCATCCTCCATGCCCCACAGACGGCGCGGGGCTCCTCCGCCCCTCCTATCGGCGCGATCCCGCCGTCGCTTGAGCAGGGCCGAACCGCCGCGATCCACGTTCCATAGGCTCCTGTCATGGGCGGATCGCGGACCTCGATCTTGTATGCCGGGGGCGATTCCGCTACGCTTCTGTCCCGAATAGGACCCTGAAAGGAGATATTCCATGCCGGACCGTGAAGCTACCGTCGCCCGGATGTGCGACAAGGGCATCGTCGCCGTTGTGCGGGCCCAGAGCAGCGAGCAGCTCAACGACGTGGCCCGCGCCCTTCTGGACGGCGGAGTCGACTGCATCGAGATCACCATGACCACCCCCAACGCCCTGCAGGTGATCGCCGACTGCCGCAAGACGCTCGGCGACTCGGCCCTGATCGGCGTCGGCAGCGTGCTGGACGGCAAGACCGCCAAGGACGCCATCGCCGCCGGGACGCAGTACATCGTCTCGCCGGTGTTCGTGCCGGAGATCATCGACGTCGCCCACGAGGCGGGCATGCCCTGCGTGCCGGGTGCGTTCACCCCCACCGAGATCCTCGCCGCCACCAACGCCGGGGCCGACCTGGTGAAGGTGTTCCCCGGCGGGTCGGTGGGCCCCAAGTACTTCAAGGCCGTCCTGGCGCCCATGCCGCACCTGAAACTCACCCCCACCGGCGGAGTCGACCTGGACACCGCGGCCGACTGGATCGCCGCCGGCGCCCAGACGTTGGGGGTCGGCTCGGCGCTGGTCACCAAGAAGGCGCTGGCGTCGGGGAACATGGAGGAGATCCGCGCCCTGGCCAGCCAGTACGTGAAGATCGTCGCCGAAGCCCGCGCCGCCAAGGCCGGGAAGTAGAACGGCTTCACCCCCCGCGGGGAATGAGATGAGGAAGCTTCTCACAGCGACGTGGATTGGCGTGGCCCGCCGCCCGGGCGTGCGGGTGCTGTGCGCCTCGCCGGCGGCGCTGCGGGACACCGACGCCTCACGCGATCGCCTGGCGTGGCTGGAATTGCTGGTCTTCTCGGGGCTGATGGGGGCGATGCTGTGTGCGGTGCATGGAGCGGCGTGGAAACTGCTGGGCGAGACGGCCGGGATGCTCCTGCTGCCGGGGCTGGTGACCGGTGCGTTCATGGTGGCCGGTCCGTATCGCCGGGCGATCGGCTCGGTATCGCGGCTGTTGAGTCCGCGTGACGCCGCCGGGCGGGGCGTGGTCTCGGCCGCGGTGGTTACCACGCTGTGCATCGGCATTGCTGCCCTGGAGCCGGACTTCTACTGGTGGGGCGGGCAATGGCCGAACTGGCTGGGTGCCCTTGGCCCGCACCCGGCGAAGGTGTACCGCATTCTGCCCTTGCTCCCGGCGTGGGGCGCCTGGGCGATGCTCGTAACCGTGCAGTTCTGCCGGCCCGACGACGGTACCGAGCCGGCGGTAGTCGCATTCGCCCGTGGATGCGGACCTTTTGCGGTTGCCGGGGGGATGGCGGTTCTGATGGCCGTCACGATCCAGATGCTGGGCTTTCTGCCGTGGTGCCAGTTGGCGGTTTCGGCGGTTGGCGTACTCGGGGCGATCGTACTGGGTCTTCTGGCATGCTTCGCCGGTGGCGGCCTGCGGCAGCGGACGCTGCTGGCTGCGAACGTGGGCACACAGATTGCGGTGCTGCTGGCGTACATTGCGGTCCGCAATTTGGTGGCCCGATAGTCTTGACTGGTCAGGTACCGGGAGGTAGAAGAGTGGCTATGAAAAGCACAGCGTTGTTGACAACTTCCTTCGGGAATTATCCCAAGCGTACGGGCAAGGTTCGTGACATCTACGAGTTGCCCGATCATCTTCTGATCGTGGCGACCGACCGGGTCAGTGCCTACGACGTGGTGATGCCCAACGGCATCCCCGACCGCGGGCGCGTGCTGACGCAGATCAGCCTTTTCTGGTTCGACCTCCTCAAGGACGTGGTGCCCAACCACGTGATCTCCGGTGCGATGAAGGACCTGCCGGAAGATCTCCGCAGCGAGGAGATCGACGGGCGGTTCACGCTCTGCCGCAAGGCCGAGGTCGTGCCGATCGAGTGTGTGGTCCGTGGGTACCTAGCCGGGTCGGGTTGGAAGGAGTACAAGAAGCAGGGCACCGTGTGCGGCATCGAACTGCCCAAGGGGCTCAAGAAGTGCGACAAACTCCCCGAGCCGGTCTTCACTCCCGCCACCAAGGCCGAGACCGGCCACGACGAGAACATCTCGTTCCAGCAGGCCTGCGAGATCGCCGGCGAGGAGACCATGAAGACGCTGCGGGATACCGCCATCGAACTGTACTCCCGCGGGCGGGACTACGCGGCCGAGAAGGGCATCCTGCTGGCGGATACGAAGTTCGAATTCGGTCGCGACGAGAGCGGCAACCTCATGCTGATCGACGAGGTGCTCACGCCGGACTCCTCGCGGTTCTGGCCGGCCGACACCTACAAGCCCGGCAAGGACCAGCCCAGTTTTGACAAGCAGTTTGTGCGGGACTACCTCGACCAGATCGAGTTCGATCGCACCCCGCCCGGTCCGGTGCTGCCGGCGGAGATCGTCCAGAAGACGCGCGAAAAGTACATCGACGCCTACAAGCGCCTTACCGGACAGAAGTTCCCCTGGTGGGCGAGCGGTCTGCCCTGGACAAGCTCATCATGCAGCGGACCAGTTGCTTGGCGAAGCGGTCGCGAACCACGGCCGGCAGGGCGGCGGTGAGGGTGAACATGTAGTCCTCCCCGGCCGCGTGGAGCACCACCAGGTCGCTCTGGACCCCGCCGGGCGCGCCCAGGAAGTACTGCATCCGCCCCTGCAGCGCGTCGCGGTCGATGCTCTCCCGGGCAGCGAGCTTCCACTTGCCTTCGGCCTTGCTCATCTCCTTGCCGAAGGCCTCGGCGAGCGTGGCCGCGAGGTCCGCCGGCTTGCGATCGTCCTTGACCCGCAGGACGTAGACGTCCAGCAGTGCCTTTCCTCCCGGGGCCGCAAGACGCAGGTTGCCGGTCTTGCCGCGGGTCACTTTCCAACCTTTGGGCGGGGCGATGCGGTAGCCGGTTTCGCCGATGGGCAACTGCGGCAGAGCGGTGGCGTAGCCTTTCTGCAGGCTCAGCAGCACCCGCTCCATGGCCGCTCTGCTCTCGGGCGGGGCGACGGTCTCGACGACCAGCGACGTTCGGCCGCTGACGAACACCAACGCCTGCAGATCGACGTCGTTGCCGTCGACGGCCGTGGTGTAGCGGCGGACCAGCGCGTTGGTCGACGCGATGGTCACCCAACTGGTCTTTTGCTTTTTCGCCGAGGGCATTCGTCGGGCGAGGTCGGCTTCGTAGGCCTTGTGGACCGTCAGCACGGTCGCCCGCGGATCGTTGCCCCCTGACCAGACGCGGACGGTCGCCCGGGCGTTGGGGTCGCGGGCGATCAGCAGCATGTTCCCGTCGGCAGGAGTACTGGGCTCGGCGAAGTCGGCGGGCAGCGTGAGCGCATACGGATGCCGGGGCACCTGCACCGTGCGACTTCGGGGGGCGTTGGCGTCGCCCGCGGCGGCAGGAGCCTGGAGGCAGGCGATCCATACCGCCGTCATCACCGGGATGGCTATCGTGCATTTCATGCTTTGTGTTTGGTCGCCTGGGGGCAGTTGCGGTTCCCGCCGGGCTCGTCCAGCATACTGTACGCACAGAACCGCCCGAACTCGGCGGAGTTGTGGATGAAATCGCAACTTCCCGGCGATTGTGGACGCCCGGGCAGGCGTCTATCATGAAGACGGGCAAAGACGGTTCCCACAATGGAAAGGCGGATCATGGGTTGCGTGCTGACGATCCTGGCGCTGGCGGTTCCCCGCGTGGTGATGGTGTTCATCTTCCTGCTGACCGGTTGGTTCTCGAAGGCGTACGACTCGATCCTCTGGCCGTTGCTGGGGTTCATCTTCATGCCCTACACGACGCTGGCGTACATGGCGGCGATGCTCAACAACGCCGGGCACGTCAGCGGCGGATGGCTGATTCTGGTGATCCTCGCTGCGATCGTGGACATCGGTCACTGGGGCGGAGGCCGACGCTCGGTGACGGTGTATCGCGGCAAGCGCCGCAAGCCGGCCGGCTAACTCAGCAGCAGGTGCAGGACGTTCCAGGTCACGTGCGAGCCGACGGCGATGCCGAACCCGCGGAACGCGTAGAGCCCGCCCCACAGCACCCCCGCCGGTGCCAGGAAAAGGAAGCGGGGCCAGGAGAAACTCGCCCCCTCCCACACCCCCGGGATGCCGAAATGCGCCAGGGCGAACAGCACGGCGCTGACCACCACGGCCGTTATCGCCGCGGCCGTCTCCGGCAGGGCAAGCAGGTCCACCAGCACCAGCATCAGCAGGCTGATCGCCACCAGTCGGAACACGAACTCCTCGTAGACGCCCGTGCCCATGTAGAAGACGATCTGTTTGCCCAGTCCGCGAGCGGCCGGCAGCGTGGAAGCCAGGTCCGCCGAGATCGCAAGATCGCGCAGGTACTGCACCGCCAGCAGCGGCAACGTCCACGCCACCGACTCGCCCAGCATTCCCAGCAGCGTCCACGGCCGTGCGGTCCAGGGGTCGCGCCGGGCGAGGTGCTGTGCCAGCAGCACTCCCACCACCAGCAGCGGCGGCAGGAACGACGTGGTCACCCCGAAGTACTGCAGGAAGACCCGCATGGGATACTCAGGGTAATCGTGGATGCCCCACGCCAGCACGCCCACGTGAAACAGCACCAGCAGCGGCGCCACCAGCAGGAGGCTCTGGAGCGGCTGTTGGGTGTGCTCGAAGTAGGTGTCGGGCTTCTTCCGCGGTTTGCGGGTGGAGCGGAAGCGGTCTTTGCTGCGGCGGCTTGCCATGGGCGTATTATGCGGTCCTGCCGCCTTCAAGCAAGTCAAACCGCGGCGGTTACGGCATTTCCGGCCGATCGTACCGCAGGAACGGGCTCATCCGCTTCAGACGGTAGGGACCGATGTTCGGAACCTTCAGCAGGTCGCGGGGGTTCGCCAGCGACTCCGGTCCGTGCTCGCGACGGTAGGCGATGATGTTGCGGGCGATGGACGGACCGACGCCCGGAAGACGCACCAGCGACGCCAGCGGGGCGGTGGACGGGTCGATTCGCTCCCGGGCGGCCGTCAGCTTCTGGGGGAATGTCGGCAGCTCGTGGGCGGCAGTCACAACGGGCTGCCGCAGGCGGTGGACACCGTGCAGGACGACCACCAGCAGGGCGAGGGCAAGCAGGCAGGCCGCGTCCGATCGCTTCCACGACAGGTCCAGGCCGATTCGCTTGGGTTGGCTCATTCCGGTTCGGGGGCGCTTCGCTTCTCGGCGAATTTACCGCTGGTGAGGAACGCCTTGAAGTTCCGCAGTTCCTTGTAGGCGAGCTTGGGTTCCAGGTCGTTGCGGCAGAGCCCGCCGTGGGGGATGTAGTGCCCTTCGTAGTCGGCCAGGTCGCGCCAGCAGATGCCCTCGACGTACGGCTTGGAGATGCACACTCGGCAGAACGCCTGGAGCCACTCGGCCTGGAGTCGCTGCGACCAGGGGGCATGCCACGTGCCGGCGTCGGCGACGTTTTCCTTCCCGTCCCAGGCGTCCCAGGCGTCGGAGGCCATGTCCGAGGGCACCTCGCAGGCCGTAACGTGCACGCTTTTGCCCAGCCCGGCGAATTCGTCCAGCAGCGAACTGACCTGCAGCAGGTCGCGGACGAACAGCCCGTCGACCGGCACGCCCATGTAAAGCTGCAAGCCGAAGGTGTCGAACTTGATGCCGCTCTGGACGGCCATGTCCGCATACAGCATGGGCGGGATCGTTCGCTGGTTGCGGGCGTAGTACTCTCCCCAGGGCTGCACGAGGTCGATCATGACCTTGGACTGGGGTGCGATCTTCTTGACCACCAGGCAGGTCATGCGGGTCAACTCCATGAGCTGCTCGAAGCTGAGGTTGAAGCTGTTGTGGGCGTGGATGCCGGAGATGACATTCCACACGTTGACCTGCCGCTTGTACCGCTTGACCACCCGCTGGATGTGCTCGTAGATCAGGTCGCGGACGGTATCGTAGTCGTGCTCCCAGATGTAGAGCCACTCCGGAAGGCTCGCCGGGTCGAAACTCAGCAGCGGGCCGGCGTGGATGAACTTGCGGTTGCGGGCGGCCCAGTTGATCCACGAATCGATCGCGGTGAACTGGTACTGGTGTTCCTTGGGCTCGACGGTCTTCCACGACATCGGTACCGAGATGAAGTCGAACACGTCGCGCAGTCGGCCGCTGTAGTCCTCGCCGGTGGAGAGCATGTCGACCATGCATCCGAAGGCGGGTCGCCAGGTGTTGACGTTGGCGGCCTTGCGGCGCGACAGCAACACCTCGGCGTGGAACAGCGCCATTTTCTCCCCGAGCGTTACGCCCTGGGCGAGGCACTGGTCGGCGAGCTTCGCCTGGCGGCCGGGGTCGGAGGTCTTCAGGGCCTCGATGAACAGTCCCCGGACGTGGTCGTACTCCTCGGTAAGCCGGGCGGCCTCGGGGAAATCGAACAGGCCCCAGTCCTCGCGCTTCTGGGCGATGCGGCACAGTTGCCCCCGAGCCAGTTCGAGGTTGAGGTTGTAGGGGGTGCGTTTCTCGGGCAGGCGGGTGGTGGGCAGCATGAATCGCCCGGACGGGCCGGCGTCCCACAGCAGTTGCAGCCCACAGGCTCCGGGCACCCGCTTGATGCACGAAACCTTGCCGTCTTCGGTCACCAGCTCCGCGCGCAGGGGAATGGCGTCCTGGCCGAATGCCAGAGCGCCTTCGAGATCGACTTTCGGGGCGGGCTGCCCGTCCTGGAATACGTCAAACTGAAGCATTGCTTCCTTTCGCCTGGGAGCCACAGACCAAACGTCGGCCGAGCCTGAGCGACCATTATAGCCCCAACCACACACGCTGCAACCACCCTGTGCCCGGTGCGGCCGAAAGTGCAAAGCCGGCAGGAACTTGCGGACCAGTTGCCCCGCAGTGATGACGTATCGTAGCTTGCTGTCGGAGGCAAGGTGCTGCGTCTGACCCGACGGTTCTGGAGAGCTCTCCGCCGCGACTCGCCTTGCTGTGCACGGAGACACTTATGACACAGGAGCTTACCGCAGGCAGGCCACGCGTACTGCTGATGGACACCGACCAGTCGGGTGCAGCCAAAATCTGCGCCCAACTGACCATGGCGGGTCTGTGTCCGTTGCGGGCGGTGGACGAAATGGAAGCACTCGCCACCGTCAAGAACCAGGGGGTGGACCTGGCGGTGCTGCACCTCTCGGCCGACTATATCGCCGACACCGACATGGCGCAGGTCCTCCGCGCGGTCGCCGATGCGACCTATCTGCCTGTGATCGTCGTGGCCGGGGAAGACATGCAGGGCAAACGCTGCCTGCTTCTGGATGCCGGGGCCGACGACGTGGTCGACCGCTCCACCTCCGGCGACGAACTGGTTTCGCGGGTGCGCGCGCTGCTGCGCGTCAAGTTGCTGCACGACGAACTCGCCGCCAGCCGAGGCGCCCTGCAGGATGCCCTCCGCCGCGAGCGGAACCTGCTGGCGAAACTCCGCACCGATTACAATCACCTGGTGGACCTGGCGACCACCGATCCGCTCACCCACGTGCAGAACGTACGGTCGTTCCGCGAGATTCTCGAACACGAATTCAAGGTCGCCCGGCGATACAACCACCCGCTGAGCCTGCTGATGCTGGACGTGGACCACTTCAAGGTCGTCAACGACACCCACGGCCACCCCAGCGGAGACTACGTGCTCAAGGAACTTGCGGTCATCCTCAAGAACTCCGTCCGCGACTCGGATGTGGTGGCCAGGACAGGCGGCGAGGAATTCAGCGTCATTCTCCCCAAGGCCGACCGGTCCCAGGCGATGCAGTTCGCCGAGCGTATCCGCACCGAGACGTCCGGTCGCCGGTTCGTGGTCTATGGCAAGCAGATTCACGTGACGATTTCCATCGGTTACGCGACCTACCCCGCCGACGCCGAGATTACCGACCAGGACATGCTGGTCTACTTCGCCGACCAGGCACTGCTGCACGCGAAAGAATCCGGGCGTGACCGCGTGGTGCCATTCGGACAACTGGACCTGGTGGTACGCCAGCGCCTTCGCCGCCAGCAAATTCAGATGAAACAAGGGAAACAGCAGGAGGGAAACCCATGCGAGCACGCCACGGAAACGGACATTCTCACCACGCGCTGATCGAACTGGTCTTCCAGCCCGATACCCAGAAGAAGGACCCTCCCCAAGGTGGCCCGTCCCGGCGGATCCCCATCCGCTGCGAGGAGGAAGGCCCGCGGGAAGTGGTTCCCTGGCGGGTGATCGAACGCGATTCAACGCGGTCGTAGCCCGGCAGCATACCCAGCAGAAGAAAGGACCCGGCAGCAATAGCCACCGGGTCCTTCACTTTATGAGTCTTCCGGACTCCGGCCCGTACGCCCGGATCCCGGCTCACTACTTCAGCAGGAAATCCTTGCGGTACTGTGAGGGGGTCATGTCCGCGCGTTTGCGGAAGTGCATGATCAGGTGGGCCGCATCGCGATAGCCGCTCTCCTTGGCGACCTCGGCGAGGGTGCGGTCGGTCTCGACCAGGAGGCGTTTGGCCTGTTCTAGGTGCGCCCGGTGGATCTCCTCCAGCGGGGTCCGGTTGAGGGTGGTGCGGAATTTCCGCTCCAGCGTGCTGCGGCAGACCTCTACCGCGCCCAGCACGTCCCGCACGGAGATACGCTTGTGGGCGTTCTCGCGGATGTACCGCATCGCCCGGGCGACGTCCTCGTCCCGGACGGCCTCGGTGCGGGAGCTGTCGCGCTCGACCACGCCGATGGGCGGCAGGGCGATGTCTTCCCCGGCCGGTTGGCCGCTCATCATGCGGTCCAGCATCGCCGCCGCCTCGTAACCGATCTTCTCGGCAGGGATGGAAATACTGCTCAGCGGGGGATACGCCATCATGCACTTGAGCAGGTCATTGTCCACGCCCAGCAGGGCGACCTCGCCCGGCACGTGGATGCCGGCGTGGTAGATCTCCTGGCTGACGGCGCGGCCTTCGGTGTCGTCCACGAAGAACAGCGCCACCGGCTCGTCCTGCTTGCGAAGCCAGGGAATCAGCCTCGCGACCGATTCATCCCGCAACCCGCTGGGGTTGACCTCCTCGTAGAACGCCTCCGCCACGTGCCCGTGGGTGCCCAGTTCTTTCAGGAAACTGTCGCGACGGTGGCGATTGTGGGCCGGTCCCGGCGCCGTCCAGCACGCAAACCGCCGGAAGCCTTTCTCCATGAAATACCGTGCCGCCATTCGGCCGATGGCTTCGTTATCTACGGTCACCCGCGGAAAGGGCTGATCCTCCAGCGACCCGGAGGTATTCACCACGTGCTTCCCCGCCTGATTGATCGTGTTCACCAACTGGCGGTTAGAGGTAAATATGATGAGCCCCTCGCTCTCCCGGAAGTAGTTCATCTCCGGGGCCATGTCCGAAGGATGCCCATGGGTCAGGATCCACGGACGTCCCGGTATGGCGTAAGAGAATACTCCGCGTAAGATACCGCGGCAGATTTCGTACTCCTCGCTCACCAGGACGTGGATGCGTTTCTTTGGTTCAGCCATTCTCAGATTGCCTCATTCAAGTGGTACTATCGAACCAGCAGACATGCATGAATGCCTCAGTCTGCCGAAATCCACAAGTGATTTCGACATGAGTCTATTCTAATGTGTATCACGCTGCTTGAAAACAGGAATTGCACTGGTTCTTCCGAAGATGCCTCTGGTGTGCCTCAGGGTAGCTGAGTGCAATTACGGAGTGGCAAAGAAATCATGCGCAGTGAAAGCCTGGCATTGGGCTGGGGAAATCCACACTGTGCGGCGAAGCATTTTGTGGCGGGACCGAAGTTCGGGTGTCAATGGCTGAAGGAGTAAGGTGATACCC
>JBKHHV010000127.1:0-9991 GCA_046539005.1 Phycisphaerae bacterium
GTACGCGCGGACGTCCGTGCGACCGCGCGGGCGCTGCTGGAGGCGGTCGACGTCGAGGCCTGCGACCGCCGCGAGGGCCGGATCGACGACCTCGCGGAACGACGGGCCGAGTGGCGGACCGACCACGAGTCGGATCTCACGAGCGACGCCGCACCCGTCCTCCCCCAGCGGGTCGTCGAGGAGCTGAACCGACAGATCCCGGCCGACGGGGTCCTCGTCAGCGCGACGAGCTACTCTGGGTTCTTCTCCGGCGCCTTCTACGAGGTCGCCGAACCCGGCCTGAGGTACGTCCAGGCGCGGGGCAGCGACGGGATCAACGCCAGTCTCCCACAGGCCATCGGCGTGCAGGTCGCCCGCCCCGACAGCCCGGTCGTCGTCCTCTCGGGCGACGGCGGCATCGGCTACCACCTGGCGGACCTCGAGACGGCGGCTCGCGAGGAGCTGCCGTTGACGGTCGTCGTCATGAACAACGACGCGCTCGGGTCGTCGAAGGCGAGCCAGATCGGGACCGACAACTTCCAGCTCTCGACGGACTTCCACGAGGGCGTCGACTACGCCCAGGTCGCCCGCGGACTGGGGTGTGCGGGCGCCCGCGTCGAGACGCCGGACGCGTTCGTCGAGGAACTGTCGGCCGCACTCGCCAGCGACCGACCGACGCTCCTGGACGTCGAGGTCGATCCCTACGCGATGCCGCCGATACTCGTCGGCTGATCAGAAGACCGGCTCGTAGACGCCGGCGCCTGTCTCCCGGTGGCGCTCGGCGAGCGTCTCGCGGAGGCTCTCGCGGCCGAACATCGACTCCAGGTCGTGTTCGCTGTACTGGCGGAAGGCGATCATCGTGGTCGTGTCGGCGATTCCGTCCACCCCCACCATGTCCTCGGTGACCAGCTTGGAAAGATTGTCGTTCTCCCGCGTGCGGGCGACGGCCACCAGGTCGTACTCCCCGGCGACGCTGTAGACTTCCATGATCCCTTCGATACGGAGGATGTCCTGGGCGACGTCGTGGAGCCTGCGGCGGTCGGTCTTGATCATGATGAACGCGGTCAGCATGCGTGTCTCCCGTGGTTTGTGGTGCCGGATGCCTCTGCCTCTTGTATGATATTCTCCGGGCGAGGTCCAGACACCACCGCCCCGTCGCCCCATGGCCAAGAGAAAAGGCAAATCCCGACGCCGCGTGAAGGACTGGAACCAGCAGTACCGCCGGCATGACGACGCGGCCGACCATGCCGCCACCCGGGGGAAGACCTCGCGCCGCGGGGTCAAGCTGCCGCCTTCGCGCCTGGATGCTCCCGAGGAAGACCTCGAACACCTGCCCAAGGCCGAGGGGCTGGTGGTGAACGTCTCCCGCCGCGGGGCGTACGTGCGCGTCGAAGGCCACGACGAAGAACTGTTCTGCGCCATCGCCAAGACCTTCCGCGCCCCGGAGAACGCCACGCTGCTGACCGTGGGCGATGCGGTTACCGTGGCGCTGACCACCGGGCAGACCGAAGGCCGTACCGAGATCGACCGCGAGCGGATGGACGGGTTCATCGTCACGCGCGCACCGCGGGAAACGCTGCTGTCGCGCCCCCAGCCGATGAGCGGCAAACGTCGCGATGAATACAGCGACGAAACGTTCGAGAAGGTCATCGCCGCGAACATGGACATCCTGCTGATCGTGGCGTCCACGCGGCAGCCCCCGCTGCGGCACGGGCTGATCGACCGGTTCCTGATTATCGCCGAACGCGGCGAAATGACGCCCGTGCTGGTGATCAACAAGATCGACCTCGGACGACCGGACGAGCGGGTGCTGGGCGGCTTCGTGGAACTGGGCGTGGAGATCCTGATGGTCTCGGCCGAGACCAACGAAGGGCTCGCGGAGCTTCGCCGCCGCCTTGCGGGCAGCCGTAGCGTGCTGGCAGGCGCGTCGGGGGTGGGCAAAAGCACGCTGATCAACGCAATGATCCCCGAGGCCGACGCCGCCACCAACACCGTTCGCCAGAAAGACCAGCGAGGCCGACATACCACCACCTCGGCGCTGATCTACGACCTGCCGGAGGGCGGGATGGTGGTGGACACGCCGGGAATCCGTGAGCTGGGCATGGCGATTCCTCCGCGCGAACTGCCGTGGTTCTTCCCGGAATTCGAGGAGATCGCCCAGCAGTGCAAGTTCAACGACTGCACCCACACCCACGAACCGCAGTGCGCGGTCCAGGCGGCCGTGGCGAGCGGGGAAATATCGCCCCGCCGCTACGAAAGCTACCTGCGCATCCTCGATACGCTGGAGGAGTAGCCGGCTGTTCGGCAGCACAGAATCCCGCTACCACTGGCGGCCTTGGGCTTTTCGGCGGTACTCGGTGGGTGCCATACCGACGTACCTGCGGAAGATCGTGCCGAAGCCCTTGGCATCGAGGAAGCCGGCCAGTTCCGCTACCCGGGGCATCGGCCAGGCGGTTTCGGCCAATACCGTTTTGGCCCGCTCGATGCGGGATCGACGTATTTCCTCCAGCGGCGTTCTTCCCAGTTCTTTGTGGAATTTCAGCTCCAACGTCCGCCGGGACACACCAAACTCGTCCAGCACGTCCTCTACCTTCAGGTTCTCTCGGACGTTCTGGCGGATCCATCGCAACGCGTCAGCCAACAGCGGGTCAGACACGGCATAGGCATCGCTGGAAAGACGCTCGGAAACGGACAGGGGACCAACCTCTATGGGCTCAGAGGGCGGGGCCTGCCCCGCCAACAGGTCGTCCAGCAGTCGAGCCGCCGTGTATCCGATCCGTCGAGTGTGGGTATGGATGCTCGACAGGGACGGCCGAACCAGCCGGCAGGTCACCTCGTCGTCGTCCACGCCGAGGATGGCGACCTCCTCGGGAACTGTCAGCCCGGCAGCATCGCATGCCCGCGCGACCAGCCTGGCACGCATATCGTTGCAGGCAAAAACGGCCAGCGGGCGGGGTAGCTCTACCAGACGGGTTCGGAGGGCCATTACGATCTCCCCGGCGCCGTCGAGGTTGCCGGTCGACTCGTCCAGGTCGTGCAGCCTCCCGCCGACGGCCTCAAGAGTTTCTGCAAAACCTTCTCGTCTGCGCCGGGAGTAGTAGTGACCGGGAATGCCTGCCCATGCGCCATGCAGGTATCCACGATCCCGGAAGTATTCTCCGGCAATCTGCCCGATGCGGTAGTCGTCACTGATCACCGAGGGCATCTGGTCAGGCGGGCACTGGGCCGAGACATTGACCATCGGCAGCCGTACCCGCCTCAGAGCCTGGCGACTGTCGAAAGTGCAGATGACCACCGCCCCGCACAGGGCTCCTGACCTGGCACGACGGCGCAGGAAATGGGGGTCGTGCCGCTCCACCCGAAGTGTTCCCACCTCGTCACGGTAGTCCAGAATTCCAAGAAGCATCTCGCGGCCGTGACGGGTGTCTGTTGCCAGATGCACCCCGATTACCCGTTCGTCATCCATCACCTTCTCCTTGCATCCACACTTTGCGCATTCATTGGAATTAGTATAGCCTCAAACGGTTGTGCGTGTAAGCCCCCTGCCTTACGATGATGGTGTGGCGATCAGGCCGGATCGACGTTTGCAGCCGGCTGAACAAGCTGCGACCGATTACTGAAACTTTCAGGAGGAGTTGATCATGAAACTCAAAGGAACCTTTGGATGGTTGGCCGTTGTGGCCGTGACGTGCGTTCTTGCCGCTTCCGCACAGGCAGACGTGATTTACCTGGTGGACGTGGGCGATGCCGGTGGCTCTCCGACTGAGGCCGGCTGGAACACGGTGAGCCTGATCCAGGCGGGCATCCCTGCCAATTCCGCCGCCGACCAGACCCTCACCGCCGTCAACGGCGTCGATACGATCGGTCTGACCGATATGGCGGTCTCCAGCAGCGATCGGGGCTTCAGCTCAAGCAACTCTATCGACATCGCCCCCGACTGGGTCACCGAAGATGCCGCCAACGACTTCGAATGGTTGTTCGACAACAACGGGGACGGCACGGTGCAGTTGAGCTTTAACCTCAGCGGACTGGACACCACCCCGGGCGTGACCTACACGGTGGAGATATGGTCTGCCCGCGCCAACAACAGTTCTTCGTTCGTCGACGTCACCATCGACGGCGCCTTCTCCGACGGCGGGCTCTCCAACGATTTCAACTGGGGGAACGAGGGCTTGACCGGCAAGGACGCCAACGGCACTGCCGATGTCCTGACCTGGAGCAACCTGGCCGCGTCCGATGGCGACCTGACGGTGAATATCGTCGGCACTGACCGGTTGGGCGTCAATGCCATGCGGATCACCCAGATTCCCGAACCGGCAACGATGGCACTGCTCAGCCTCGGCGGCCTGGCCGTACTGAAGCGACGCCGCTCTGCCTGAGCAGGCATTCTCAGCAGCATGGATCGAAACAGGTGGCCATCTGGCATGGTCGCCTGTTTTCTTGCGCGAAGGCTCGGCCAGTCCTATTGCTTCTGCAGGATCAGGAACTGGCGGGTGCCCGCGTCGTGGGGTAGCTCCAGCGGGTCGGTGCGGGTGAGGTCGAAGCTGTACTTGTCGGCCTCGCGCTGGGCGAGAGGCAGTTCCTGCTCGATCTGCTCGGGCGTCTTGTAGAACAGGATCGTTGCCCCGGGCTCCGGCTTCAGCAGCCCGCGGACCTCCCGCACCATCTTGCCGGCCGTTCCAACCGCCCGCAGGAGCACCACGTCGTACCGATGGCGATACGGTGGCTTTTGCCCCGCCTCGCGGGCCTGCTTGTGCAGCACCTCCACGTTCTCCAGCCCCAGTCGCCCGGCCTGCTCCCGGAGGAACTCGGCCTTGCGGTAGCGGCTTTCCATGCCGGTCAGCGTAAGTGCGGGGTTGGCCCACGCCAGCGGGAAGATGGGAAACCCACCCCCACAACCGACGTCGGCGACCACGGCGGCCGCCTGCAGCAACCGGGGCAACACAAGGGCGGCCGAGAGACTGTCGCACACGTGCAGCGTCCAGAACTCGTCGGGATCGGTGATTCGGGTGAGGTTGACACGCTTGTTTGCGTCGGCGACGTCCTGCTGGAACTGCTGCATGATCGGCAGAGATCGATCGGCGTCCACGCCGCAGCGGGCAAGGAACTCGCGTTGCTGGTCGGTCGGGTAGTCCATTCCCAACGCATACACGCCGGTGGCGGCCGGGTCAAGGGAAGGCTCGCCGGCGGGCGCGCGTGCGGTTCAGTCGGCCTGGTCGATCTTGGCTGCCAGCACGAAGTCGCTCTGGGTGAGCCCGTCGATCTTGTGGGTGTAGATGGTCACCGCGACCTTGCCGTAATGGACCTCCAGGTCCGGATGGTGGTTCTGCCGGTCGGCGATCTGGCCGATCTGGTTGACCTTCTCCATCGTCCCCGACCAGTCGTCCTGCTTGTAGACCTTGTGGAGGTGGTGCTCATTGACCACGTCCCAGCCGTCCAACTCGGAAGCCAGGTTCTGCAGTTGGTCCCCTTTGAGCGGCTCGGCACCTTCCTGGCACGGTTTGCATTGCTGCTGGGCAAGCGAAGTCATCGCGTTCTCCTTTCGTCCGGGTCTGCTTCGGTGCATTGTAGCGCCGCAACTCCCGGGCGAGCGGGTTCAGCGACCCGCCAGCTCGTCGGCGAACGCCTGGGCCGATGCAAACATCGCCTCCACCTGCCCCTCCTCCAGACCGGCCGCCCTGCAGACGTTCCGGGCGTGTGCCTCCGGGGCGAACTGCCCGGGCCCGTGGGCGTCGGAGCCGAACAGCAGCGTCGCCCCGCATGCGGTCGCCAGCTTCGCCACGTGTCCGTTGGCCAGGCTGTGCCCGGCTTTGCCGCTGATTTCCAGCCGCACGCCGCTCTCGGCGGCCTGCTTCACCAGCGACGGCTCGATCAGCCCGGGGTGGGCGAGGATATCCACCCCCGCCTCGATCGCCGCGGCGTTGGTGCCCGGCATGACCGGTTCCACCAGCGTCTCACCGTGGCAGATCACATACTGGGCGCCCAGTCGGCGTGCCCTGCGGGTAGCTTCGGCAATATGGGTCGGGCGCACGTGCGTCAGTTCCACGCCGGCGAGGACGGTCATCTGCCCCAACTCGTTTTCGCGCCGGGCGGCCTCGAGCAGGACGGGAATCACCGCCTCCATGGTCGCGAGATCCACGTGATCGGCGAAGCCCAGAACGCGATAGCCTTCGCTCTGGGCGCGGCGGATGTGCTCGGCGGGTACCAGTTCCCCGTCGCTGAGCAGGGTGTGGGTGTGCAGGTCGATCATTCGGCCGATTCCCTTCTGCCGATGGCGGCGCTTCAGTACTGCTTGCGTTTGCGGGCGGGGGGAATGTTCATCAGCCCGCGATACTTGGCGACGGTGCGGCGGGCGATGTCGATCCCGTGCTTCTTGAGTTCCTCGGCGAGCTGGTCGTCGTTGAAGGGCTTGGACTTGTCCTCGTTGTCCACGACCTCCTTGAGCTTGGCTTTGACCGCGTCCCACGACACGTCCTCGCCCTCGGCCGTCGTCGTGCCGCCCGAGAAGAACATCCGCAGCGGGAAGATGCCCCGCGGGGTCTGGGCGTACTTGCCGGCCACCGCCCGGCTGACCGTCGCCACGTGCACGTCCACCTTCTGGGCGATGTCGGCCATCGGCAGCGGTTTCAGCGCCTCCGGGCCGTGCTCCAGGAAGTCCTTCTGCACCTTGAAGACCTCGGTCGCCACGCGGAACACCGTCTGGCGGCGCTGCTGGATGGCGCTGATGAGCCACTCGGCCGAGCGGATGTTCCGCTGGAGGAACTGCTTGGCGTCGCGGTCCATGCCGCGCTTGCGGGCCATCTTGCGGTAGGAGTTGGAGATATGCAGCGCCGGGACATTTCCGTCCGGCATCGTTACCTGCAGGTTGCCGTCCTCGTCGAGGTCCACGATGACGTCGGGGTTGATGACCGGCACGGTCCGCTCTCCCACCAGCAGCCCGGGCCGTGGGTTCAGGCGCGAGAGGTTCACCAGCGCGTCCTTGATGTCCTCGATATCGCGGCCGGTCTTGCGGGCAATCTGCGGAAGACGATTGAGCTCGATGTCCCGCAGGAAGTTGCGGACCAGCTCGGCTTCCAGCGAGACGTCCATGCCGGCTTCCATTTCCACCTGCAATTGCAGCAGGAGGCATTCCTTGACGTCGCGGGCGGCGATACCGACCGGTTCGAGCGTCTGCACCAGTGACAGGGCGCGGCGCATCTCGACCTCGCCGGCAGGCGGGTCGGCCTGGGGGCCGATCTCCTCCAGCGGGGTCCGCATGTATCCGTCGTCGTCGATGTTGTTGATGATCAGCTCGCCCAGCGCGTCGGTGCGGGCATCGGCGCCCACAAACGCCCACTGCTCCAGCAGGTACTCGTTGAGCGAGACACCGCGGGCGGCGGTGTTGGCCATCGCCTCCATCTTGCGGTCTCCCTCGCCGCTCTGGGCGGGCGGCCGCGGGGGCGCCTCCATGGGCGCGAACTCCGGTCCGTACTCGGCCTCGAAGTCGGCAAGGCGTTCGAAGTCCTCGCTGTGGCCGTTGTCCTCGCGGACGACCAGGGGCTCTTCGCCCCGGTCGGGGGCCTCGTCCTCCCGCTGGATCGGCTCGGAATCGTCCTGCCCCGGCTCGCGCATCTCCAACACCGGGTTGGACTGCAACTCCACGTCGATGCGTTCCTGCAGCGCGAGCATCGGAAGCTGGAGGATCTCCATTGCCTGGATGATCCTCGGTGACAGCTTCATCTGCTGTTCGAGCCGGATTTGCTGGGAAACGTCGAGCCTCATGGCACGCTCTATTCTACACCAGCGAAACAACACCGCAACATGCCCCGAGACCAGACGGGCCGAATTGGGGAAAATCATACCCCGGACGAATGGAAAAGCACCGAGGCCTGCCCTTTACTTCGGATCGGGAAGCCTGTGTATTTCGCCCCGCCGGCTCTGGGCACAACAAGAAATGCGCGGTATCATGCCCGCCAGCAGCAACCACTGCAACTACCTGCCGACCAAGGGAGAAAACGCATGCTTCGTTCGATCGTGTCCGGTTGCCTGATATCGGTCTCTGTCTGCTGCCTGCTGGGAGGATGCAGCGACCCCGCCCTCAGCGGACCCGGCCCCACCCCGCACGGACCGGCCAGAGAGATGCTCTCCGAGATCACCGATGCGGCCTACACCAATCTGCTGGGCGAGATGGGCGATCCGAACTTCGGCGACGGCAGCCAGGCGGTCATGAAGACCATGGCCGCCGAGATGGAGAAGCGGCTCGAAGGGAAAGCGGACCTCCTCCGCCAACACGCCCGCTGGAAACTGCAGAAGCTGCCCCGCCGGGAACTCAACAGCGACGACTACCGCGTGGTGCTGGAGAAGACCGACATCATCGACGAGATGAAAGAGGACATCGAGGAAGGGGACAAGAAGCAGACCCGGGTCTTCCTGTGGGACCCCCTCCAGGTGGCGGCTCAGTTTCGGATGATGCTGGTCGCGAGGCAATTGAGCGTCGAAGACGTGGGAAGGATGGCGATGATAAACAACGTGTCCTACCAGCGTCCCAGCGCGGTGGACGCCTCGCCGGAGGCGCCGGTGATTGCCTGGTTCGTGGGCCCGGACGTGACCGTCTGCCACCTGACCTACGACCAGAAGCTCAACGCCTACCTGCCGACGAAAGTCCGGTGGCTCCGCGAGAAGAGCTTCCCCACAAGCTGGCCGGAGAAGTAACCCCATTCGCGACCCCGCTGCATGGAGAACCATCCTGTGCGGAAACTCCATAACACGCCCCAGCGGCGCAGAAGGTTCGCGGCGACAGTTCCGCGGTGGCCTTTCACCGTGCTGACCGTGCTGGTCACGGCGGCGGCGGTGGTGGTCTCCGGCGGGTTGGGGCTGCTTTCGCCGATGATCTACTACTCTCGCGGCGTCCCGCCGTGGCTGACGGTGCTCTCGGGTGCGATGGGCGCTTTCTGCGGACTGCTGGCGGGGGTCATGTGGTCGTGGCAGATTGTCCGCGTCGGGCGACGCGCACTGCAGCAGGGCCGCCTGAGCCTGGGGCCGATCCTCCTGCACGGCACGACGTGGGGCCTGGCGGCGGGAGCGGGCTGTGCGGCCATCGTACACGCGGGCATCGGAGTGATCATGCTCACTTTCCGTTCGCACCCGCCGCTGGAAGGGCTGCTGTTCGGCGGGGCATTCGGGCTGCTGGGCGGTCTGGTGCTGGGAATCGCCCTTAGCCTGCTGGCGATGGTCGCTCAACTCATCGCATGGAAAGCGGCGGAGCGTACCGCGTGAGTCGGCTGGGCACCGCCTTCCGCGTGGGACGCATGTTCGCCCGCTTCCCCGGACGGGTGCCGGCCGGGCACCTGTGGTATCTGCTGCGCCAGTGGTCGGCAGAACATCCCTGCCGCTTCGGCGGCACGGTGCGGACAACACCTTCTTCGCCCCGCATCAGAGCGGCCTTCGCTCGTTGAGGGCGTCGGAGAGGATGGACTTGCTGGCGTACTCGATGCTTCCGCCGCTGGGCAGCCCGCGGGCGAGGCGGGAGACCTTCACGCCGGCCTGCTCCAGCATGCCCTGGATGTGCAGCGCGGTGGCGTCGCCGGTGACGGTCGGGTTGGTCGCCAGGATCACCTCCTCGACCTCGTCGCTGTTGATGCGCCCGGCGAGTGCGTCCAGCGTAAGGTCCTCCGGATCCATGTCTTCCAGCGGTGCGATGTGCCCCATCAGTACGTGATACAGCCCGTGGTACATGCCGGTACTCTCCAATGCCAGCAGGTCCTTGGGCTGCTCGACCACGCAGAGGACGCGCTGGTCGCGGCGGGGATCGGCGCAGATGCTGCACAACTCGCCCTCGGCGATGTTGAAGCACCGGCTGCACGGGCGGATCTTCGTCTTCACGTCGTGGATCGCCCTTGCCAAAGCCATGGCCTCCTCGGTGCTGCTGCGGAGCAGGTGAAACGCCAGCCGCTCGGCCGTGCGGGCACCGATGCCCGGCAGCCTGCCCAGCTCTTCCATGAGTCGTTCGATCGTCTCGCTGTACTGCGCCATG
>JBKHHV010000128.1:0-9983 GCA_046539005.1 Phycisphaerae bacterium
TTCGGGACAGCCCCCATCGCCTGCTTCGCAGGCACTTCCCCCAAGACGGGGGAAGGGTTGTGCCCCGCCTGCCACGTCAATTCCGGCCCCGTTGCGGTTTCCGCCCAACGCCAACGGGTCGCCTTGGCGTTCAGCGCTGTTCCAGGCAATACGGGCGTACGGGGCGCCTGTGGCACCGAGGTCCGAAAATCCGTGCCGCTGATTACTGCTGTTCCTGCTCGACCGGTTGGGGCAGCAGGGATCGCAGCACCGGCAGCAGGCGGTTGAGTTCGATCCGCAGGCGTGCCAGGGCGGTGTCGGCCTCTTCCATCTCGTCGCGACGGGCCAACTGTTCCAGGTGCAGTGCGGCTTCGAACGCGGCCGTGGCGCGCAGGGCGCCCAGTTCGTTCTTCAACTCGTTGGCCGACCTGTCCATCGCCTCGCTGCTGCGGGACTCCGCCGCAGTGGCGATGGTGTCCACCAGGTTCTGCTGGTGAGCCAGGAACTCGCCCACCACCTCCGGCAGCGAGTCGCCGTCGCCCTCGATGCGTTCCATGAACGATGCCAGGTCGATCACCTCCGCGAGCTGCCCCGGCTCCCGGTCGGCCGACGGGGCATCGGCGGGCTTCCCCGGGGTCGACTGGTTCTCCTCCGGCTCGCCTTCCAGTGCCCGCCGGGCGGCGCCGTACAGTTCCGAGCGGTTGACGGGCTTGGAGGCGTAATCGGTGAACCCGGCGGCGATGCATTCTTCCTTCACGCCGCTCATGGCGTGGGCGGTCAGGGCGATGATCGGCACCTGCATCCCGCGCGACCGCAGTTCTTTCACCGCCTGGGTGCCGTCCATTTCCGGCATCATCAGGTCCATGAAGATCACGTCGTACGGCTCGCCGGCGTCGAGCTTCTCCTGCACCATATCCACGGCGATGCGGCCGTTGTCGGCGATGTCCACCGTGAGCCCGGTTCGCTTCAGCAGGTGAGAGATCAGCCGCTGGTTGTCCTTGCCGTCCTCGGCCAACAGGGCGCGGCCGTCCAGTTCGGGCACTTCGGCCTTCTTGCCGGCGGCGGAACTGGCCTTGGGGCTTTCGAGGCTCGGTGTCACCAGCGTGATCTCCTCGGCCAGGGCGTTGAGCGTGACGGAGACGGTGAACGTGCTGCCCTTGCTGGGGGTGGAGGCAACGGTGATGTCGCCGCCGAGCATCTGCGTGAGTTGGCGCGAAATCGTCAGACCCAGCCCGGTGCCGCCGTACTTGCGGGCGGTGGAGTTGTCGGCCTGGGTAAAGGCGGTGAAGATGCGGCTCAACTGCGTCTCGGTCATGCCGATCCCGGTGTCGCTGACCTTGAACTGCAGCACGGCGTATCCGTTCTCGGTGGGCGGGCCCATCGTGGCCGTGATGCTGACCTCGCCCTTGTCGGTGAACTTGATGGAGTTGCCCGCCAGGTTCACCAGCACCTGCCGCAGGCGCGTCGGGTCCGACTCCATGCTCTGGGGAATCGGGCCCTCCGTCTTCACGTTCAGGCCGATGCCTTTCTCCCTGGCTTTTACGCTCAGCAGGCTGGCGACCTCCCGCAGGATGTCGCCCGGACTGCAGGCCACCATTTCCACGGCCATCTTGCCCGCCTCGATCTTGGACAGGTCGAGAATGTCGTTGATCAGCGACAGCAGGTGTTGCCCGTTGCGCTGAATGGTCTGGGCGGCGCTGCTTCGCTGCTCTTCCACCGAGCCGGGGTCCAGCAGCAGTTCGGCGTATCCCAGAATCGCCGTCATCGGCGTGCGGATTTCGTGGCTCATGCTCGCCAGGAAGCGGCTCTTGGCTTCCGAGGCCTCGTTGGCAGCGCGGATGGCGGCATCCAGTTCGCGGTTCTGGCGCTGGATCTGGTCGCGCGACTTCTTCAACTGCCCCATCGCGTCGATAAGCTGGGCGTTCTTCTCTTCCAGGTGGCTGACGTCGTCGAACGTCGCCACCGCACCACGACGGCTGGTGCCCTTGGTCACCGGTGCCGAGTTCACCGTGAAGGTGAGCGTCCTTCCTTCCGGACCGGCGATGCGCAGGCGGACGTCCTTGATCATATGCCCGGTGTCCAGTGCCTGCTCCCAGGGCAGGTCGCCGGGATTGGGCGTGCCGGTTTCAACCCGCCAAGGCAGCATCGCCAGGCGACGGCCCAGCAGTTCGTTGGCCTCGGCCCCGAGCGATTCGGCGAACCGCTCATTGGCCAGCACCACCCGGCCCTGTCGGTCGAGTACGGCGATTCCCTCGGCCAAGGCGTCCAGCATGGCCCGGACGCGGTCGGGAATGACCTTCGAAGGGTCCAGGTGCTGCAGCGTGCGACGCAGGAAGAACCAGTAGGCTCCGAAACCCGCGGCCGTCACGAACAGGAACAACCCCCACGGGCCGTTACCGAGCCATCCGGTGGTGAGGCTGCCGCCGAGGGGTTTGAAGCAGACTTCCAGCGTGCCCCATCGCTGATCGCCGATGAAAATCGGGATTCGCGCCTCGGTCGACTTCGGCGCCGCTCCGGTCCCGTCCCAGTTGTCTTCGTGATCGCCCGCCGAGGCGACCACGCTGCCGTCGGCCGCCCGCAGGCCCGCCGAGACGAGATCCTCGTTGCGGTTGACGGAGGTTTCCAGGATCGCCTTGATGGCGCTGAGGTCGTTGCGTTCGGTGGCGACCGAGCAACTGGTGGCGACCGACTCGCACAATTGCCGCCGCCCGTCGACGATCGCCTCGGTGCGGTTGGGCACCAGGCCCAGCAGATCTGCCCCAAGAAGAACACCAAGGGTCAGGAATGCCAGCCCGATGCTGATATGTGTTGCCGCTGCCAGCCGGTTCATCTTCTTCCCTGTCCTTCCCGCACCCGGCCGACGGGGCAGTGCCGGCATCCAGGGGCGTCCTGCCGCGGCTGCACAGTGCTGCCTCCCTGCGCAGCGCGAGCAATGAGACGTGAATCCCACTCCCTCTGGATATCGGGTCGTTTCCGGAGGCGGATTAGCAGCGATCCGACGAAAACGTTCGCTTTCGCTGAGACGTAATCTCGCTGTCCGTCCGTCCTTAGCATCCGCGAAGTCGCGCCGTCACCCGCGACCACCACGACACCTTCGTCTCGGAGGACTGCTCTTCCCGCCCGGCCTCGGCAAACTTCAGGATCGGCAGCGGGTCGAAGACACACCCGGTCGGCAGGCTGGGGTTCCGAATCCTGCAAGACGGGGGCGTCGTTGGTGGCGGCGCACCAGGAGGGTGTCTCGCAGGAATCATTTCCCCGTCAGTTTCGCTACGATCCGCGACCACGTCGAGGCGGTTTTGCCCTTGGACGCGCCCGAGGGCGCGGTGTCTCCACCGCGCTGCCGTGCTTCGGCGAACTCGAGGATCGGCAGGGGGTCGAAGATCCGCCAGGTCGGCATCGCCGCCACGAAGCTGGAGATCAACGCACCGCTCTTGAAGGTCCACATCAGGTAGCCTACCGAAGCGGCGGTGGAAAGCCCCACCACCGCACCGGCCGAGACCTGCTTCACCTCGCGGGAGGTGACGGCGTGGTCCATCTGCTGCTGGGCGACCTGCTCCATCTGCTGCCACATGGGGCTGTCCTTGTCGACGCTGGTGTAGCTGGCCCGGGGGGTGAGCGATCGGCCGCTGAGGGCTTCGATCTTGGCTGACCCGCCCAGCACGGTGCGGCTGGCCCCGGCGACTCGCATGAGCGAGCGCGACAGAGCGGTCTGCGGAGCCCCGCCGCCCTGGGACCCGCCTTCGCCGCGGACCTTGCCGACCTCCACGTTCGAGGCAATCTGCATACCGTCTCCGTACTCGCCGGCGTCCTGTCCCGACCAGCCCTGCTCGCCGGCACCGCCGCCGTCGGAGTCGGCTTCCGCGGCCTCGGCGAGGGCGTCTACCTGCTCGTTGCCGGTCTTGCCGGACGGGCTGGACGCTTCCTGCGGGTCGGACTGTTCGGCCGGGTTCGGCTCGCCGCTCTGGCTTGGGGCCTCGGTGAGCGACTCGCCCATGGCATCTCCACCGGAGGGGTCGGAGAGCCCGGTATCGCCGCCGGATCCGCCGATCGGCTCGGCGGAGGTCGAAGTGCCGCTGAGGTCCATGGCCACGTCGTCGGTACCGGTTTCGGACCACGAGTCTTCCGGCGCGGTGCTCTGAGTGGTCTCGGCCTCCCGGGTGGTTTCGGGCATGACCGGTTCGGAGGTCGGCTCGGGCTCCGGCTCCGGCTGGGGAGCGGGCTCGGGCTGCGGTGCAGGCTGCGGGGCCGGCTCCTCGGGTCGGGCGTCGACGCTGATGGTCCGGGACGCTGCGGCGCTGTAGAGTTCGCCGTCGGTCAGCGAGAATCGCACCGTCCGGGTGGACTGCGTGACCACGTCGTCGGCGTTGCGGTAGACGACATTCTGCAGCGCGGTGGAGTACTCGTTCAGCGAGGCCTCGCCGCTGAGGGTCAGCGTACCGCTGGCTTCATCCCAACTGGCGGAGATGCTGCCGCCGCCGTTGTACTCCAGCACGTCCTCTCCCATGACATACCCGTCGGTGAAGCGGACGATCGCGGAGGTGAGCCGGCTGTCGTCCACGTCGCCGCTGTCGGCGAGCGGTGCCAGAAAGACCTGCCCGTCGCCGCTCCAGTAGGTCAACTCGGAGTCCGGCACACCGCTGAGCTCCGGGGCGTCGTTGATGGGGTTGACCGTCAGGGTCACGGCAGCGGTGTCGGTCCCGCCGAACCCGTCGGAGACACTGTAGGTGAAGCTGTCGGTCCCGTACCAGTTCTCGTCGGGGGTATAGGTGAACGAGCCGTTGCTGTTGAGCTCCAGGGTGCCGTGCGACACGTCCGATACCAGGCTCACCGACAGCGAGTCGTCGTTGGGGTCGGTGTCGTTGGACCGCACGCCGGTCACCGAATCGGCCGAGAGAGTGTTGTCCTCGTCGACGGTGTACCCGTCGGCCGCCGCGACCGGGGCAAACTGCGGCGTTCCGGGCCCGGCGTATTCGACGATGGTTACGTCGTCCACTTCCTGCCCGCCGCTGAAGTTTTCGATAAACCCGAAGTGGGTGAAACTGTTGCCGGCCCCGAGTCCGACGGCGATGTCATCGCCCAGGAGGACGTCGTCCACGTAGAGGTCCATCGTGCTGTTGACGCCGTCGTTCTTGAGGATGAAGCGGATGTCCCGTTCCTGGGTGCCATAGGCGACACCGGTGTCGATCCAGCCGCTGGCGTTGGTGCGGATCCAGTAGTTGCCGTTTCCGTTCATGATGATCCGGACCGGCATGTTGCTCCAGTTGGACTGATTGAACTGCTTGCTGTCATCCAGGATGCAGAAGACCTGGTTGACCGACGCCGCCGTGGCCCGCCACTTGAAGGACAGGTCCAGGTAGGTCGTGTTGCTGGAGATCGCGCGGGCGATGCCGTCGGTGGTCGGGTCGTCGCTGAGAAGACGGAAGAACTGGTCATCCTCGGAGACGATCCCGCGTCCACCGTTGTTCGGCCACGCGATGGGGCGGTTCCATCCGTCCTGACCGTTGATGTCGGCGAGGGCATAGTTCTCGAAGTCGATCGACCGGGACATCATGACTCTGCCGTTCCGCAGCAGCAGCGACTTGTTGTACTCGGCGTTGCCGTTGTAGACATCGCTTCCGCCCACGGAGACCACGGTGGCCTCGTTGACCAGTCCCGCGACGACCGAGACGTCGCCGGCGACCGAGTCGGCCGAGAAGGTGTCCATCTGTCCGGTGACGGTCAGGTCGGCCCGCACCGCCGCCAGGGTCAGCGTACCCACGGTGGCGTCGATCGTGGTCTCGGTGGTGAGGTCTTGGGTGAAGGTCACCGCCGAGAGCGTCACGTTGGACTCCACCCGCCCGGCGTCTGCGTCCAACGACACCAGGTCCACGACCAGGTCGGTCCCGTCGTTGTCGGTCAGCGTGATGACGGTTCCTGCGGAGGTCGCGGCGCTGCCGGTGATCGTCAGCGTATCGGTGTCACCGTTATACGACCAGTCGATGGTCCCGCCGCCGGTGACCGAGACGGTGAAGCTCTGCGTGTCGTCGTTGAAGGTCGAGGTCCCGGAGAAGCCGGCTTCGTTGAAGTCGGCAAGGGTGTGGGCGTAGGTGTTCAGCGTTGCCGCGTCCAGGTGGATCGCCAGGTTCGTCAGTTCGGCCTCGTCACCCCGGGAAGCGACTTCCAGCACCCAGTCGCCGCCGGCGCCGGTCAGGTCGTCGGAGGCGAACACGTCGGCGCCGGTGCTGCGTGCCAGGGCATTCACGAAGGCCTGCCCGTCGGGCCCCATCCCGGTGAAGCAGGACATCAGGTTCAGGTTCGCCCCTTCCCCCATCAGCGAGCCCAGCGTCGCCCAGGCGCCGGCGTCGGAAAGAAGACTGTCGGCCGAGACCCACTCCTCGCCGAGCTGCATCTGTCCCGATCGGCCATGGGTCAGGAAGGTCAGGGAGTCGACGGGACAGCCGACGCGGGCAGTCAGCTCCCGCAACTGCTCGAGCAGTCCGTCGAGCCCGTCGGTATCGTCAAGGACGATCAGGCGCGCGGAGTTGGCGGCCGCCCGGGTAAGCAGGTCGGCCTGTTCGAGCCTGCCATCGACCACGACGACTTCCAGCGGCTCGTGCGGCCGAGGAGCGTCCGGGGCCGACAGAAGAGGGCTCGCCGAGAACAGCTTCCTCGGTTCGAGCGCTTCGGCGCGGGGGCTGCGCGGAATATGCCTGAATGTGCTGCGAGACCTTGAGACCATGCGTCTCCCACAATCGGTTCTGCTGGTGCTGGCGCCGATTGCCTTCCCGGTTCCCGAACCGGTGAGGCCCCTCCGTGAGATGATCCCCGTTCTGCCGGATCGGGGATGGGTTGGTTACGTTCCTCCGTGCACTACTGCCATCGGCGCTCGCGGGCAGCGGTGTTAGAAACATACAGAACAAAATCATCAAATGACGTTCCGAGTGCAGGGAAAACGAAACTTGGAATACCCGGAAAACCATCTGAAGATATGTTCTGGTATAGGGTTGCGATAAGGCCGGGGCGCCGGGTGTAGTTAGGGACTGGTATAAACCACAGGCGCCCGAGTGTGTACACATGTAGTCATTCGGATGAAGGGCAAGTGTAGCGCGGGGGGCAAAAGGACAGCGGGACCCGCCGGCGTGTCGGCCGACCGATCCCGCTGGGGGCATTGTCCCGGCTGGGAAGGGGTCAGATTTCTTCGGCGTACGCCGAGTCGACGTGGCGGCCGCCGTCCATGCGGAAGAGTTCGCCGGTGAAGGAATCGAACACCGGGTCGCACATCAGGACGCACAGCTTCCCGATGTCCCGGGCGTGGACCTTTCGGCCCAGCGGGGCGTCGTCCTCGGGCGGCTGATCGTGCTGGGGATCCTGATCGATGCCGATGGGCTGGATCGTGTTGACGGTGACTTCGGGCGCCAGTTCCCAGGCGAGAAATTCGGCCATGTCGCGCTGGGCGGCTTTTGCCATTCCGTATGCCGAGTCGGAGGCGTTTTCCGCCGAGGCGGCCGACAGTTGGATGATGCGTCCCAGCCCACCGGTCTCCTTCATCCAGTATCCCAGTTCCTTGGCGAGCATGAAATTGGCCTTCACGTTGCCGTCGTAGGCCATGTCCAACTGGTCCCAGGAGAGGTTGCGGAAGTTGCGCAGCCCCTTGCTGCCGACGCACAGAACCACCACGTCCAGCCGCTCCCAGTCCTCCTTGAGCTTCTCGATGAGGTTATCCACCGAGTCGATATCGAACAAGTCCAGCGGGTACGTCTCGCAACGGCCGCCCTGGTCGCGGACGTAGTCGGCGGTCTTGCCGGCACCCTCCTGGTCGGAGTGCCAGGTCGTGGCGACGTTGGCCCCGGCGTCGGCAAAAGCGCGGCACAGAAACGGACCACTTTCGTTGGAGCCGCCGGTGACCAGTACGTTTGCGTCTTTGAGGTTTTCTGCGAACAGGGGCATGGATTCTCCTTTCCTGGGCTCTGATATAGAGCAAGACGCGTCCGCGAACGGCGCGCCTTTGCTCATTCATCCCCCCGTCAGGTTCAATTCAACTGACCCCGGGGGTATGTGATGGTGCAGGTACGTTTACGCCTTGCAGATGTCCTCGAGAACTTCACCGCTGAGCTTTTGCTGGTGGGCCCGTGCGGCGACGTCGCCCAGAGAGATGACGCCCACCGGGATGTCGTTGGCGTCCTTGACGATCAGTCGGCGAACCTTCTTTTCGTCCATCAGGTGGGCGGCCTCGTTCACATCCGAGTCGAAGCGGCAGGTGATGACGTTCTCGGTCATCACGTGGCGTACCTGCATGTCGCTGGGGTTGGCACCGCTCGCCACACCGCGTATTACGATGTCGCGGTCGGTGATGACGCCCGTGATCTGTCCGTTTTCGACGACCGCCAGACAGCCGTCGTCGTTCTTCTCCATCATCATCGCCGCTTCCTTGAGCGTGGAGTCGGCGTCGATACGATCAAGACTGCGTGTCATTACTTCATTGACTAACATAACGATCCTCCTCGGAACGTTGATTTCGAACTTCGGCTTGCTGAGAACCGAAGCGCATGAAGCATCTTCGGTTTGGCTCAGGCTTCATTGATAACTCTAGGAGCAGCAATCCCGGGCCTCAATCGGACCCGGGATGAATCTCGCGTCCGGGAGCGCACTACCGTTGATGGGATATTCTCCCATTCGCCTCCCGACAGGTGGGGAGCCGAACGGACTGATAGAATGTCCGAGGAACAGGAGACGAATTCTCAGCATAAGAGGTTGCCCCCCATGCCCGAATTGCCAGACGTTGCAGGCTTTCAGCAGTACTTGGACTCCACGGCCCTGCGCAAGAGCGTATCCCACACGCACGTGCCCGTCCGGAAAGTACTGGACGACGCCACCCCGCAACTGCTCTCCCGCCGCCTGAAGGGCAAGTCTCTGAAAGAAAGCCGCCGGCACGGGAAGTATCTCTTTGCACGGGCACCCGACGCCGGGTGGCTGGTCATGCACTTCGGCATGACCGGCGAACTGCAGTACAGCGAGGAAAGCGAGGAAATGCCCGAGCACACCTGTGTGGCGCTGGACTTCGAAAACGGCGGGCAACTTGCGTTCCGCTGCCCGCGCAAGCTCGGGCGCGTCAGCTTCGCCGAGGACGTCGATGAGTTCCTCCGTGACCACGACCTCGGCCCCGACGCGCTGGACGATTCCCTCTCGGCCGACCGGTTCGTGGAACTGCTTGGCGACCGGCGAGGGTCGATCAAGTCGGCGTTGATGGACCAGTCGCTCATCGCCGGCATCGGCAACATCTATTCCGACGAGATTCTCTTCCAGGCCGGGCTTCGACCCGACTCGAAGGTCGACCAACTCAGCGAGAAACAGGTGCGGATCATCTACCGGGTGATGCGGCGTGTGCTCGCCACGGCCTCCCGGCACGGCGGCGACCTCCGGAAGCTTCCCCCGCGGTACATGCTTCCCGATCGCTCGCCCCACAAGCCCTGCCCCCGCTGCGACGGCAAGCTCAGGAAGAAGACCGTTTCCGGCCGATCGGCCATCTACTGCCCCAACTGCCAGAGCAAACCATGAGCAAGACGGGCACATACCGCATCGGGACTTCCGGCTACCAGTACGACCACTGGCGTGGTGTCCTGTACGAGGAAGGACTGCCCAAGAAGAAGTGGTTCGAGGTGTTCGCCGAGACCTTCGACACCGTGGAGATCAACAACACCTTCTATCACCTTCCGGAGGAAACCACGTTCGACAACTGGCGGGAGGCGGCCCCGGAGGGCTTCTGCTTCGTGCTGAAGTTCAGCCGGTACGGCTCGCACATGAAGAAGCTCAAGGACCCCGAGGGAACCATCGGGCTCTTCCTGGAACGGGCCGAGCGCCTGGGCGACCATCTCGGCCCGATCCTCGTGCAGCTTCCCCCCAACTGGGAGCCCAACGTCGAACGGCTGTGGGCGTTCCTGGAAGAGGCACCGGGCGACCATCGCTGGGCGATGGAGTTCCGCGACGCGCGCTGGCTCAGCGACGAGGTGATCCACGTCCTGCGCCAG